>MGCE01000095.1:2166-6712 GCA_001790315.1 Candidatus Rokubacteria bacterium RIFCSPLOWO2_02_FULL_72_37 | reverse complement strand
CCCAGCTCCGCGGCCGCCCGGCGCAGGACCTCCGCCGCGACCGGCGGCGGGAGCGCGGCGAGCGGCCCGACGGGGAGCGTCACCGCGCCGTCGGCACGGACCCCCCAGCGGTCGAGCTCGGCGGCCGCGACACGGTCGAGCGCATCGAGCGTGCCGCGCGCGAGCGCGGCAACGCGGGCCAGCGCGTCGGAGACGCCGGGGCTGTAGGCGTCGGCGAGCAACGGCAGCAGCTCGTGCCGGACACGGTTGCGGAGGAACTTGGGGTCCCGGTTCGAGGGATCCTCGACCCAGGCGAGCCCGGTGCGCTGGAGCTCGGTCACGATGTCGCGCCGGCGCTGCTCGATGAGGGGCCGCACGAAGCGGCCGCGCACCGGGGGGATGCCGGCCAGGCCGCGCACGCCCGCTCCCGCGAGCAACCGCATCAGCACCGTCTCGGCCTGATCGTCCGCGGTGTGGCCGAGCGCGATGCGCGCGGCGCCCAACCGGTCGGCCGCGGCGCCGAGCGCCGCGTAGCGCGCGGTCCGCGCCTGCGCCTCGAGCGAGCTGCCCGGGGGCACGCGGACCGTCGCGATCTCGACCGGGACGCGCAGGCGCGCGCCGAGCGTGCGCACGAAGTCGGCGTCGCGGGCGGCGTCGGCGCGGAGACCGTGGTCGACGTGCACGACGTGCACGCGCAGGCGCCACGCGGGCGCGAGCCCGACCAGCGCGTGGAGCAGGCCGACCGAGTCGCTGCCACCCGAGACGGCCGCCAAGACGGTTTCGCCGCCCGCGAGCATCGCGTGGCGGCGAATCGTTCGCTCGACGGCGTGGAAGAACGACATCCCTACCCGCCCTGGAGGCCCACCCAGACCTCGCCGTCCTCGAAATGCTCCTTCTTCCAGACCGGGACGCTCGCCTTGAGCGTGTCGATCGCGTACCGGCACGCCTCGAACGCCTCCGCGCGGTGCGCGGCGGCCACCGCGATCAGCACGGACACCTCGCCGATCTCGAGCCGCCCGACGCGATGGAGCATCGCCACGCGACGGACGCCGGGCCAGCGGGTGTGCAGGGCCGCGCCGATCTCGCGCAGCTTGGCCTCGGCCATCGGCACGTGCGCTTCGTACTCGAGGGACTTGACCGGCCGACCGGCCGTCTCGTTCCGCACGACACCCGAGAAGACCACGACGCCGCCGGCGCCGGGGTCGTCCACGGCGGCGGCAGCCGCGTCGGGCGACAGCGGCGCCTCCACGACGCGGTAGACGTCGTGATCGCGGCCGCCGCTGACGGGCGGGAACAGGCACAGCTCGTCGTCGGGGCGGAGCGGGTGCTCGGGCGTGACGTACTCGTGACCGACGGCGAACAGGGTGAAGGGCCGGAACTTCGCGAGGTCGGGGTGGCGGGCCACCACCGCCGCCCACGCCGACTCGACGGTCCCACCCTCGGGGAGCTCGACGTCCAGCTGCTCCCGCCCCACGGCCTCGCGGTACCGGGCGAAGAGGCGGACCCGGACGCGCACGGCGACCGACGCGCCTAGAAGCTGTGCGACTGGCCGCAGCCGCAGCTCGACTTCACGTTGGGATTCTTGATCGCGAAGCCCGCGCCCATCATGTTGTTCTCGACGTAGTCGATCTCGCTGCCGGTGACGTAGGGCGCGCTGTGCTGGTCGATGAAGACACGGATGCCCTGGGGACCCTCGACGACGGTGTCGCCCGGCGCCTCCTGCTCCTCCCAACCGAGCTCGTAGGACATGCCGGAGCACCCGCCGCCGACCAGACGGACTCTGAGCCCCCACTCGGGCTTGCCCTCTTCGAGGCGGAGCTCACTGATCTTCTTCGCGGCGGTCTCAGTCATCGTAACCATTCGAACCCTCCGAATCGGTGGGGTTTTCTCGGATGTCCTGCCACTGATGCAATCGTATCACAGGATACCGCCCGCGGGCAGGAGGGTCAGGGCCTCGAGGCTCGCGCCGGGGGGGAGCGACGCCATCAGCACCGCCGCGCGGGCGATGTCCCCGGGACGGAGCATCCGGCCGCGGTCGGGCGCGCCGGGGAGCGCGTCCCAGAGGGGCGTGTCCACGGCGCCCGCGACGAGCAGGCCCACACGCACGCCCTCGCCGCGCAGCTCCTCGGCGAGCACCCGCCCCCAGGCCGCGACGCCCGCCTTGGTGGCGGCATACGCGGCCGCGCCCGCGATCGGACGCTCGGCGGCGACCGAGCCGACGTTGAGGATCGTCCCCCGCCGCTGGCGGAGCATGATGGGCAGCACCGCGCGGCAGCACACCATCACGGCCCTGAGGTTGAGCGCGAGCATCCCGTCCCAGTCGGCGGGCTTCGCGCCCGCCACGGGGCCGAACGACGCGGTGCCCGCCGCGGTGACGAGCACGTCGAGGCGTCCGAACTCGGCCACGGTCTGCTCCACCAGCGCCTCCACCGCCGCGTCCTGCGTCACGTCGGTCGGAATCGCCAGCGCGCGCCCACCGCGCGTCCGGATGTCGGCGGCGGCGCCGGCGAGATCCTGGCGCGAGCGCGCGGCCAGCACCACCGCGGCGCCCTCCGTGGCGAACGCGCTCGCGATCGCGCGCCCGATCCCACGCCCCGCGCCCGTGACGAGCGCGACCTGTCCGCCGAGCGCCAGGCTCATATCTGGAGCCCCCGGCCCGCCTTGATCAGCTCCATGAACTCGGCGCGAGTCTCCGGACGATCGCGAAACGCCCCGAGCATGGCCGAGGTGACGGCCTTCGAGTTCTGCTTCTCCACCCCACGCATCAGCATGCACATGTGGATCGCCTCCATGACGACCGCGACCCCGCGCGGCTGGAGCGCCTCGTCCAGGGTCGTGGCGATCTGCGTGGTGAGCCGCTCCTGTACTTGTAAACGCCGGCTGTACATCTCCACCAGCCGCGGGATCTTCGACAGCCCCACGATCTTCTTGCGCGGCATGTACGCGACGTGCGCCTTGCCGAAAAACGGGAGGACGTGGTGCTCGCACATCGAGAAGAAGTCGATGTCCTTCACGATCACCATCTCGTCGTAGTCCTCGACGAACATGGCGTCGTTCAGCACGTCCTTCACGTCCTTGTCGTAGCCGGACGTCAGATAGCGCAGCGCCTGCGCGACGCGCTCCGGCGTCTTCGCGAGCCCCTCGCGGCTCACGTCCTGGCCGAGCTCCTTCAGGAGCTGTTCGATCAGCTTTTCGATCATCGCGCTCCACCTTCGTACTCGAAGCGGTTCTTGGCGGTCTCGACGACGGTCACGCGGGTGAGCGCGGCCTCCGGGAGTTCCGGCGCGAGCAGCCGCCAGAAGGCGCGCGCGAGGCTCTCGCCCGTGGTGATCACGCCGGCGAGCTCCGGCACGGCCTCGAGCGTCTGGTGGTCCACGCGCGAGATGACGGCCCGGTCCACCGCCGCGTCGAGCGCCGCGAGGTCCACCGCCATGCCGGTCACCGGGTCCGGACGGCCGGCCACGGTCACCTCGATGTAGTAGTTGTGGCCGTGCGGGCGGGCGCAGGCGCCGTAGACCGACGCGTTCGCCGCGTCGGAGAGCGCCGGGTGCGCGAGACGGTGCGCCGCGCTCGCGTGGTACACGCGCGTCAGCTCAACCACCGGATCTCCGATCATCTCGCACCGCCACGATACTCGACGTAGAGCGTCGGGTCCTCCCACACGCGGACCTGCACCAGCCGATCGGCGCCGAGCTTCGGCGCCAGGAGCTCCCAGACCGCGACGGCGATGTTCTCCGTCGTCGGGACCCGCCCCTGGAACGCCGCGTCGGCGTTCAGGTCGGCGTGGTCGAAGCGCGCGACGACGGCCTCGGTGACGACGCGCTTGAGCTCGGCGAGGTCGATCACCATGCCCGTGCGCGGGTCGATCGGCCCCTCGATCGTCACGTCGAGCGTGTAGTTGTGGCCGTGCGGGACCGTGAGCCGGCCGAAGACCCGCTCGTTCTCCGCGGCCGGCCACCCGTCCACCCAGTAGCGGTGGCCCGCCGCGAAGGCGAACCGGCGCGTGCTCCGGGCGCGCTCCCCGCTCACGCGAGCGCCTCCAGGAAGCGCGCGGCGACGCGCTCGAGGTCGAGCGCGCCCACGCGCTCGGCGCCCCGGGCGCCGAGTCGCCTGCGCAGCTCTTCATTCACCAGCAGTGTCTCCATGGCCGTCGCGAGCTCGTCCGGACATCGCGGAGTCACCAGGAGCCCGGTTCGTCCATCTTCCACGAGTTCCGGCACCGCCGCGGCGCGGCAGGCCACCACCGGCAGCCCGGCCGCCATCGCTTCGGCGAAGACGAGCCCGAACCCCTCCTGCACCGTCGGCAGGCAGAAGCAGTGGGCGCTCACGTATTCTACCGCCAGATCACCACGGGACACCTCGCCGCGGAAGACCACGGACGCCCCCAGGTCGAGCTCGCGGTGGAGGTCGCGCAGCCGGGCGGATTCCGGCCCTTCCCCTACGATGCGGATCCGGATCCGCGGGATTCGACGGCGCAGGATCACCGCCGCCCGCAGCAGGTCGTCGAGCCGCTTGCGCGGATACATGCGCGCGACGGCGAGGACCGTCGGGCGCGCCGGCGGCTCGT
>MGCE01000095.1:0-2152 GCA_001790315.1 Candidatus Rokubacteria bacterium RIFCSPLOWO2_02_FULL_72_37 | reverse complement strand
GCGAAGCGGCGCCGCCAGTCGCCCAGGTCGAGCGGCTCGGGGACCACTGCGAGCCTGGTCGGCGGGATCCCGTAGACCGCCTGCGCCACCGACGCCGAGTACCGGCTCGGGACGATCACGCGCTCGGCACGCTCGGTGTTGGCCCGCTCCCACCTCGCCTGCAGCGTGAGGAGCGCACGGACGAGCCCCCGCTCGTTCCGGAGCTCGTCCGCGATGATGCCCTTGAGCATCACGACGAACCGCGCGCGGCCGCGCCGCCGCGCCCACAGGAAGCCGTCCAGGTCCACGCCGACGGTCACGTCGGCGTCGGGCGGAGCGAGCGCGACGCGCGCGTTGTAGAGCCAGCGGTCGAAGGTGTGAACGCCGGTGCGGTGCCCGAGCGGACGGACCACGACGTCGTGGCCGAGGCGGCCGAGCCCCCGCGCCAGCCCGTCGAGCGCGACGAAGGTGCCGCTCCCCTCCGTCGGGCTCGGGGGAGTGGACGAGAGGAACTCGAGCCTCACGCCGAAGCGCGGGCGCGCGGGCCTAGCGCCCCTGGAACCGGGGCGCCCGTTTTTCGAGGAACGCCCGCGTGCCCTCCTTGTAGTCCTCGCTCTCGAACGCCTCGAGCGCCAGGTCGGCGAGGCGGCGGCGGCGCTCGTCGGTGAGGCCCGCGAGCCACGACTGCACCGTGAGCTTGGTGCCGCGCACGGAGAGGGGGGCATTGTCGGCGACGCGGCGGAGGTAGTCGTAGGTGTAGCGCTCGAGCTCGTCGGGAGGGAGCAGCCGCTGGAAGAACCCCATCGCGAGCGCCTCGCGGTCGTCCACCGTGCGGGCCGAGAAGAGGATGTCCTTCGCGTACGCGGGCCCCACGAGGTCCACGAGCTGGCCGACCGAATCCGGCGGATAGATGATGTTGAGCTTGGCGGCCGGGATGCCGAACTTCGCGCCCTCCGCGGCGAAGCGCAGGTCGCACGCGAGCGCGACCGCGACCGCGCCACCCATGCAGTAGCCGTAGATCATCGCGACGGTGGGCTTGGGGCAGTCGCGGAGACCACCGTACGCGGCAGCCGTCTGCGCGTTGTACTGGAGCGCGGTCGCGGTGTCCTTGCGGTTCTCCGTGAACTCGGAGATGTCCGCGCCGGACGCGAACGCCTGGGTGCCGGCGCCGCGGAAGACGATGGCGCGAACCGAGTCGTCCTTGGCGAGCCCCTCGATCAGCCGCGCGAGCTCGGTCCACATCGCGAGGCTGATCGCGTTGCGCATCTTCGGCCGGTTGAACACGACCGTCGCGATCGGCCCGTCGTGCTGCACCAGGATGTCGGTCATTGTAACGATCTCCGCGAGGCCGGCGCGCACCGCGGGTGGCCGGCTGCAGGCACGCGGGGCTTCACTTGGTCACCTCGATGACGCCGGCCTGGGCGAGCGCGTCGATCTCGGCTGGCGGGTAGCCGAGCCGGCCGAGCATCTCGCGCGTGTGCGTGCCGGGAGGCGGCGCCGGCGTGCGCACCGTCGCCGGCGTGCGGCTCAGGCCGACGGGCAGCCCGACCAGCTTCACCGGGCCGAACGTGTCGTGCGTCTGCTCGTGGACCAGCCCGAACTCCCTCACCTGGGAATCGGCGAAGACCTCGTCGAGCGTGTAGATCGGCCCGCAGGCGACGCCCGCCGCGTTGAGCGTCTCGATCCACTCGGCCACGCTCCGGGTCATGAGCCTCTCGACGATGACGACGTCGAGCGCCTGCCGGTGCCTGACGCGCTCGAGGTTCTTCGCGAAGCGCGGGTCCGCGCCGAGCTCGGGCACGCCGAGGACGCCGCAGAGGCGCCGGAACATCTCGTCGTTCCCGACGGCGAGGTTCAGGAAGCCGTCCTGCGCGCGGTAGACGCCCATCGGCGCGGTCTGCGGGTGATGGTTGCCGACGGGCGGCGGCACCTTGCCCGTGTTCAGGTAACCCGCCGCCTGGAACGACAGGCTTCCCACCATCGCCTCGAGGAGCGACGTCGTGACGTGCTGCCCGCGGCCCGAGCGCTGGCGCTCGACGAGCGCGACCAGGATGCCCATCGCGCAGAAGTAGCCCGCGAGGAGGTCGCCGATCGGGATGCCGATGCGGAGCGGCGCCGACTCCGCCGTGCCCGTGAGCCACATGAGCCCGGACATGCCCTGCACGATCTGGTC
>MGCE01000094.1 GCA_001790315.1 Candidatus Rokubacteria bacterium RIFCSPLOWO2_02_FULL_72_37 | reverse complement strand
CCACGCCGTCGCGGGACGGCTCGATCTCGACTGGTTCAACACGTCCGCGCGCGCGGCGCTCGTGTGGACTCGCGGGCATCTCGACGCGGACCACCGTGCCTACCTGGGCGCGCTTCCACTGGTCGCGGAGGTCGGCGACGCGATCCTCGTGCACGCCTCGCCCGATCACCCGGAGGAGTGGGACTACCTCGTGTCCGCTGAGGACGGCTTCGCCGCGTTCGCGGCGTTCTCGACGCGCCTCTGCCTCGTCGGCCACTCGCACCTGCCGGCGGCCTGGTCGGTGGGTTCCTCGGGACCCGAGTTCCGGGCCGGGACTTTCGAGGTCGAGTTCGCGGCCGGGCGCCGCTACATCGTCAACGTCGGCAGTGTCGGCCAGCCGCGCGATCGCGACCCGCGGGCCGCCTACGGGCTCTGGGACGTCGAGCGGGGCACGCTCACGATCCGTCGCGTGGCGTACGACGTCGAGCGGGCGCGGCGAAAGATCCTGGCGGCCGGGCTGCCCAGGGTCCTGGCCGATCGTCTCGCGTGGGGGTCCTGATTCTGCGCGAAACCGCGGGCCTCGCGGGCCTCCTCGCGATGAGCGCACTCGGACTCGCCCTGGCGTTCCCACGCACGGACTGGTACGGGACGGCGTGGATCGCGCTGACGCCGCTGCTCACCGTCGCGCTCACCCGGATGCCTCGCGCGGCGCTCGGCTGGGGCTGGTTCCACGGGACCGTGTTCTTCCTCGTCCTCCTACGGTGGCTCGACCATACCTTCCAGACGTACAGCACGATCCCGTGGCCACTGACGTGGCTGCCGATCCTCGCCCTGGCGGCGTACTGCGGCCTCTACACCGGCGGCGTCGCGGCAACGCTCGCGTGGATCACCCGTCGGGGATCGCCGGGCTGGGCGCTGCTGACCGCGCCCTTCCTGTGGGTGGCGGGGGAGTGGGTGAGGAGTTGGTTGCTCGGCGGCTTCCCTTGGGGCACGCTGGGCTACTCGCAGCACCTGCGCCTCTCCGTGATCCAGATCGCCGAGCTCGCGGGCGTCCACGCCGTGTCCCTCGTGGTCGTCGCGGTGAACGCCGCCGTCGCCGGCTGTCTCCTCCTGGCCTGGCGCCAGGCACTCACGGGTTGGTTGCTCGGCGGCTTCCCTTGGGGCACGCTGGGCTACTCGCAGCACCTGCGCCTCTCCGTGATCCAGATCGCCGAGCTCGCGGGCGTCCACGCCGTGTCCCTCGTGGTCGTCGCGGTGAACGCCGCCGTCGCCGGCTGTCTCCTCCTGGCCTGGCGCCAGGCACTCACGGGCATCCTGCTCGGCGGGCTGCTTCTCGGCGGCACCCTCGCCTTCGGGTACGCGCGGTTGAGCCGGCCGTTGCCGCCGGGCGCGATCGAGGTCGCGATCATGCAGCCCTCGATCGAGCAACCTCTCAAGTTCGATCCCGAGCACGCGGCGGTGACCCTCGGCATCTACCGCTCGCTGACGGAGCGCGCCGCCCGGGATCGCCCCGACCTCATCGTCTGGCCCGAGACGGCGACCCCCACCCCGCTGCGTCGCGACCCGGGCCTCGTCAGGGACTTGACGGAGCTCGCCCGCGTGACGGGGGCAAGCCTCCTCGTGGGCTCCCTTGACGTCGACGCCGGACCGCCGGCCGCGTTCCGCAACAGCGCGTTTCTCCTGACACGGCGCGGGATTGTGGGGCGGTATGATAAGATCCATCTGGTTCCGTTCGGAGAGTTCGTGCCGCTCTCGGGCGTGATCGGATTCGTCCGCGGGTGGGCCGAGTTCATCTCGGAGCTCGAGCCGGGTTCCAGCACGGTCGTGTTCCCGGGTCCGCCAGCCCCGTTCGGTGTCGTAATCTGTTACGAGGGGGTCTTCCCGGAGCTCGTCCGCGAGTTCGTGAGAGGTGGAGCGCGCCTGATGGTGAACATGACGAACGATGCGTGGTTCGGCCGCACGAGTGGTCCCTGGCAGCATCTCGGCATGTACCCGTTGCGCGCCGTGGAACATCGCACCGCCATCGTCCGGGCAGCGAACACGGGCGTGTCGGCGTTCATCTCGCCGACAGGTCAGGTTCTGCGCCGTCTCGACCTCGGCAGCCGCGCCGTGATCCTCGACCGGTTGCCGCTGCGGACCACGGAGACGCTCTACACGCGCTTCGGCGACTGGCTGGCCTGGCTCTCCGCCGCGATCACGGCGGGGGCGCTCGCCGTGTGCGCCGCGCGTGGAGTTCGCCGTGCTCGGTGACTTCAAACGCGACGTCACCGACCTCGCGACCCGGGTCGACGAGCTCCGGAGGCACCTTTGACGTGCCTGCCAAGGAGGCGCGACTCGCGGCGATCGACGGGGAGATGGCCTCGCCGAGCTTCTGGGACGATAACCGCCGGGCGCAGGAGCTTCTCCGCGAGCGGACCGAGCTGAGCCGGAGCGTGACGCGAGTGAAGGAGCTCGCGACGGCGGCCGAGGACGTCGCGGTCCTCCTCGAGCTCGCGGCCGAGACAGGGGACGACGGGAGCCTCGACGCCGAGATCACCGAGGGAATCGTCCGGCTGCGGCGCGAGCTCGACGAGTTCGAGCTGAAGGTGATGCTCTCCGGGCCCCACGACGTGAAGGCCGCGATCCTGTCCATCCACCCGGGCGCCGGCGGCACCGAGTCACAGGACTGGGCGCAGATGCTCCTCCGGATGTACCTCCGCTGGTGCGAGCGCGCGGGCTTCAAGGCGGAGGTGGTCGATCTGCTGCCGGGGGATGAGGCGGGCATCAAGTCGGCGACCGTCGAGGTGACGGGCGAGTACGCCTATGGCTTCCTCCGCGGCGAGACCGGTGTGCACCGACTCGTGCGGATCTCGCCCTTCGACGCCTCGCGCCGGCGACAGACGAGCTTCGCCTCGGTGGCCGTCACCCCGGAGGTGGACGACGTCGAGGTGAGCATCCGCGAGGAGGAACTGCGGGTGGACGTCTTCCGCTCGTCGGGGCCGGGCGGGCAGGGCGTCAACACGGCCGACTCGGCGGTGCGCATCACGCACCTGCCGACCGGCCTGGTCGTCCAGTGCCAGAACGAGCGCTCGCAGCTCCGGAACCGGGACACGGCCATGCGCATCCTCAAGGCGCGGCTGTACGAGATCGCCGCCGCGAAGCAGCGCGACGAGCTCGCCGAGCTGGCCGGACAGAAGAAAGGGATCGCCTTCGGCAGCCAGATCCGCTCGTACACGTTCCACCCGTATCAGCTCATCAAGGACCATCGCACCGGGCTCGAGATCGGCAACGTCGAGGCGACCATGGACGGCGACCTCGATGCGCTGATCAAGGCCTACCTGCTGTGGGCGCAGGGCCGCGAGGCGGCATGACGCCGGGCGACGCGAGCGATCTCGTCCGGCAGCGGCACGAGAAGCTGGCCGCGCTGCGGGCCCAGGGCGTGGATCCGTTCGGCGGGCGATACCCGGTGACACACTGGGCGGCGCCCCTCGCCGCGCGCTTCGCCGGCGCCGCCGACGAGGAGCTCCGCGGCGCCGGGCCGGTGAGCGTCGCCGGCCGCATCGTCGCGCTCCGCCACCACGGCAAGACCTGCTTCGCACACCTGATGGACCACACGGGGCGCGTCCAGCTCTACGCGCGCGCGGACCAGCTCGGCGACGAGTACGCGCGCTTCACCGATCTCGACGTCGGCGACTTCGTCGGCGTCACCGGCGAGCTGTTTCGCACGCGGACCGGCGAGCTGACGGTCGCGGTCAAGGGACTCGCGTTCCTCGCCAAGGCGCTCCGGCCGCTGCCCGAGAAGTGGCACGGTCTCAAGGACGTGGAGACGCGCTACCGCCAGCGCTACGTCGATCTCATCGTCAACCCGGAGACGCGGGAGATCTTCCGGCTGCGGTCCCGCCTCGTGGGCGCCCTCCGCACGTTCCTCGATGCACGGGGATTCCTCGAAGTCGAGACGCCGATGATGCAGCCGATCCCCGGCGGCGCGATCGCCCGGCCGTTCCGGACCCACCACAACGCCCTGGACCTCGATTTGTACCTGCGCATTGCGCCCGAGCTCTACCTGAAGCGACTCGTGGTCGGGGGCCTCGAGCGGGTCTACGAGATCAACCGCAATTTCCGCAACGAGGGGATCTCGACGCAACACAACCCCGAGTTCACGATGCTCGAGTTCTATCAGGCATACGCGGACTACGGCGACCTGATGGAGCTCACCGAGGCGCTGTTCGTCGAGCTGGCGCGGTCGCTCAGGGGTACGCTTCGCCTGACGTGGGGCGAGCACCAGATCGACCTGCAGCCGCCGTGGCGACGACTGCGCTTCTTCGAAGGGATCTCCGAGGCGCTGGGCGTGACCGTCACGCCGACGACCGATGCCGCGGTCGTGGCGCGCGCCGCGCAGGCGCGGGGGCTCGCCCGAGGCGACGGCCCCCTCTGGAAGCTCTGGAAGGAGGTCTTCGAGACCCTGATCGAGCCGACGCTCGTGCAGCCCACGTTCGTGATCGACTTCCCGGTAGAGCTGTCCCCGCTCGCGAGGAAGAGCCGGGTCGACCCGCTTCTCGTGGAACGCTTCGAGCTGTTCATCGGCCGGCGCGAGCTCGCCAACGCGTACAGCGAGCTCACCGACCCGGTGGACCAGCTCGCGCGCTTCCGTGAGCAGGCCCAGCTCCAGGCCCGCGGCGACGACGAGGCGCACTGGCTGGACGAAGACTACGTGCGGGCGCTCGAGTACGGCATGCCACCGGCCGCGGGAGAAGGCATCGGCATCGACCGGCTGGCGATGCTGTTCACCGACCAGCCCTCGATCCGCGAGGTGATCCTGTTTCCGCAGCTGCGCCCGGAGGCCCGGGGCCCGGGCGGTGAGGCGGAGTCCACGTCGTGAACCTGCCCTTCGAGGTCTTCATGGGGCTGCGGTATCTGCGCGCGCGCGGCCAGCGCACGAACCTCTCGCTCTTCGTCTGGATCGGCGTGGGAGGCGTGTTCCTCGGCGTTGCGGCCCTGATCGTCGTGCTGGCCGTGATGACCGGCTTCCAGGACGGCATCCGCGACCGGATCATCGCGGCGAATCCGCACCTGCTGGTCTACCAGAGCGGAGGTGCCGGACTGCGTGACGCGGCCGCGATCGCCGCGCGGATCCGCGGGCTCCCCGGCGTGCGGTCGGCGACGCCGTTCGTGCACCAGCAGGTGCTGTTCACGACGGCGTCGGGCGGTGCGCACGGCGGCCTGATCCGCGGCATCGACCTGACCCGCGACGTGGTCCGTGCCGACGTCCGGGGGCAGCTCAGGAGCGGCAGCCTCGAGCCCCTCGCCGAGGGGCAGGCTGCCATCGTCCTGGGGCGAGAGCTCGCCCGCACCCTCGGAGTCGTCCCGGGCGACGGCGTGACGCTGATCTCCCCGCAGGGGGCGCTCACCGCGGTCGGGATGGTGCCGAAGATGCGCCGTTACACGGTCGCGGGAACGATCGAGATCGGCATGTACGAATTCGACGCGTCCATCGCGTACCTGGCCTTGCCGGCGGCCCAGGAGTTCGCCGGGCTCGCGGGCGTGACCGGCATCGAGGTGAAGCTCGACGACCCGTTCGAGGCGAAGAGGGTCGGCAGGGCGGTGGCCGCCACGCTCGGACACCCGTTCTGGGTGCGCGACTGGATGGACATGAACCGCAACCTCTTCGCCGCCCTCCAGCTCGAGAAGTACGCGCTGTTCGTCGTCGTCACCATCATCGTGCTCGTCGCGGCGTTCGCGATCATCGGTCACCTGGTCCTGCTCGTGGCCGAGAAGCGGAAGGAGATCGGGATCCTGAAGGCGATCGGCGCGTCCGGACAGAGCATCACGGCGATGTTCTTCGCGGTCGGCATGACGATCGGCGTCGTCGGGACCGTGGTGGGCAGCGCCGTCGGCCTCGCGCTGATCTGGGTGCAGAACACGTACAAGATCATCCGGCTCGCCGGTGACGTGTACCAGATCGACCACCTGCCGATGAAGCTCACCCTGTCCGACGGGCTCATGGTCGTCGGCGCGACGCTGCTCCTGTCCTTTCTCGCGACGATCATCCCGGCCCGACGCGCCGGGATGCTCGCGCCCGTGGACGTCCTGCGTTATGAGTAGCGCGGGGCAGGAGCCGTTGCTCGAGGCCGAGGACCTCGAGAAGGAGTACCGCACCGGGCCCGAGGTCCTGCGCGTGCTCCGGGGGGCGAGCCTCACGGTACGGCACGGGGAGTTCGTGACGCTGGCCGGCGCGTCGGGTGTCGGCAAGTCCACGCTGCTGCACCTGCTGGGCGCGCTCGACCGACCCGACGGCGGCCGCGTGCGGTTCAAGGGCGCTGAGCTGTTCACGCGCAGCGAGCCCGAGCTGGTCCGCTACCGGCGGCAGGACGTCGGGTTCGTCTTCCAGTTCTACAACCTGCTCGGCGAGCTGACGGCGCTCGAGAACGCGATGATCCCCGCGCTCATCGCGCGGCGCCCGACCCACGAGGCGCGCGCGCTCGCCCAGGCCGCGCTCGCGGAAGTGGGGCTGGCCGACCGGGCGCGCCACCGGCCAGGGGAGCTCTCGGGCGGCGAGCAGCAGCGTGTGGCGATCGCGCGCGCGCTCATCAACAAACCCAGTCTCATCCTCGCCGATGAGCCGACCGGCAACCTCGACCCGAAGACGAGCGAGGTCATCTACGACCTCTTCCTGCGCCTCGGGGCCGAGCGCGGCGTCGCATTCCTGGTCGCCACGCACAATCCCGACCTGGCCCGTAAGGCCGAGCGCGGCTACCGGCTGGTGGAGGGCCGGGCTCGCGAGATCGGCGCCTGGAGGGACTGAGGACGGTGACGTGCCCGGGCGGCCCCGTCGCAGAGGATTCAGTCAGACTTTCGCAGAGTTAGTTCCTCGTGAAGAAAAAGGCTAGCAGGGTCCTAGGGCGTGGGCTATACTGAGCGCGTGGTCCACTAACTAGCCGTCGTCGAAAGAGAATTCTCGCTTCGTGCGGTCTTGGGAAGGAGTGGGGACAACCAGTGTTTGAGCGATTCACCGAACGCGCACGACGGGTCATCATCTTGGCGCGCGAGGAAGCGGGCCGCTTTCGGCACGACTTCGTCGGGACCGAGCACGTCCTGCTGGGGCTGATTCGCGACGGTGAAGGCATCGCGACCGCCGTGCTGCAGCGGCTCGGGCTCCGCCTCGAGACGGTCAAGGCCGAGGTCGAGCGCGCCCTGGCCGGGTTCCCGAAGACCCTGACGTTCGGTGAAGTGCCCTTCACGCCTCAGGCCAAGCGCGTGCTCGAGCTCTCGATCGAAGAGGCCCGGCAGCTCGGCCACAACTACATCGGCACCGAGCACCTCCTGCTCGGACTGATGAAGGAGGGGCAGTCGATCGCCGCGAAGATCCTCGAATCGCTCGGCGCCCGACTCGACGAGGTGCGGCAGGAGACGCTCGCGTTGCTCGGTGACCAGTACTACCCGCGTCCGAAGAAGCGCTCGCAGACGCCCGTGCTCGACGAGTTCGCGCGCGACCTCACCCAGCTGGCACGGGAGAGCAAGCTCGATCCCGTCATCGGGCGCGAGCAGGAAATCGAGCGGGTCATCCAGATTCTGGCGCGGCGCACCAAGAACAACCCCGTGCTGATCGGTGAGCCCGGCGTCGGCAAGACCGCGATCGTCGAGGGGCTGGCGCAGAAGATCGTGAGCCACGACGTCCCCGACGTTCTCGTGAACAAGCGGCTCCTCCAGCTCGACCTGGGCGCGCTCGTGGCCGGCACGAAGTACCGCGGCCAGTTCGAGGAGCGGCTCAAGGCCGTGATGAAGGAGATCCGGCAGTCCGAGAACGTGGTGCTCTTCCTCGACGAGCTGCATACGCTGATCGGCGCCGGCGCGGCCGAAGGCGCGATCGACGCGTCGAACATGCTGAAACCGGCGCTCTCGCGCGGTGAGATCCAGACGATCGGCGCGACGACGCTCGACGAGTACCGCAAGTACATCGAGAAGGACGGCGCGCTCGAGCGGCGGTTCCAGCCGGTCATCGTCAAGGCGCCGAGCGTGCCGGAGGCCATCGAGATCATCCGCGGCCTGCGGCACAAGTACGAGGCTCACCACCGCGTCAAGATCACGGAGCAGGCGATCAACGCCGCCGTCCATCTCGCCGATCGGTACATCACGGACCGGCAGCTGCCGGACAAGGCCATCGACGTCATCGATGAGGCGTCGTCCCGGACCCGGCTGATGGCACTGATGCCGCCGCCGGAGCTGAAGGAGATCGAGAAAGAGCTGGAGCGCGTGCGACGCGAGAAGGACATGTATCTCGAGGCGCAGGAGTTCGAGAAGGCC
>MGCE01000093.1:29691-35856 GCA_001790315.1 Candidatus Rokubacteria bacterium RIFCSPLOWO2_02_FULL_72_37 | reverse complement strand
CGGCACATGATCGCGAACTCGTTGACCAGCGCGATGTTGACGGACCGGAAGGTGTTCTCGAAGAGCTTCACCATCTCGGCCGTCTCGGGTCCCGACACCGGCACGATCTGGCTCGCGACGCGCGCGTAGAGCATCGTCACCAGGTCGCGGCACGCCGGGGTGAGGCCACCGACCACCTTCGGGATGTCGCGCAGCGTGTACTTCCGGTTGCCCGGGTCGATGCGCTCGGGCGAGAACGCGAGGAAGAAGTCCTCCCCGGCCCGGAGCCCGCGCGCCGCGAAGCGCGGGAGCAGCACCTCCTGCGTCGTCCCCGGGTACGTGGTCGACTCGAGCACCACGAGCTGCCCGGGCCGGATGATCGCGGCGACCGCGTCGGCGGCGCCGACGATGAAGGAGATGTCGGGCTCCTTCGACTTGCCGAGTGGCGTCGGCACGCAGATCACGATCGCGTCGGCCTCCGCGAGCGCCGCCACGTCGCCCGCGGCGGAGAGCCGCCCGGACGCGACCAATGGGGCGAGCGTCGCCGCCGACACGTCCTCGACGAAGCTCTGCCCGGCGCGCACCCGCTCGACCCGGTGCGCGTCGCGGTCGATCCCGAGCACGCGCGCGCCGGACTCCGCGAAGGCGACGGCGAGCGGCAGCCCGACGTACCCGAGCCCGATGACGCCGACGGTCGGCGCCCCGGCGAGCCGCGCGCGGAGCGCGTCCGCGGCCGTCACGCCGCCCGCTCGCAGGCCTGCCGGGCCGCCGCGGCCACCTGCTCGAGCTCGGCGTCGGTCAGCTCGGCGAAGCACGGGAGCGAGCAGACCTCGCGCGCGGCGCGCCACGCCTCCGGAAAGCGGCGCTCGCCGCCGTCGCCGAAGAGGGGCTGGCCGGGCACGGGCAGCGGGTAGTGGACCGCGGTCCCCACCCCCTGGTCGGCGAGGGCCTTGACGAAGGCGTCCCGTTGCGCGTGCCGCACGCTGAACAGGTGGTAGACGTGCCGCGCGTCGCGACGCTCGACCGGCAGCACGAGCGGCAACCCGCGGAGCAGCTCGGCGTAGCGCACGGCGATCCGCCGCCGCGCCTCGGTCCACGCAGCGAGACGCCCGAGCTTGACCCGCAGCACCGCGGCCTGCAGCTCGTCGAGCCGGCTGCAGTAGCCGAGCTCCACGTGCCGGTAGCGGCCGGCGTCCCCGTGGTGCCGGAGGCGACGGACGCGCTCGGCGACGTCATCGCGGTCGGTCACGATCATGCCCCCGTCCCCGCACGCCCCGAGGTTCTTCGTCGGGTAGAACGAGAGGCACGCGGCGTCGCCCCACGCGCCCACGGGGCGCCCGGCCCAGACCGCACCGACCGCCTGGGCCGCATCCTCGATCACGGCGAGTCGGTGCGCCCGCGCCAGGGCCGCGACCCGATCCATCGCGGCCGGGTGCCCGTACAGGTGGACGGCCACGATCGCGCGCGTCCGGGGGGTGACGGCGCGCTCGGCGGCCGCGACGTCGAGCGTGAAGGTCTCGGGCTCGATGTCGACGAACACGGGCGTCGCCCCGAGCATCGCGATCGTCGACGCGGACGCCACGAAGCTGAACGCCGGCGTGAGCACCTCGTCGCCGGGGCCGATGCCGACCGCGGCGAGCGCCAGGCGGAGCGCGTCGGTCCCCGAGGCGACCCCGATCCCGTGGCGGACGCCCGACAGCGCCGCCAGCTCGCCCTCGAGCGCGCGCCCCTGGGCACCCAGGATGAACTGGCCCGAGTCGAGGACGCTCGCCATCGCGCGCAGCAGCTCCTCGCGGATCGCCGCATGCTGGCGGGTGAGGTCGACGAGAGGGATCACTTCAGGCGCGGCCCACCGGAATCCGTGCCGGTCCCGAGGCGGGTGCTGAGCGCGTGGCCCACGCCGAGCAGGTTGAGTCCGAAGCGGAACTCGTCCTCGGCGCGCCCGCCGCCGGCCTGCGAGCGATCGACGTACTCCAGGAGGAGCCCCCAGCAGTCGAAGCGGAGGTCGACGCCGAAGCGGTTCTCCACGAACGTGTCCGTCCGCACGTCCCAGAACGTGTGCGCCCGGACCGCGAGGTGCCGCGTGAGCTCCGACGTGACGCCGGCCGTGAGGAAGCTGACCGAGGATCGGTTGGGCTCGCGCCCGCCGAGGGCGTAGGTGCCGGGGACCTGGACGAACTCCGGGACGACGCCGGCCGTCGGCCCGGCCCCGAGTTGCTGCTTGGTGTAGCGCGTTCCGATGCTGGCGGTCACGGGGGACACGGTGAGCGCGAGGTCACTCGTCAGGGACTGGAGCCCCGCGCCGTCCACATTGTAGCTCGCGTCGCCCCGGAAGCGGAGGCGCTCCGTCGGCTGGACGATCAGGTCGGCCGCGACGTTGCCGACGCGGTTCTCCTGGAAGTCGTACCCGTGGGCGAGGACGAAGCGGGCGAGGTCCACCCGCACCGCCTCCGTCCCGGCCGGGCTCACGGTCCTGCCGCGGATCCGATTCGTGAGCGAGTACTCGAGCCAGCTCCCCTCGGGGATCCGATCGACGCGCGTCGTCCAGGCGGGCAGGCTGTAGAAATTGTCGCCGACGAGTCGCACGTAGTGCACGCGCGGCTCGATCGAGTGGAGCACCGCGTCGAATCCCCCGAGGCCGTCGGGGCGGTACACGCGGGAGACGCGGCTCTCGAGGTCGCCGCCGAGCTCCCCGAGGCGCCGCACGCGCGCGTCGGCCTCCGTCCTCTCCACGCTCTCGCCGTGCACGATCCGCACGCCGGTGACGGTGCGGTCGTACGCGGTGAGCCGGCCGCCCAGGAAGGGCGTGAGCGTCGCGTAGCCGCCGAGGGAGATCGGGCGCGACACCTGCGGGTGCAGGTCGAACCGCGCGCCCTCCGAGCCGAGGTCGCGCACGAAGTTCACGACGCCCGCGTCCAGCTGGTAGAGCACGCCGGGCAGGCCCGGAACCGCCTGGCGCGTGCCCTGGACGGTGAGCTCGGGCAGCCGCTGCAGCTCGACACGCCGCGACGTCGTCAGGTCCTGGTACCAGAACAGGCGGCCGACGAGGTTCCAGTTCTCCCACGTCTGCGTGACGGCCAGGTTCGACTCGGCGCGCTGCGTGGCGCGCCGCGCGAGCGAGTCCTCGTACGTGCGCAGGACCCCGTCGTCCGACACCGCGTTCAGGTCGGCCTTCAGCGAGAGGCCGCGGCCCACGAGCCACTCGTGCCGGAACGCGGCCCACCCGCGGTCGTCGCCGCTCTGCTCGGTCTCCTTCACGTAGAACCCGCTCAGCGCACCGCGCTGCGTCGTCGAGAACACGTAACGATACTCGCCCGTCGCCCCGACGCCCCGGCGCTCGAAGAGCTCGAGCGAGAGCGTGGCGTCCTGGCTGTCCGAGATCGCCCAGTAGAACGGGATGCCGAGGAAGACCCCCTTGCGGCTCGACTGGCCGAACTGCGGCGGCAGGAAGCCCGTCTGCCGCTCCCGCCGGATGGCGGCGGCGAAGAACGGCAGGAAGGGGATCAGCGGCACGTCCTTGACCCAGAACGAGGCGTTCGTGCCGTAGATGATGTCGTCGAGGTCGGCCGTGGCCGAACCGAAGCGGAACGACCACGCGGGCGAGTCGTCCTCGCACGTCGTGAAGATGCCGCGGCGGACGCGGTAGACGGAGTCGCCGAGCCGCTCCATCCGCTCGCCGCCGAGGCGGTAGTACGGGGCCGCGCGCGCCTCGCCGCGGTAGACGACACCCGTGCCGGTCTTGACGTTGTACTCGATGCGCTCGCCGGTGAGCCGGTCCTCGCCATCGTAGAAGATCACGTGGCCCTGCGCGGTCGCGTCGCCCGTCGCGCGGTTGATCTCGACCCGGTCGGCGAGGAGTCGGGCCGTGCCGCGCGTGATCTCGACGTGGCCGCTGGCGATGGTGAGGTTGTCGGGGCCGACCTGCTCGATGCGGTCGGCGAGCACCGTCACGTCTCCCCCCGCAGTCGACACGATCAGGGGGCCGGTCGTCTGGGCCGGGGACGCCGCAGGGCTCGCGAGGAGGACCCCCGCGAGGAGCAGAATCGTCGCGCACCGCCACGTCGTCACTGTCACGAAAGTCCTCGTCAGAAAAGGAACTCTATGCTATCAGCCCCCTTTTCCAGGCAGCAAGGTTTATCGCCCCCGGAGGCCCGTCGGAGCACGTCGCCGACGAGGAAGAGCGAACCTGCCACACAAAGGATTGGGGTCACCGGCTCCCGGCCGGCCAGCGCTAGGGCTTCGGCGGCGGAGGCCGCGATCTCGACCCGGGGCCCCGGGGAAGCGACCAGGGCCCGAAGCGCGGCGGGGTCCGCCGAGCGCGCGCTCGAGGAACGGGTGAGAATCAACCGTCGCGCGATCGGGCTCAGCGCGGCGAGGATCGCGCGCGCGTCCTTGTCGCGGGCGAGCGCCAGCACGAGCGTCACCGGCGCAGCCCCGAAGACCTCGCGCAACGAGGTCGCCAGGGCGGCGGCCCCGGCCGGGTTGTGGGCGCCGTCCAGGACGAGCCAGCCGCCCGGCCGGCGCAGGAGCTGGAAGCGGCCGGGCCAGCGCGCGCGATCGAGGCCGGCGCGGATCGCCGTCTCGTCCGCGCCGAGCGCGTGCGCCGCCGCCACGGCGAGCAGCGCGTTCGCGGGCTGGAAGCTCCCGAGCATCCCGAGGTGGAGGTCGCGGAACGCGAAGCCGGGGCCGGCGCACTCGATCCACTGCCCATCGAGCCCGCGCCGCGTGAGCGACACCTGGAGCTCACGGCCCTCGAGAAGCAGCGGCACGCCGGCGCTTCGGGCGCGGCGCTCGAGGATCGCGGTGGCCTCCGGCGCCTGCGCTGCGCCGAGCGCCACGCCCGCGCGGATGATGGCCGCCTTCTCCTCGGCGATCGCCCCGAGCGTCGGGCCCAGCACGGCCTCGTGGTCGAGGTCGATCCGCGTGAGCACGGTCACCGCCGGCACGCCCACCGTGGTGGCGTCGAGCCGGCCGCCGAGCCCGACCTCGAGCACGGCGTCGTCGACGCCCTCGCGGGCGAAGTGGTCGAGCGCGAGCGCCGTCGTCGCCTCGAACACGCTGGCGTCGAGCCGGGCGACGAGCGTCCCGAGCGCCTCCATCCCGTCGACGACGCCGTCCTCGCGGATCGGCACCCCGTCGACGCGGATGCGCTCGCGGACAGAGACCAGGTGCGGCGAGGTGTACAGGCCCACCCGGCGGCCCGCGGCCCGGAGGACGGCGGCGAGCATCGCGGCCACCGAGCCCTTGCCGTTGGTCCCGCCGATCTGGACGATCCGGCAGCGCTCCTCCGGGTGACCGAGCGCGGCCAGCAGCGTCTGGATCCGCTCGAGGCCGGGGCGCATCCCCGCGTGCTCGCCGCCGCGCAGGGCGAGGAGCCGCGCGACCGCCTCGGCGTACGTCATCCCGGCGGTGGGTCTGCGGCGGGCGTGGTGTCGGCGAAGAACGCGAGGATCCGGCGCAGTGTTTCCTTGAGCTCGCGCCGGTCGACGATCGCGTCGATCTGGCCGTGCGCGAGGAGGAACTCCGAGCGCTGGAAGCCTTCGGGGAGCGGCTGCCGGATGGTCTCGGTGATCACGCGCGGCCCCGCGAAGCCGATCAGTGCGCGCGGCTCGGCCAGGATGACGTCGCCGAGCATCGCGAAGCTCGCGGTCACGCCCCCCGTCGTCGGGTCGGTGAGCACCGAGATGAACGGGAGCCGTCGCTCGGCGAGCCGGTGGAGCGCCGCCGAGGTCTTCGCCATCTGCATGAGCGAGAGGATGCCCTCCTGCATGCGTGCGCCGCCGGAGGCGGAGACGATGACCACGGGCAACTGCCTGACGCTCGCGAGCTCGATCGCTCGCGCCAGCTTCTCGCCGACGACGGAGCCCATGCTGCCGCCGAGGAACCCGAACTCGAACGCACACAGCACGGCGGGCTGGTCGCCGATCCGCCCGACGCCGGTGACGACGGCCTCGCCGGTCCCCGTCTTCTGCGCGGCCGCACGCACGCGGTCGCGGTACTTCTTCGTGTCCTTGAAGCCGAGCGGGTCCATGGTCTCGAGGGCCAGATCGCGCTCCTCGAACGATCCGGGATCGGCGAGCAGGGCGATCCGCTCGCGCGCGGAAATCCTGAACGGGTAGTGGCACTTCGGACAGACGCGCCCGGCGCGCTCGACCTCGGCGCGGTAGATGATCTCCTTGCAGATGT
>MGCE01000093.1:26059-29683 GCA_001790315.1 Candidatus Rokubacteria bacterium RIFCSPLOWO2_02_FULL_72_37 | reverse complement strand
TGCTTGCGCGTCTGCGAAGCCTGTCCGTCCTGGGTGGGGCGACCCCCCCCAGACCCCCCCGGCTGCCGGCGCGTCTGCGAAGCTTGTCCGTCCTGGGTGGGGCGACCCCCCCCAGACCCCCCCGGCTGCCGGCGCAGGGGGCTCTTCAAGTCGGCGACGAAGCGCTCGACGTCCGCGGCGAGCGCCGGGGAGCCGGCGCGCTCCTCCACGAACCGCACGAGCGCCGAGCCCACGATGACGCCGTCCGCGAGTCGGCCGACCGCCGCGACCTGCTCGGGCCGGGAGATGCCGAAGCCGACGCACACCGGCTTCGTCGTCACCAGCCGCAGCGTGCGCATCTGGGTCTCGAGGTCCGGCGGGAGCTCCCGCCGCTCACCGGTCACGCCGGTGAGCGAGACCACGTAGACGAACCCCCGGCTCCGGCGCGCGATGAGCCGGACACGCGCGACGGTCGAGGTCGGCGCGACCAGGTGGATCATGTCGAGACCGGCCGCACCCGCTTCGGACGCGAGCGGATCGGCCTCCTCGGGCGGCAGGTCCGCGACGATCACGCCGTCCACGCCCGCGTCGGCCGCCGTGCGGGCGAACGCCTTCAGGCCGAACGCGAGGAGCGGGTTGTAGTACGTGAGCAGGACGAGCGGCACCCGCACGTCCGCGCGGAGCGTCGCGACGGTCTCGAGCACGCGCGGCAGCGTGGTGCCCGCGGCGAGCGCGCGCGCGCCGGCGCGCTGGATGACGGGGCCATCCGCGATCGGATCCGAGAACGGGACGCCCAGCTCGACGACGTCGGCGCCGCCCCGCTCTGCGGCCACGACCAGGCGGCGGGTGTCGGCGAGCGACGGATCGCCCGCCGTGAAGTAGGTCACCAGCGCGCGCGCGCCCCGGGCTCGCAGGCGCCGGAAGGTCTCGTCGAGACGGCTCATCCGATCTCCGTGCCGAGCGCCCGCGCGACGACGTGCACGTCCTTGTCGCCGCGTCCGGACAGGCCCACGACGATCGCCTTCGATCGGGGCAGCGTCTTCGCGAGCCGCATCGCGTACGCGACGGCGTGCGCCGACTCGAGCGCCGGCATGATCCCCTCGAGGCGCGTCAGCGCCTGGAATCCCTCGAGCGCCTCCTCGTCCGTGACGGCCACGAACTCGAAGCGGCCCGCGTCGCGGTAGTAGGCGTGCTCGGGCCCGACGCCCGGGTAATCCAGCCCCGCGGCGATCGAGTGCGCCGGCGCGATCTGGCCGTCGTCGTTCTGGAGCAGGTAGGACATGCACCCGTGCAGCACGCCGACCGAGCCCGCGGTCATGGAGGCGCCGTGGCGGCCGGTCGCGATCCCCGCCCCGCCCGGCTCCACGCCGACGATCCGCACGCGCCGGTCGTCGATGAACCGGTGGAAGAGTCCGATCGCGTTCGAGCCGCCGCCGACGCACGCGACGACGACGTCGGGGAGGCGCCCGAGCGCCGCGAGGGCCTGGCGCCGCGTCTCGCGGCCGATCACCACATGGAAATCGCGCACCATCATCGGGTACGGGTGCGGCCCGAGCGCGGAGCCGAGCAGGTAGTACGTCGTGCGCACGTTGGTCACCCAGTCGCGCAGCGCCTCGTTGATCGCGTCCTTGAGTGTCCGGCTGCCGGCCTCCACGGGGATCACGCGCGCGCCGAGCAGCCGCATGCGGAAGACGTTGAGCGCCTGGCGCTCGACGTCCTCGGCGCCCATGTAGACCTCGCACTCGAGCCCGAGCAGCGCGGCGGCCGTGGCGGTCGCCACGCCGTGCTGGCCCGCTCCCGTCTCGGCGATCACGCGGCCCTTCTGCATGCGCCGCGCGAGCAGGGCCTGGCCCAGCACGTTGTTGATCTTGTGCGCGCCCGTGTGGCAGAGATCTTCGCGCTTGAGCCAGATGCGCGCGCCGCCGCAGTGCTCGCTGAGCCGCGAGGCGCAGTAGAGCGGCGTCGGCCGGCCCGCGTACTCGGCGAGGAGCATGGCGAGACGCGCCTGGAACTTGCGGTCACGCCGGGCCGCGGCGTAGGCGCGCTCGAGCTCGACGAGGGGCGCCATGAGCGTCTCGGGCACGAAGCGCCCACCGAAGCGGCCGAAGTGGCCCTGCGCGTCCGGTAGCGCTCCCGGCTTCACCGCTCGCCCTTGGCCGCGGCGACGAACCGCCAGACCTTGTCCGGATCCTTGCGTCCCGGCGCCGCCTCGACGCCCGAGTTGACGTCGACCCCGTACGGGCGGACGGTGGCCACCGCGCGCGCCACGTTGTCGCACGTGAGGCCGCCGGACAGGATGATCGGGATCCGCGCTTCCGGCGGCGCCATGGCCCCGAGCGTGCGCAGCAGGCGCCACTCGATGGGCTCGCGCGTCTCGCCCTCGCTCCAGCGCGCCGCGCTGTCGAAGAGGAACGCCCGGGCCACGGACCGGTAGCGCAGGCACCCGAGCCAGTCGCCGATCCGGTACTCGGGCAGTCCCTCGATCGTGGAGGCCGGCCGAAGCTTGATGGTCTTGATCACCGGCAGCGCGTGCTCGGCGAGCGCCTCCGGCGGCTCGTCGCCGTGGAACTGGAGCGCGCCGAGCCCGGACGCCTCCGCGACGGCCTTGACGTGGCCCGTCGGATGGTCCCAGAAGACGCCGACGGGCGTCACGAAGGGCGGCAGCCGGCGGACGATCGCCGCCACCTGCTCGGGCGTGACGAAGCGCGGCGTCCCCTCGACGAAGATGAAGCCGAGGGCGTCGGCGCCGGCCTCGACGGCCGTGAGCGCGTCGCCGAGGTTCGTGATCCCGCAGATCTTCACCCGGGTCATGAGGGCTCTATCCATGCATGGGTGGGGCGAGACGCCCCCCCCATGTCCCCCCGGACGCTTCATGCATGGGTGGGGCGAGACGCCCCCCCCCATGTCCCCCCGGACGCTTCATGCATGGGTGGGGCGAGACGCCCCCCCCATGTCCCCCCGGACGCTTCATGCATGGGTGGGGCGAGGCGCCCCCCCCATGTCCCCCCCACGGGCCTGCAGCCACGCGAGGTCCTCCCGCATGTCCCCCGCATCACGAGCATTCCGCGTCACCCGGCCCACGCAGCGTCAGTTCCCGGACCTTGGCGGCGACGTCCGGCGCCCGCACCAGGCCCTCGCCGACCAGCACGGCGTGGACGCCGGCGGCGACGACGCGCCGCACGTCGGCGGCGGTGAAGAACCCGCTCTCGCTCACCACGATCGGCCCCGGCGGGATCAGCGGCGCCAGCTCGAGCGTGGTCTCGAGGCGCGTCTCGAAGGTGGTGAGGTCGCGGTTGTTGATGCCGACCACCGGGCTGCCCGCGGCGAGCGCCGCGTCGAGCTCGGCGGCCGTGTGGCACTCGACGAGCGCCGCGAGGCCGAGTCCCTTGGCCGCCGCGAGCAGGTCGCGCAGCAGCGGCGGCGACAGGATCGCGACGATCAGCAGCACCGCGTCGGCGCCGGCGGCGCGCGACTCCCAGAGCTGGTACTCCTCGAGTGTGAAGTCCTTGCGGAGGAGCGGCGCGCCGACGGCCGCGCGGACGGCGCGCAGGTCGTCGAGGCTCCCCCGGAAGTACTTCGCGTCGGTCACGACCGAGACCGCGGCGGCGCCGGCCGCCGCGTAGGCGCGCGCAAGCGCCGCCGGGT
>MGCE01000093.1:25866-26040 GCA_001790315.1 Candidatus Rokubacteria bacterium RIFCSPLOWO2_02_FULL_72_37 | reverse complement strand
GCCACGCGACGGCGAGGCCTTCTTGACCTCGGCGATCAGCGCGACGGCGCCGGGCACGGGCCGCAGCGCGCCCTCGAAGTCGCGCGGTGCGGCGAGCCCGCGGCACGCGCGCTCGAGCTCGGCCTGCGGTCGGCTGGCGCGGCGGCGCGCGAGCTCTCCGCGCGTGTCGCGGAC
>MGCE01000093.1:7017-25851 GCA_001790315.1 Candidatus Rokubacteria bacterium RIFCSPLOWO2_02_FULL_72_37 | reverse complement strand
GCCCATACGTCGGTTAGAAATCGCTGCGCAGCCCCCGCCGGCGCAGGGTCTCGAGCGGCACGTGCGCGAGCTGGTCGATGACGAACTCGCGCAGGGTGCGCGGCGGCGGCAGGTCGCGCGCGACCCTTCCACCGGCCACCAGGGGCCGGAGGAGCGGCTCCCACGCGCCGCCATCGGCGGGAGGCCGCGTGCCCGCCGGCAGAACCACGGTCTCCCGCGGCGCGCCGCGCTTGCGCCAGACGTCCTTGGCGCCCGACCACTTGCCCCGCTTGGCCACCGGCCGGCCCTCGATCTCCGTGATGTCGAGCGAGAAGTTCAGCACCGGCGCGTTGGCGATCGCGGTCCCGACCCCGTAGCCGTCCGCGAGCGCGTTGAGGGCCTGGATCTCGTACTCGTCCACGCCGCCCGAGGCGAGGATCTTCACGTGGGTGAAGCCGCGCAGGTCGAGCTCCCAGCGGACCTCTTCGAGGATCCGGTAGAAGTCCCCGCGCCGGGACGACGGCGTGTCCAGGCGCACGGCGTAGAGGTCCCGGCCCAGCGCCTCGGCGACGCGGATCGCCTCGAACTTCTCGTCCTGGAGCGTGTCGATCAGCGCGACCCGCCGGACTTTCGTGTCCACGACCTCGTGGAAGGCGCGCAGGGCGGCGACCGTGTCGCCGACCATCAGCACGAGCGAATGCGGGATCGTGCCCATCGGATCGGCGTCGATCAGCTCGGCGGACTTCGTCACCGCGACCCCGTCGCAGCCCCCGATGAAGGCGTTGCGCTCGATCATCGGCGCGAGCGACGGATGCATGCGGCGCGCCCCGAAGGAGATGACCTGACGCTCCCCCGCGGCCTTCTTGCAGCGGGCCGCTTTGGTCGCGATCCCGGACGCCTGGCAGAGCAGGCCGAGGAGCGCCGTCTCGTACCGCGCCCATTCCACGTACGTGCCCTCGAGGCGCAACACGGGCTGGTACGGCTCGAAGAGCGTCCCCTCGTCCATCGCCCGCACGTCGACGGGGACCCCCTCGAGCAGCCCGGCGACCTCCTCCAGGCCGGCCAGGATGCCCCACTGCCAGTCGTCGGGCAGGTTCTTGAGGTAGACCTCGGCCTGCACGCGCTTGCGGTCGCCGAGATGCGTCAGGATCTGGACGGTGCGGGCGAAATAGACGTCCGAGACCTCGCCGCTCTTGATTTCGGCGTCGGAAGCGCTGTGAAAAGGACGCTTGGGGGTGCTCGCCATGGCGTTTCGGACCGGTAGGGCCGGCACGAAGTGCCAGAAATTCTGGCAGAACCGCCCGGGCAAGTCAACGCGACGGGCGTCCTCGCCCCCGCTCCTCCTGCAGGCGCCAGGCCCAGTGCTCGCTATCGCCGAGCCGTACCCAGCCCTGCGCGGCGGCGACCGCGTGAGGCAGGCCGGCGACGACCAGCGCGCGCGCGCCGGTGGGCTGGAGCGCTTCCACGACGCGGGCGCGACACGCCTCGGTCAGGAGGCAGTCGAGGGGCTCGTGGCGATCCACCACCGCGACGATCCGCACGCGCGCGAGGCGAGCCCAGCCGGCCTGGAAGTAGTCCCCGGCGGCGGCGACGGGGTCCCCGGGCCGCACGCCCAGGGCGGCGAGGCCCTCGGCGGCGCGCCAGGGCTCCGCCGCCGCCGCCCGCTCTCCGGCCGGCCGCCGCGCCACCCACGCCGCGTGGTACGCGGTGTCGACGGCCAGCGGCACGAGCTGGAGCGGGATGACGCAGGCGCACACCGCGCCGATCAGGCGCCGGCCTTCGGCCCCGGCCGGCCGGAGCAGGCCGAGCAGCGCCACGCCGAGCACCACGATGGGTCCCGCGACGTAGCGCCCCTCGACGTGGATGAGCGCGTACCCGGCCAGAGGCGCGACGCCGAGCGTCAGGAGCACACCCTCGCGTCGGAGCCAGGCACGCTCGCGGCGCACCCCGAGCAGGGCGAGGAGCACGGCCGCGCCGACCAGGAGCGGCAGGAGCCGGAGGCCCAGACGTCCGCCGGCCCGGACGTTCCGCGCGACGGCGCGGATCTGGGCCATGGGATCGAACCGCACCGGCGCGCCCCGGTGCCAGGCGGCGGGGTCGTACCAGATCGGCAGGGTCCCGCCGCTCGCCCCCGCAAGCTCGAACGTCGCCGGCGCGCCGAGCAGCGGGCGCGGCGGGTGCTCGAGCCGCCACGCGGCCGGGCGCGCGCCCGGGTACGCGAGGAGCGGCGCCTGGTACTCGCGGGTGACGAGCCAGAGGTAGTTGAGCCGGGCGTTCTCGCCGAGCGTCGGTCGTCCCGCCATCGACGACATCGCGGCGATCCACGGCACCGCGACGAGCGCGAACGCCGTCAGGGCGAGCGCGACGCGCGGCCACACGGGCCGGGCCCGGCCCGCGGCGACGGCGACGAGCGCGAGCGCCAGGAGCGCCACCGGCAGCAGCACGGCCTTCGCGAGGTAGCCGAGCCCGAGCAGCGCCCCGAGCGCAACGGCCGCGCCACCGCCGCCGCGCGCGTCCGCGAGCCGGCAGAGCAGGCCCGCGGTCATCAGGAGGACGGCGAGCACGATCAGGTCGGGGGTCGCGAGGCGCAGCCCGACGAGCTCGAGCGCGGCGACGGCGAAGAGCGCGTAGCCCCAGGCCACGCGCACCGCCTCGGGCGGAGCGGCCTCCGCGCCCCCCGCGGGCCGCGGCGCCGAGCTCCGGACGAAGAACTCGAGGCTGCCGAGCGCCGCGACGTAGAGGAGCAGATTCACGAGGTGCACGACCGGGAACTCGGCGCGCGCCGGAGGCCGGAGGAGCGCCAGCGCGCCGCCGAGGAGCCACGAGTAGAGCGGCGACCAGTAGAGACTGACCGCCTGGGCCCAGTCACCGCGGCGCCAGGCGTCGGCGAGGTCGAGGTACGAGACGCCGTCGGGATTCATGTCGTCGCGGTACGCGAAGGCCTGCAGCGCCCCGAGCGCGCCCGCGGAAAGCCAGCAGGCGAGCCGGAGGCGCCGGAGCCGCGCGGCCGCGCGCACGAGGCTTACAGCCGCAGCGAGCGGAGGTAGGCGCGGAACTCGTCGGCGAGGTCGGGACGCGCGAGGGCGAACTCGACCGTCGCCTTGAGGAACCCGATCTTGTCGCCCGTGTCGTACCGGCGGCCGACGAACTCGAACGCGTACATCGGGCGCCGCGCCCGCAGGCTGCGGAGCGCGTCCGTGAGCTGGATCTCGCCGCGTCCGTCCGCCGCGGTCCGCGCGAGGCACTCGAAGACGTCGGGCGTGAGCACGTAGCGGCCGATGATCGCGAGGTCGGAGGGCGCGTCCTGCGGGCGCGGCTTCTCGACCAGGTCGAGCACCTCGTGGACGCCACCTCCGAGCGGACGATTGGCCACGACCCCGTACTGTCCGAGCCGCTCGCGCGGAACCCGCTCCACGGCGAGCACGGGCCCGCCGTGGCGCTCGAACACGTCGAGGAGCTGGCGCATGCACGGCGTGGGTGCGTTGCCGATGATGTCGTCGCCGAGGAAGACCGCGAAGGGCTCCTCCCCCACCAGGGGGCGCGCGCAGAGGATCGCGTGGCCGAGCCCGAGCGGCTCCTTCTGCCGGACGTAGGAGACCGAGGCCAGCTCCGCGATCGTCTTGACCTGGGCGAGCTCGTCCATCTTGCCGCGGTCGTTCAGGTAGTACTCGAGCTCGAACGAGCCGTCGAAATGGTCCTCGATGGCGCGCTTGCCGCGCCCCGTGACGATGATGATCTCGCTGAGGCCCGATGCGACCGCCTCCTCGACGACGTACTGGATCATCGGCTTGTCGACGAGCGGCAGCATTTCCTTGGGTTGCGCCTTCGTCGCGGGCAGGAACCTGGTCCCGAGCCCCGCGGCCGGGAACACCGCCTTGCGAACCGTCATGAGCTCATCATACTCCGGCCGCGGCGACGGCGGATCAGCCCGAGCGCGACGACGTACGTGGCCACCGCCGCGCACGCGCCGACGACGAGGGTGCCCACGACG
This sequence comes from Candidatus Rokubacteria bacterium RIFCSPLOWO2_02_FULL_72_37, assembly GCA_001790315.1. GTDB lineage: Bacteria > Methylomirabilota > Methylomirabilia > Rokubacteriales > CSP1-6 > GWA2-73-35. The sequence continues at coordinate 21,881 of MGCE01000093.1, read as the reverse complement.
AGCGCGCCGGAGACCGCGCGGATCAGCGCGATGGTCTCGGACCACGACACGCGCCGGGAGTCGGCGAGGAGGGCGGCCATCTCGAGCGCCGCTCGGCCCTGGTCGCCCGGCACCAGCGCGCCCCCGATCCACAGCGCGAGCCCGTAGACGATCGGCGCGAACCACGGCAGGTTGAGCCAGCAGCCGGCCACCGTCGCCGCCTTGTTCAGCCGGAGCGCGGTCGCCGCCGCCAGCGAGAGCACGGTCTGCAGGCCGTAGAGCGGCGTGCAGCTGATGAAGACGCCGAGCGCCAGCGCGAGCGCGGTCCGCCACGGCGGGTCGTCGAGGCGCAGCGCCGCGCGCAGCGAGGGGCGCATCAGTGGGAGCGCGCGCGACCGACGCCCTCGAGCACGGCGACGATCGCGAGGACGCACGCCGCCTGGACGAGCGCGATCGCCGCCTCGCGCGCCGAGGCCTCCTTGAGCTGGATCGCGGAGAGGCCGAGGGTCGACGCGATGAACAAGATCAGGAGCACGCTCTGCTTCTTGGTGAGCCCGAGGGTCTCGAAGCGGTGATGCATGTGGTCCCTGCCCGTGTACGCGAGCCACTCGGAGAAGGTGTGCACACGCCCCGTCGCCACCCGGACGATGCCGACGAACGCGATGTCGAAGAGCGGCACGCCGAGGATGAGCGTGGGCGTCAGCAGCGCGATGACGGGGTCGTTCGCGGCCCATTCCCCCATCACCGCCAGGCCCGCGAGCGTGAAGCCGATGAACGTCGCGCCGCCGTCGCCGAGGAAGATCTTCGCGCGGCCGCGCCGGAAGTTGTACGGGAGGAACCCGAGGCATGCGCCGACGAGCGCCGCCGCCAGGAACATCAGATAGCGCTGGCCGGTCTGGAGCGCGGTGACGCTGAAGAGCAGGCCGGCCACGATCCCGAGCCCCGCCGCGAGTCCATCCATGCCGTCGAGGAACTGGATCGCGTTGGTCACCGTGAGGAACCACAGCACGGTGAGCCCCACGTTGATCCAGACGGCGCCCGGGAACCAGTGCGGCGCCAGGTGGAGCACGACGCCGTACGCGATCGCCACGGCGGCCGCGCCGATCTGTCCGAGCAGCTTGAGCCGCGCCGGCAGGTCCGTGACATCGTCGAGGATGCCGAGGGCGACCACGATCGTCGCGCCGACGGCCACGCCCTTGAGGTTGCGCGAGAAATCGAAGTTCAGCAGCACGGTCGCCGCGAAGCCGCCGTACACGGCCGCGCCGCCGAGCAGCGGCGTCGCCACCTCGTGGACCTTGCGTGCGGCCGGCAGGTCGAGCACGCCCCAGCGGAGCGCGAGCGCACGGACGAGGGGCGTCGCGAAGAGGGCGACCGCGAATGCCAGGGCCACCAGATAGAGCCACTCCGCCTGTGCCGCGCGGAACGCGCGCCAGACCGGCGGGAACAGGAGCGCGACGACGAGCGCCAGGCGTAGCAGCGTCGCCGTCACGCGCCCAGCGCCTCGCCGAGCGCCGCGACGACCGCGTCCACTTCGGCGTCGGTCAATCGGGGGTAGCACGGCAGCGACAGGCACCGCGCCCAGAGCCGCTCGGCCTCGGGGTAACCGTCGAGGCCCAGGGCCCGGTGGATCGGCCGGAACACGGGCCGTCGCGCCGCGACGCCGAGGCGCTCGAGGCGCTCGAGCACCGGCGCGAGTGGACGCTCCACCGTCACGACGAAGCGATGGTAGACGTGACGCGGGCCCGTGTCGGGGGGGACCGTGAGGCCGCGCACCCCGCCCAGGGCGGCGCGGTAGCGGGCGGCGATGGCCCGCCGGCGGGCGATGAAGGCGTCGAGCCGGCGGAGCTGCGCGCGTCCCAGGGCGGCCTGCAGGTCGGTCATCTTGTAGTTGAAGCGGGGCGCCAGGTCCTCGCGCTCGTCGTAGTCGCGCGCGTCCCGGGCGCGGGCGACGCGCGCCGCCGGGCCCGCGACCGCCCCGCCTTCCCCGGTCGTGAGCAGCTTGGTGGCGTAGAAGGAGCCGATGGCCGCGCCCCCGCGGGCGCCCACGGGCCGCTCGTCGACCAGGGCCCCGAGCGCCTGGGCGCAGTCCTCGACGACGGGCGCGCCGAGCGCGAGGAAGGCGTCGACGTCCGCAGCCAGGCCGAAGGCGTGGACCACGACGACGCCCCGCGTGCGCGTCGTGCGCCGCCGCGCCACGTCCGCGGGGGCGAGCGAGAGCGTTTCGGGGTCGGCGTCCGCGAGCACCGGCGTCGCCCCGCACCTGACGACGGCGTGCCAGAGCGCGTCACACGCGAACGTGGGCACGATGACCTCGTGCCCCGCGCCGATGTCGAGTGCGCGGAGCGCGAGCTCGAGCGCAGCGCTTCCCGAGCTCACGGCGGCGGCGGCGGGCGTCCCGAACCGGGGCGCGAGCTCGCGCTCGAAGGCCTCGACCTCCGGCCCCTGCGCGAGCTGCCCTCCGCGGACCACGCGCGCCACCTCCCGCACGTCGTCCTCGTCGAGCGTCGGTCGTGAGTGGGCGATCAAAGATTCAGCAGCAGCCGGACCGACTGGAACGCCTCCGCGTACTTGACGCGCGCCTGGATGCCCCGGAAGGTCGCGCACGAGCGCGCCAGCTCCAGGATCGTCAGGTCCTCGATGTTGGTTTTCGCCATCTGGGAGTGATGGGCCTCCAGGCAGGCGAGCTTCGTGTCGAGCACGTCGGCGATGTCGGTGGAGCAGTTCGGCGCGAAGTTCTGCGTCGACGGCACCTCGTAGAAGAGATAGTTCGGCACGTAGCGGGTCGCCGACGAGGCGCACTGGGCGAGGTGCCGGTGGTCCTGGTGGGTGTCGTCGGGCGAGTTCACGAAGATCATCCGCGGCCCGATCTTCCGGATGACCGCCTCGAGCTGCACGATCAGCTCGCGACTCAGCGGCACCTCGGTATCGAGGTAGCCGCCCCAGAACACGTCGCGCACGCCAAGGACCCGCGCCGAGTCCTCCTGCTCGCGGCGACGCACCTCGGCGTCGCCGCCGCGCGCGCCGTCGGAGGCGACGAACAGATAGACCTCGTGCCCCTTCTTGGCGTACTTGGCCAGCATGCCGCCGCAGCCGTACTCGATGTCGTCGGGGTGCGCGCCGATCGCGAGGATGTTCATTCAGGCCGGTTCAGGGCGAGAGCCGCGCCCACGAGTTTCCTCCACACAGGATGGAGAGGGCCTCATCGCCGTGCGTCAATAATAAGTCAAGCCCCGTGAGAAACGGCACGAATTCCCCGTGGGCCTGCGGGTAGACCGGGTGCGTGTACTGCTGGGCCTCTACGCCGATGCCCGCGGCGGCGAACAGCCCGAGGTCCAGGTAGGCGGCGCCGTCGCGGCCCGACAAATAGGTGTCGGCGCCGACGGCGCGACAGAGCGCGACCAGGCGCGTCGTCGCGCCCGTGGCCTCGATGCCCAGGTCGGACGCGAGCAGCGCCGGCGTCCGGATCCCGCACGCGTCGGCGAGCATCCGGGCGCTCCCGACGGCGAGAGGCGCGAGACGGTCCCACTCGGCCGCGTAGAGCGCGGCGAGCGCCGCGCGGTGCCGGCCGAGGTGGGGCGCGCCCGCGTACGCCTCCTCGATCGCGCGCAGGTGCCGCGTCCGCCACGGCTGGACGGTGTCGACGGTGACGTCGCCGATCGCGGTGCCGAGGCGCGCGTGCACCGGGACCGTGAGCCATCGGGGGCCGCGCGCGGTCTTGATGCGGTTGCGATTCTGCCAGCCGTTCTTCTCGTACTGGACCGTGTCGAGGAAGACGAGGAGATCCGCGGCGGCCCACTTGGCGAGGTAGCCCAGCCACGGCAGGTAGTGCGGCTGGTGGATCGCGACCTTCACGGCTGACGCACGAAGACGGGATTGGTGAGCAGCCGGTGCGGCGCGGGACCGCGGGCGTCGACGCGGAAGTAGGTCGGCGCGCCGTCGAACACCTCCCGGTGGACCACGCGGAGCGGCGCGGGGCCCGACCAGGCGCCGACGACCGCGCCGGTGCGGACGAGGGTCACGCGGATCTCGGGCGGTCCGGCGCCGTCCGGCTCGACGGCGAGACGCACCTCGAGCGGTGTCCCCGCCGCCGCGCGCAGGGTGTCCCCGGACTCGGCCGTGACTCCGGCCCCGGACACGCTGAACTCGGCGAGGACGAGGCCCGCCGTGGGCACGCGCTGGAGCGCGTACATGCGCCCGCGCGCGAGCGCCTGGAGGAGACCGCGCGCCGAGCGCTCCCCGGCGAGAAAGACGGTCTGGATCGAGGCGAGCCGTTGGCCACCCGAGAGCCCGTGGAAGCCCGACTCGCCCAGGGCCCACCCGGGACGGCTCCGCTCGCCCGCCGCGTACTCGGCGAGCAGGCGGTCCCAGCGCTCGCCGGGCCGCTCGAAGCGGGTCGTGTCCTCGTAGATCGCGCCGAACGCGGTCCAGCGGGCGGTGCGCAGGAGGTCGTCAGCGTACGGCTCCGTCTGCCACGCCACGCGCACGGGCCCGACCCAGCGCTCGCCCTCGTCGCGCGCCTCGGGCAGCGACCACACCGTGACGCCACCGTGCCGCTCCACCCACGCGATCAGGTCCTGGTGCGGAGTGAGCCCGAGGGCGGCGTAGGGCGGATACGGCTCGGCGGTGAACGGCCACCCGCGCACGAGCGCGGCGACGCCCAGCGCGCACGCGAGCCCGCCGGCGAGCCAGCGACGGCGCCGGACGACGACGACCGCCCGCCCGACGCGCCGCAGGCGCCTGCGCCTGCGCGCGAGCAGGAGGATTCCCGGGACCACGAGAAGCACCGGGAGCGCGTCCAGCACGGACTGCCACGCGTAGACCCCGGGCTGGCGGTTGTGCACGGCCGGCAGCGCGGCGAGCGTCCCCGGGTCGGTCAGGCCGAAGACGAGCAGGTTCTTCTGGGTGTCGTGGACGGTCATCTCGAGCGCCAGCGGCGAGCCCGTCCAGGTGTAGTGCGGCAGGACTTCCACGCCCGGGAGGAGCAGCACGCCGGGGTGGCGGACCTGCACCGCGCGCACCCGGTCGAGGTACGCCGCCGCCCCGCCATCGAGCACCGAGCGCTCGGCGCGGACCACGCGCGTGAGCGCGCGAAACGGCGGCAGACCGTACTCGATCCGGAGCAGGTAGTTCTCGGCCAGCAGCAACGCGCCCAGGCCCTGGCGCTCGGCGTCCGCGGCCAGCGCCTCGAGGGGGAGCTCCCCGGTCGAGAGGTCCGAGTGGACGTGGACGACCGCCGCCACCCGTTCGAGCCCGACGGCGGGCGCGACGGGCGCGCACGCGAGCGCGACGGCGAGCAGGGCGAGCCGCCTCACGCGAGTAGCCCTTTCGCGCGCGCGAGGGCGTCGTAGACCGCCCGCATGCGGTCGAGCGCGACCGCGCTCGAGAACGCCTCCGCGCGCGCGCGCGCGGCGCGCCCGAGCGCCTCCCGCAGCCGCGCATCCCGCCCGAGCTCGACGAGGACGGCGGCCAGGGCGTCGGCGTCGTCGGGCCGGACGAGACGCCCCGACTCGCCGTCCACGACCACCCCCGGGATCCCACCGACGGCCGTCGCGACCACCGGGAGGCCGACGGCCATCGCTTCGACGAGCGCGCGACCCATCCCCTCGTTCCGCGAGGGCGCCGCGAGGACGTCGGCCGCCGCGAGGTACGTCGCGACACCCGCCGTGGCCCCCGCGAGCGTCAGCCGCGAGCCGACGCCGAGGGCGGCGGCACGGCTGACCAGCGCCGCGCGCTCCGGTCCCTCGCCGACGAGCACGACGTGGGCCGACGGGATCTCGGCCGCCAGGCGGGGCAGCGCCGCGACGAGCGTGTCGAAGCCCTTGACGGAGATGAGCCGCCCCACGCCCACGACGACGTACGCCGCCGGATCGAGGCCCAGCCGCGCCCGGGCCGCGCCCCGCTCGGGCGCCGCCGCACGCAGCGCGCTCGTCGGCACACCGCTCGGCACGGCCGCGTACTGCGCGGCGCGCCCGATGCGCCGGGCGAGGTGCTCCTCGGTGCCGCGCTCGGTCAGCGTCACGATCCGATCGGTCCAGCGCGCGGCCCAGCGCTCCAGCGCGACGTACAGGGCCGTGCGCCCCGGCCCCCAGTAACCGTAGAAGATGTGGCCGTGCGGCTGATGGATCACGGCGGGCACGCGCGCCAGGCGCGCGGCGAGCCGGCCGAGGAAGCCGGCCTTGGACGTGTGCGTGTGGACGATCGCCGGCCGCTCGCGCCGGATCAGCGCGTAGAGCTCGCGGAGCGCGGCGAGGTCGGCGAGCCAGCGCGCCTCGCGGCCGAGCGAGGGCACGTCGACGACCCGGCAGCCCCGTCGTCGTGCGTCGGCGACCACCGCCGCCTCCGACTCGGCGAGGCCGGCGGCGAGCGTGCCCGTGTACCCCGCGGCCGCGAGGCCGACGACCGTCGCCACCGTGTTCTCGGACGAGCCGCCCAGCGTCAGGCGGGTGATGATGTGGACCACGCGGATCACCGCGCCAGCTCCGTCAGCGTCGCCTCGAGCGCGTCCACCACCCGCTCCCACGAGTAGGACGTCTCGGCCAGACGACGGCACGCCGTCGCGAGGGAGCGCGCGCCCTCCGGGTCCCGCGCGAGCCGCGCGAGGAAGGCGGTGAGGCCGCGGGCGATCGCGGGCGCCGACGCCTCCTCGAGGAGCAGCGACGGCGTGAGCGGACGCAGGATCTCCGGCGTCGCGCCGACGGGCGTGCCCAGCACGGGCGTACCCGACGCCAGCGCCTCGACGGTGACGAGGCCGAACCCCTCGAGCGCGCGGGTCGGGAGCACGAACACGTCCGCGGCCTGGTACCAGCGCGGCAGCTCGGCGTCGGCGACGAAGCCGAGAAAGCGCACGTGCGCGCCAAGGTCGAGGGAGGCGGCGAGGACCTCGAGCTCGGCCCGGAGCGAGCCCGTCCCGCCGACGAGCAGGAGCACGTCGGGCACGGCCCGGCGCACCTCGGCGACGGCGTGCAGCAACGCGTCGAGCCCCATGCGCGCCTCGAGGTTGCGCAGCGTCAGCACGATCGGGCGCGTGGCCGGCAGGCCGAGCGCCCGGCGCGCCTCGGCGCGGTCGGCGGGGCGGAACCGCTCCGTGTCGACGCCGCCCGGCACGCGGACGATGCGCTCGGCGGGCACCCCGTAGAGGCGCCGCAGCACGCCCGCCGAGTACGCGCTGAGGACGTGCACGCGCGTCGCCCGGCGCACGCACGCCCGCTCGATCGCCCAGAGCACGGCCATGCCCGCGACGCCGGTCACGCCCCCGCGGTGCAGGGCGCTCATGCCGCGCCTGAGACGGTACTCCAGGGGTGCCGGCGAGTGGAACGTATAGAGCGACGGCACGCGCCGGCCCATGGGCGAGCCGAGCACGCCCCAGGCCGAGAGCGGCTGGTGCAGGTGCAGGACGTCCGCGCCTTGGGCGGAGAGCTCGCGGCTCACCGCGCGGCGCGCGCCGCGGACCGAGCTCCGGATGAAGCGGGCGAGCGAACCCCGCTCGACCGGGAACTCGACGACGCGGACGCCGTCGCGACGGGTCGTGGACGCCGCGTCGCCCGCGGCCCGACTGACCACCGAGACCCGGTGGCCGCGCCGCGCGAGGCGCGAGACCTGCTCCCAGAGGACCCGCTCGCCGCCGCCGGCGACGTGCAGGGGCGAGACGTCCGCGACCGCGAGGACGCGGAGCACCGCGGCTACGCCGGCCTCACGCGAGCGACCACGGTCCGTGCGCGTCCAGGTGCTGGCGCATCCAGAGCTCGGCGACCATCAGGCTCCACAGGCGGTCCGCGTGCCCGCGCGCGCCGTGCGCGTGCTCGCGCCGGAGCCGCTCCACCGCGCCGGGGTCGAACAGGCCCCGGGCGCGGACGCGCTCCGGCGCCAGGAGGTCGTCGACGAGCGGCCCGAGCGCGCCGCGGAGCCAGGGGCCGAGCGGGATCATGAAGCCCTGCTTGCCGTGCGCGAGCACCGGGGCCGGGAGCACGTCGGCGAAGGCCCGGCGGAGCAGCGTCTTCGTCGCGAGCCCGCGCATCTTCGCCCCGGGCGGCAGCCCGAGGCTCCACTCGACGAGCCGGTGATCGCAGAACGGCGCGCGCACCTCGAGCGAGTGCGCCATCGCCATCCGGTCGGCCAGCACGAGCAGATCGTCCGGCAGGTACGTCGCGAGATCGATGCGGAACGCGCCGTCGCGCGGGTCGCCCGCCTCGGCGCGCGCGAACGCCGCGCGCTGGCCGGCGGCGACGTCGCCGACGAGGTGCGCGGCGAGCGCGGGGGTCACCAGCTCGCGGAGCGCGTCGTCGCCGAAGAACCGCGTCCAGGCGATGTAGCGGTCCGGCAGCGGCACGTCCGCGCCAGCGAGGAAGCGCCGGACGCGGTCGGGCCAGTTGCGGCTCGCGGCCGAGTCGCGCGTGAGCGACGCGAGCGCGCGCGGGGCGAGCGCCCGGAGCGGGCCCGGCACACGCCGCCAGAGCTCGGAGAGGCGCACGCCCGCGTACCGCGGGTACCCGGCGAAGGTCTCGTCGCCGCCGATCCCGGAGAGCGCGACCTTCACGCTCGCGGCGGTCGCCTGGGCGACGACCCACGTCGGGATCGCGGAGGAGTCGGCGAACGGCTCGTCGAACTGGGCCACGACGGCCGGCGCGAGGTCGACGATGTCCGGCTCGAGCACGGCCTCGTGGTGCTCGGTCGCGAACCGCGCCGCGACCGCGCGCGCGTACGGCAGCTCGTCGTAGGAGGGCGTGCGGGGCCCGAAGCCGATCGAGAACGTCCGGATGCGTCCGGAGGTCACCTCGCGCATGCTCGCGACGACGGCGCTCGAGTCGATCCCGCCCGAGAGGAACACGCCGAGCGGCACGTCGCTCTCGAGGCGGAGCCGCACGGCCTCGCGCAGCTCCTCCCGCACCCGGCGGGCCGCCTCCGCGGGCGGGACGCGCGCGGGCGCCTCGGGCGGGGACGGCAGCTCCCAGTAGCGGTGCAGGCGCAGCACGCCGGCCTCGAGGACGGCGGTGTGGCCCGGCGGGAGCTTGGCCACACCCTCGAAGATCGACCGCGCGGACGGCGTGTAGCCGAACGCGAGGTAGTGATGGAACGCCTCCCAGTCGAGCTCGCGCCCGACCGCCGGGTGGCGGAGGAGGGCCTTGAGCTCGGAGGCGAACAGGAACAGCCCGTGGCGGTGCCAGTAGTAGAGCGGCTTCTTCCCGAGGCGGTCCCGCGCGACGAAGAGCCGCCGGCGCCGGCCGTCCCAGATCGCGAAAGCGAACATGCCGCGCAGGCGGTCCACGCACGCCGCGCCGTCCTCCTCGAAGGCGTGCAGGATGACCTCGGTGTCGCTCTTCGTGGCGAAGCGATGGCCGCGCGCCTCGAGCGGCGGTCGCAGCTCGCGGTAGTTGTAGATCTCGCCGTTGAAGACGATCCACAGCGAGCCGTCCTCGTTGGCCATGGGCTGCTGGCCGGTCACGAGGTCGATGATCGCGAGGCGGGTCATGCCGAGCGCGGCGCCCGGTTCGAGGTGCGTCCCCTCGCCGTCCGGACCGCGGTGTTTCAGCTCGTGCAGCATGGCGGGAAGCAGGTCCGGTGGGCTCGAGCCGACCCATCCGGCGATGCCGCACATCAGGCGCCCGCCTCCATCACGCGTAGTGTACGCCGGGCGACCGGGCGGCGAGCAGGGTCGCGTAGAGGGTCTCGAGCGCACCGACCATGCGCGCGAGCGAGAACTCCGCACGCACGCGCGCCGCGCCGCGGGCCCCCATCGCGCGCGCCGCCTCCGGGTCCTCGAGGAGCCCGAGGATCGCCCGCGCGAGCGCGCCGGCATCGCCCGGCGGCACGAGCCAGCCCGTGCGGCCGTCCTCGACCACCTCGGGATTGCCGCCGACCGAGGTCGCGACGACGGGCCGGCCGAGCGCCATCGCCTCGAGCAGCGCGAACGGCAGCCCTTCCGAGCGCGACGGGAGCGCGACGATCTCGAGCGCGGCGACGAGATCGGCCACGTCGGCGCGCGCCCCGACGAAGCGGCAGCGGCCGGCCACCCCGAGGGCGCGCGCCCGCGCCTCCAGCTCCCCGCGGAGCGGCCCGTCGCCGATCAGCACGCACGCGAGGCCGGGCACGCGGGCGGCGATGTCGGGCAGGGCACCGAGCAGATGAACGTGCCCCTTCTGGGCCGTCATCCGCGCGGCGACGCCGATCGGGCGATCCTCGGGCCCGAGGCCGAGCTCGGCGCGGACGGCGGCGGCCGGCCGGCGCGGCCGGAACGCGTCGGCGTCGATCCCGTTCTTCACGGTGACGACCCGGCCGGCGGGCAGGCCGTAGCGCTGAACCAGGTCGCGTGCCACGGCGTCGGCCACCGCGACGACCCGGTCACTCCACCCGCTCGTCCACCGCTCGGCCGCGACGTAGAGGTGCCGCCGGAGCGTGCTCACCTCGTAGTCGAAGAGCGAGTTGTGCACCGTCGAGAGCACGACGGGCACGCGCGCCAGCCGCGCCGCGATCCGCGTGTACACGTTGGACCGCGCGCCGTGCGACTGGACGATCGCCGGCGCGCGGTCCCGGAGCAGGCGCACGAGCGCCGTGAGCGCGGCGGGGCTCACCAGCCGCTCGGCGAGCGCGAGCTCGTGCGTGTCGACGCCGAGCGCCCGGAGGCGGTCCACGAGCGGCCCGGGGCCGGGGACCACGACCTCGAGGCGGAAGCGCGTCCGGTCGAGCGCCCCGGCGAGCTTGAGCAGGTACGCCTCGCCCCCGGCCCAGCCCGCCGACTCCGCGATCTGCAGGACGCGCGCGGCGGTCATGCGGGGACCCGCCCCCACGCCGCGAGCGAGGGCGCCACGAGCCAGCGTCCGGCCGAGGCGAGCGCGACGGCCTCGGCGACGCCCCACACCGCGTGCTTGGCGAGCGCGAGCGCGAGCTCGCCCGGGGCCGCGAGGCCGAGGTACGGATCGCCCGGGATCGGCGGGCTGTTGCCGACGCTCACGACCTCGAACCCCGCGCTCGTGAGCGCGCGGCCGAGCGTGGCCCGCGAGAAGGAGATCGCGTTGAAGATGAAGGTCAGGTGCGGCGCGCCCTCGAGCCGCCGCCGAAGGCCGAGGCGCTTGGCCGCCTCCGTGACGCGGAAGCTCCACGCCTGCCACGCGAGGTTCTGGGTCCGCACGAAGATCCTGCCGCCGGGCCGCACGAGGCGGCGGGCCGCGTGGAGGGTGGCGAGCGGCTCGGGGATGCACTCGAGCACGTTCCAGAAGGTCACCAGGTCGAAGCTCGCGGCCGGAAAAGCCTGGGCCTCGAGCGACCCGGCGCGCGCGTCCACGCCGAGCCGGGAGCGCGCGTAGCGCGCGGCGCCGGCGTCCGGATCCACGCCGACGGCCGACCAGCCGGCTTCGCTGGCGAGCCCGAGGAAGAAGCCGAAGCCGGTCCCGACGTCGAGCAGGCGGCCGGGCGGGCCGGCCGTCGCGAGGAGCCGCCGGAACTCGCGGCTGCGGCGTCGAGCCACGCGCTCCTCGCGCCGCACGACGTCGGCGTCCGGCCCGGGCGTGGCCGGCGGCGGCGCAGGCGTGGGCAGCGGGTCGCGATAGACGAGGCTGCACGCGTCGCAGCGGACCATCCGGCGGGGCCCGGCCGTGAGCAGCACCGTCGCGCGGGCCGTCGCGCACAGGGGGCACGGCCGCGCGCCCGCGGTCACGCGCCGGTCCCCTGCCCGTCGGCGAGCTCACGCAGGAGCCGCTCGGCGATCCGCTCCCACGCGTGGTGGGCCAGGACGAACTCGCGCCCGCGGCGGGCGAGGCTCAGGCGGCGGGCCGGGTCGGCCAGGAGGGCCTCGATCGCGTCGGCCAGCGCTCCGGGATCGTCCGGCGGCACCAGCACGATGGCCCCGCTGGCGTCGGCGAGCGCCCGGACCGAGGGCAGATCCGAGGCCACGACGGGCCGGCCGCAGGCGAGCGCGTCGAGGACCTTGAAGGGCGAGGTCTCGCCGCGGCCGGCGGTGAACGGGGCGACGGCCACATCCATCGCGCAGAGGTACGCGGGCGCCTCGGCGTACGGGACCTGGCCCGTGAAGCGCACCAGGTCCGTGATGCCGAGCTGGCGGGCGAGGTCCTCCCACGGCGTCCGCATCACGCCGTCACCGACGACGAGGGCGCCGAGGTCCGGGACCCGCGCACGCAGGCGCGCCAGCGCGCGGAGGAGCGTCGGGACGCCCTGGTGCCGGTAGAACAGGCCGATGAACCCGACGATCGGCCGGTCGGCCGGCAGGCCCAGGCGCCCGCGCGCGACCCCGACGGGCGTCGGCGCGAAGTGGGCGGGATCGGTGCCGCTCGGGACGATCCGCACCTTCGCGCGCGGCAGCCCGTAGCGCGCGACCAGCATCGCCTTGAGCCCCGGGGTGAGCGCGACGACGAGGTCGCTTCCCCGCGCGCTGAGCGCCTCGGCGGTACGCGCCAGGAGACGGCGGAGGCGCCCGGCCTCCTCGACCCGGAGGAACTCCTGGACGTCGGCGTTGACCTCGAGAACGATCCGCGCGCCGAGCGCGCGCCCCAGCAGGAGCGGCAGCACGTCGAGGCCGCTCCGGAAGTAGATCACGTCGGGCCGCGCCCGGCGCGCCGCGGCCCACGCCGCCACGAGCGCGCCGAGGGCCGCCGTGAGCGGGCGCAGCCCCGGGAGGTCGAGGCACGGGTAGCCCTGCGCGGGGACGGCGTGCAGCGGTCGGTGGCCCGGCAGCCGCGGGAAGAGGACGAGCACGTCGTGGCCCCGCGCGCCGAGCGCCCGCGCCAGCTCCCAGAGCTTCCTGAACCCGCCCGCGTCGGCGCGGAGGCCGGGCTCGTACGCGTAGCTCAGGAAGAAGGCGCGCATCACGCCTCGCTCCGGCGGCAGCGCAGGAGGAGGTTGTAGGCGAAGCGCACGCCGCCGAGCCGCGGCAGCCAGGTCTCGAGCGCGGGCGCGCACCAGCCGTACACGGCCCGGGCCACGGGCAGCATCTCCAGATAGCGGAAATAGCGCCACCCGGCGAGGGCCTCGATCTCGAGCCCGCCGCGGCGCACGAGGCCGGCGATCTCGCCGTAGGTGAAGCAGGTGTCGATCGGCTGGTCGGTGTTCAGCGGGTGCTCGTACGGCAGGAGCCGCGAGCGGAGCCAGCGCCCGGGCACGAGCGCGCCGAGGCGGTGAAAGGGCGCGAACCCGGTCGCGTTCGGCACGGTGAGGATCGCGCGCCCGTCCGGGGCGAGCAGCCGCGCGATCTCGCCGACGCACCGCTCGGGCAGCTTGAGGTGCTCGAGCGTCTCGGTGCAGAAGACGCGGTCGAAGGACCCGGCGCGGAACGGCGGCGCCTCGGCGCTCGCGGCGACGAGCGTCGCCCGCGCGCCTCCGCCGCGGAGCGCGGTGTGCACCCGCACGGTCGAGGCGTCGAGGCCCAGGAGACGGGCGCGCGGGGAGCGGCGCGCGATCGCGGCCAGGAGCTCGCCCTGGCCGCAGCCGAGGTCGAGCACGGTGAGGGCGTCGAGATCGCCGGCGAGCGCGAGCACGCGGGCGAGGAACTCCGGGCCGAGCCCGGCCCGATGCGGGGCCGCGTCGTAGCGGGCCCGGATGTCCGCGTCGCTCAGGCCGTGGCCGGTCTTGAGCACCTCAGCGCCCCTGGGAGCGGCCGACGATCCGACCGTCGCGGTAGTCGACGCGGTACCGGCGTCGCGCCAGGTGGGGGGCGAGCAGCTCGGGGTACGGCCCGCAGACCGCGGCGTCGAACGGCACGAGGCCCTCGCACCAGCGCGCCACGAACGCGGGCGCGGCAGCCTCGAGGCTCTCGAAGCCCCACCGCGCGCGGACCTGCTCGAGCGCGTAGGCGTCGAGCGTCGGGTGGCGCGCCGGGTCGCCCCGGCGCAGCCATTCGAGCCAGAAGTGTCGGCGGAGCAGGTGGACGTCGCCCTTCACGTGCACGTGGAAGTAGGCCACCGTGCGCCACTGGAGGATCCGGTAGTCGCGCGGCACCCGGAGCGACTCCAGCGCGAGCGGCAGGGTGGCCCCCTCGCGGAGGACGCGATCGGGCGCCGCGAGCGTCGCCACGCGGGGCGCGCGCTCCACCCTGACGTAGCGCGCGCGCGCGGAGGCCGTGTGCACCTGGCCGTCCATCCGGATCCGCCGGTCCGGGAACTGGTGCTCGAGATCGCCCGCCAGCTCGGCGGCGGTCACGTACACGAGCCAGGAACGCCGCGGGTCGAGCCCGAGGAGGTGGCGCCGCAGCGCGGCGAGGTCGCCCGGGCCGCTCGTGTGGCCGACGAAGTCGGCGTCCCACCGGATGACGAAGCGGCGGCGCGCCCGCGCGAGCCCGAGGTTCGAGAGCGCGACGAGGTCGTGCTCGGGACAGCGCTCGACGGTCAGGCGCGACCCGAGCGCCCGCGCGGCCCGCTCGATCGCCGCCCGCGTTCCGGGCGCCGCGCCGTTGTCCAGCACCAGGATCTCGTCGGCGAAGCGCTCGAGCGAGTGGAGGCTCGGCTCGATCCACTCCTCGTCCCCGCGCACGCGCACGAGCGCGCTGATCCCCTCCGGTCGGGGCTCGGGGCGCGGCGCCAGACCCACGAGCGGGGCGAAGGAGGCGACGGCCCGGACCGCTTCAGTCAGCCGCACGGCACGCCTCCACGCCCCGCGCCAGCTCGTGCAGGAGCCGGTCGACGATCCGCAGGGTGTCGAACCGCGCGCGCGCCGTCTCGACGCCGCGATGCCCCATCGCCGCCAGGCGTCCGGGGTCGGCGAGGAGGGCCGTGACGGCGGCGGCGACGCCGGCGACGGTCGGCGCGGCGAGGAGCAGGCCCGTTTCACCGTCCCGGACGGCGGAGGCGACCCCGCCGCGGTCCGAGGCGACGACCGGCACGCCGCTGGCCAGCGCCTCCACGACCGCGGTCGGCAGCCCCTCGGCGCGCAGCGTCGGGTAGAGC
>MGCE01000093.1:0-7007 GCA_001790315.1 Candidatus Rokubacteria bacterium RIFCSPLOWO2_02_FULL_72_37 | reverse complement strand
GCCGGCGTCACGTCCCGCCAGGCCCGCCGCGAGACGCGCACGATCGGGGCCATCGCCGACGACGACGAGGTGGACGTCGGGCCGCCGCCGCGCGAGCTCGACGAACGCCTCGACGCCGATCCAGATCCCCTTCTGCCGGTTGACGGTCGCGGCCATCAGGAGCACGGGCGCCGCCGCCGGGACGTCGAGGCGCCGGCGAAGCGCCGCGCGCGCCGCCGCGTCCGGCCGGAACCGCCGCGGATCCGTGCCGTTGTAGGCCAGGACCACACGGCGGCCGGCACGCCGGGAGAGGTCGGTGTGGAGCGCGTCGTACGTCGCGACCACGCCGTCGACCCGTGCGATCAGCCGTGCTTCGCCGAGCGCGTGGTGGACGACGGACAGCGCGCGCCGCGCGTAGGCGAGCAGCCCCGCGGCCCCGGCGCGCTCGTGCCACTCGCTCCTGAGGTGCGCGAGCATCCGGCCGTAGAGGACGGCCCAGTGCGGCGGGCCGACGCGCGCGCGCGCGAGGGCGGCCCCGGCGTGACTGAAGCTCAGCACGAGATCGCCCTGGCCCCGCGCGGCGCGCCGGCGCACCGCCTCGACGCTGGCGCGGTGCCAGCCGCCGGGGGCGAGGGCGGGACGCGTGTCCGCCAGGTACTCGGTCCGCACGCCGGCCCCTTCCTCCCGGAGGAGGCCGCGCGGGTGCGCGGTGGTGATCACCTCGACCGCGTGACCGAGCTCCGCGGCCGCGCGGCCGACCGCGTCCACGTGCGTCTCGACGCCGCCGACGAGGTGCGCGAGCGTGCTCCGCGTCAGGAGGATCAGGTTCACCGCGTCCCGCTCGCCGCCAGGGACTCGTACACGTCGAGCGTGCGCGCGGCGGTCACGCGCCAGTCGAAGCGCTTGACGTGCTCGAGGCCGCGGCCGACGAGCGCGGCCCGCGTGGCCGGGTCGGCGGCGGCGCGCGTCACGGCGTGCGCGAGCGCCTCGGCCGTGACGGGCGGGTCCAGGAGCAGGGCGGCGGAGCCCGCCACCTCGGGCAGCGAGGTCGTGTTGTAGGTCACGACGGGCGTGCCGCACGCCATCGCCTCGAGCACGGGCAGCCCGAAGCCCTCGTGGAGCGACGGGTAGACGAAGGCCGCCGCGCCGCGGTAGAGCGGCGGCAGGTCCGGCTCGGGCACATAGCCGAGGACCCGCACGCGCCCGCCCAGGCCGAGCCGCGTGACCGCCTCGGGGAAATCGGTGCGCCCCGCGATCAGCGTCCCCGCCACGACGAGGTGGAGCCCGGGCTCGAGCCGCGCGAGCGCCTCGAGCAGCGTGCGGTAGTCCTTCCGGCGGTCGATCGTGCCCACGTAGAGGACGTAGCGCGCGGGCAGCCCGTGGGCGGCACGGACCCGCGCGAGGTCGCCCTCGGTGGGGAGGGCGGCGGGATCGAGCGGCACCCCCCACGGGATCACGCGGATCCGCTCCTCGCGCACGCCGACGAGGTCGATCAGATCGCGCATGGTCGCGCGCGACGGCACGATGACCCGGTCGGCGAACCGCGCCGTCAGGGGCACGAACCGGCCCCAGTACCACCGACCGCGCGCGTCGGGCAGGAGATCGGGCCGCCGCGTCGGCCCGAGATCGTGCACGGTCATCACGAGCCGGCTGCCGCGCACGAGCGGCGCCGAGGTCCCGGCGACGACATGCAGCACGTCGGACCGTGCCCGGAGCGCGCGCCACGGCAGCTCCACCTGCTCCCAGGCGAGCTGGCGCGGCAGGCGCCACGCCCGCGGCGCGCGCGGCGCGAGCAGCACGTACTCGTGGTGGCCGAAGTCGGCACGGAGCCGGCGCAGCAGAAAGGCGAACGCCTTGCCGGCGCCCGTCGGGTTGCGCTCGAGGCCCCGCGCGTCGAACGCGATCCGCACGCCTCAGCCTCCGGTTCCGGCCCGCGCGGGGAGCCGCCAGAGCGTCACCCGCTCCGGCGGCGTGGGGGCATCGCCGTGCCCGAGCCAGCCCCGCACGGTGGCGCGCAGGCTTCGGGCCGCGGGCCGCGCGAACTCGCCGACGCGCTCCCAGCGCGCCGGCGGCTCGAGCACTTCGGCGGGCACCGCGATCCCGTGCGCCTGGTCGCTCGGGAGCCGCGCGGGGTCGCGCAGGAGCAGGATCGGCCCGGCACCGGCTGCGGCCGACGGCCAGCGATCGAACCCGACGATGCGCGTGCGCCGCGCGGGCAGGAGCGTCCGCAGCTGAGCGGCGCTCGTCCGATCGGCCACGACGACCGTGCCGGCCGGTTCGCGGCGGATCACGTCGGCCGCCTGACGGGCGGCGGCGGCCCAGGTCCGATAGTCGGCGTGCGTGCGGACGATCCCCGCGCCGGCGAGCGCCAGGACGGCGGCGGCGACCGCGGCCTGCGCCGCCGGTCGCGCGCCGAGCGCGCGGACGAGCGCGAAGGCGGCCGTCACCGCCAGCGGGATCGCGAGCGGGTGGAGCGTGCGCGCGAAGTGGAAGAAGAGGGGCCGCGTCAGCGTCCAGTCGAGCGGCGCGAAGTTGAACGCGAGCAGCGCCGCGAGCCACCAGACGACGAGGTCGGCGACCGCCCGCTCCCCGGTCCGGAGCCCCCAGGCGGCGCCCCCGAGCGCGAGGTAGAACACGCCGGCGAAGTAGCCGAAGGAGCCGGACCACGGCAGCAGGAGCATCGCCGGGTACGCGAGCATCCAGCGATACGACGCGGGCGATGTCCGCATGTGCCCGGTGTGCAGGTCGGCGAGCGCGGGCGCGTGACGGACGAGGGGATCGCCGGCCCGCCAGAGCGAGGCCCCCAGGTCGAGGAGCACGACGGCGAGGAAGCCCGCGGCGAGCCACGCGTAGCCCGTCGCTCTGCGGCGGAGCACGATCACCCGCGCGGCCAGGACGAGGACCAGCACGAGCGCCACCTCCTTCGTGACGTACGCGAGCCCGAGCGCCAGGCCCGCGGTGGCGAGCCAGCGGCCCCGGCGCCGGCTGGCCGCGTCGGCGCGGAGCACCGCGTACATCGCGAGCGCCATCAGGACGCCCGCCGGGAGGTCGGCGTGCACGTCGGTCGCGGCGATGACCGAGAGCGGGAGCACGCCGAGCACGACGGCCGCCGCCAGCCCGATCGCCGGGCCGCCGAGCAGGGCGCCGAGCGCGCCGCCGAGGACGATCTCGAGCGCCGAGTAGGCCAGGGGCACGAGAGCCGCGGCGTGCTCGCCGGCGCCGAAGAGCGCCTGGGTGGCGGCGAGCGGCAGCACGACGCCGTACCGCATGTCGAACATCGAGCGGGGCGCCAGGTCGCCCGCGAGGAGCCGGCGCGCGGCCTCCGCGTACTCGACGTCGTCCCAGCCCAGCAGCCCGCCGAAGAAGACGAGACGGAGCCCCAGCGCGACGACCAGGACGGCCCCGAGCCACCCGCGCCAGGTCATCCGCCCCTCGCGCACCTGAGGATCAGCTCGGCCCGGCAGATCGAGCGCGCCTCGAGCACGCGGAATCCGAACGCCGCCAGCCGCGCACGGAGCGACGCCTCGGTGTACCGCTCGACGTGCTCGTGCCCGTGGGCGCCGGGCAGGAGCCGCGTGTACCACCATTCGATCCAGCGCCACTGCCAGCGGCCGTAGTCCGGGGTGCCGAGGACGAGCACGCCGTCGGCCTCGAGGACGCGCCGGAGCTCCGTGAAGATCCGCGGATCGTACGGCGCGTGCTCGAGCACCTCGGAGCAGATGACGGCGTCGAACGCGCGGTCCCGGAACGGCAGGGCCTGCACGCCCCCCTGCACCAGCCACCGGTTGGTGCGCCGCCTGAAGCGCAGCGGTTCGAAGCGCAGGTCGAGGCCGACGGCGTGCGGCAGCGCCTCGAGGATCTTCGACGAGCCGCAGCCCACGTCGAGCACGCGCTCGGCGCGACCGAGCAGCGCGAGCACGATCGCGTAGCGCCGCCGCTGCCACCAGCGTTGCAGCGGGATGCGCGAGGAGAACGCGCGATCGTCGTAGTCCGCGGACTCGAGCGAGTTGCGGTGGGCCCACATGCGCAGGAGCGTCCGGGCGTACGAGACGCCGAAGCGCAGGAGCGAGGCGTGGGAACGGCCCCCGCGCCGGGGCCGGTAGTGGAACGGCACCTCCTCGACTCGCCAGCCCCCGGCGTGGATCCGGGTCACGAGCTCGATGAGCACGTCGAAGTGGGTCGCGTGCGTCGCGATCCCCGCGAGCACGGCGCGCCGGTACAGCCGGTAGCCGCTCGACACGTCGCGCACCGGCAAGGACAGGATCCAGCGGGTCGCGCCGTTGAGGACGTGGCTCAGCAGCCGTCGCGACCGCGGCATCAGGGCGTGGGCGCCGGGCACGTAGCGCGAGGCGATCACGAGCTCGGCCGCCTCGCGGCGCGCCCACAGGGCGTCGATGAAATCCGGGTCGTGGGAGTCATCGCCGTCCATGGTCAGGACGAAGCGGCCCGCCGCCGCCCGCAGGCCCGCGCGGAGGGCGTCCGCGTAGCCGCGGCCCGGCTGCGCCAGGACCCGCGCGCCCGCGGCGCGCGCCCACCGGCGCGTGTCGTCGGTCGAGCCGCCGTCGACGACCAGGATCTCGACGGCGAGATGGTGCCGCTCCGCCTGGGCCGCCACCTTGCGGACCAGCTCGCCGATGGACGCGCCCTCGTCGAGCGCGGGAACGACCACCGAGAGGTCGGGCTCGCCGGTCATGGTGGCGTGCGCCGTCCGCGCCCGAGACGCTCGCGCGTGAGGGCCAGCAGGATCCCCGCCTGCTGTGCGCCGACGAGCAGGCCGAGGAAGCAGCCGCGGCGGACCGCGTGGGCCAGCGAGAGGACGAGCCGCCGGAGCGCCGCGCCCGCGGAGACGCGGTCGCCGAGCCGACGCGCGAGCGCGACGTGGCCGGCGCCCCGCCGCACGTAGCGGCGCAGGAGGCGCGCCTTCCGGAGGTCGTCGGCGGCGCGGCGGTGCCAGAGCGCGGCGGTGGGCACGTAGACGATCGGGTGGCCCGCGGCGCCGAGACGGCGCTGCCACTCGATCTCGTCGCCGTAGAGGGGCAGGCTCTCGTCGAACCCTCCGACGGCGCGCAGGGCCCACCGGCGGATCGCCATGTTCGCGCTGATGACCTCGCGCACGACCTGCTCGCCGGGGGCGGGATCGAACTCGGCCTCGCCGACCCAGGGCTCCCGCCCGCACCGGCGGGGCGCCCTGCCCTCGAGCCGGAGGCGGATCCGGCCGCCGGCCGCGCCGGCTTCCGGATGGCGCAACAGGCCCTGCACGAGCGCGCCGAGCCACCCAGGCGGCGCCTCGACGTCGTCGTCGATCAGGCAGATCGGGTCCCCTCCCGCGAGCCCGATGCCGGCGTTCCGCGCCGCGTTGGGCCCTCGCGCCTCCTGCCGGAGATAGCGCACGGCGGGCGGGCCGCCCTCCAGGAGCCGGCCGACCACCGCCGGCGTCGCGTCCGTCGAGCCGTCGTCGACGACGACGATCTCGAACGCCTCGGGCGGATAGTCCTGGCGGCGCAGCGACGCCAGGCAGTCGGCGAGCAACGCCTCCCGGTTGTGCGTCGGAACCACGACCGAGACGAGCACCGGCCGGGCGCTCATGCCGGCTCGCACGCGCGGCGCGCGCGTCCCGCCGCGCGGTGCAGGAGCGCGACGAGCCGGGGCACCAGCACGTCCTCGGCGAACTCGCGCTCGATCCGGGCACGGCCGGCGGCGCCCATCCGGGCCGACGCCGCCGGGTCGTCGACCAGCCGCGCGAGCGCCGCGCTGAGCGCGGCCGGATCGCGCGGGGGGATCAGCGAGCCCGTGACCCCGTCCAGCACCAGATCCTTCAGCCCGCCCACCGCGCTGGCGACGACCGGGCGCGCCGCCGTCATCGCCTCCGCCGCCACGTAGCAGAACGCTTCCTCCCCCGAGGGGCACGCCACGGCCTCGGCGCCGCCGAGGAGCGCGTGCACACGCGGGCGCGAGGCGACCCAGCCGAGGAAGTGCACCCGCGGCAGCCCCTCGGCGGCCCGCCGGAGGGCCTCGAGGTCCGGACCGTCGCCGGCGACGACGAGGTGCAGGTCGGGGAACCGCCTCGCCAGCTCGCGGTGCGCGGCGAGCAGGAGGTCGACGCCCTTGTTGGCGTCGAGGCGCCCGAGGAACAGCACGTAGCGGTGCGCGCGGGGGATGCCGGCCTCCCGCTTCACCTCGGCGCCCTCGCGGTCGGGGACGGCGAAGACCGGCACGGGGTTCGGGAAGAGCTGCGCCCGCGCGCCGGACAGCCCGTGCGTGCCGCAGACGCGCCGGTGCTCGTCGGTGTTCGGCGAGAGGATCAGCGCGGCGCGCCGGAGCGCCCAGCGCCGGAGCGCCCGGAGCGGCCAGCGCGCCGGCGAGTGGCCGCCGTGGAACTGCCCCACGACCGGGATGCCGAGCCGCGCGGCGAGGAGGCTCACGACGTCGAACCGGCCCGACTCGTAGTCCTGCACGTAGAGCAGCTCGGGGGGGTCGGCGCGCAGCTCGTGCAGGAAGCCTCGCGACAGCGTCGCCAGGTGGAGGGAGAAGTGGTGGATCCAGGGCAGGCGCACCGTCCACCAGTTGTAGAGGGGCGACGCGGGCAGGAAGCGGACGCGGGCGCCCGTGGGCGCGTGCCGGTGCGTCTCCGCGCGGGCGACGGCGCGCGAGAAGAGGTACCACGTGAGCTCGAAGCCCGCGCGGACGAGCAGCCGCGTGTAGTAGCAGATCCAGTCGCTGTCGTACCGGGCCAGGTAGTCCTCGCGCGAGACGCCGTGCCGCGGATAGAAGTCCTCGAACACGGGCACGCTGATGACGAGGCCGATCCGCACGGGCTGGTGGGCCGTTCCCGGCGTCACGTCGAGCCCCGCCGCCCGTGGAGCCGGGCCGCCAGCCGCGCGCGGGGGGAGGGGTCGGCCAGACCCGTTCCCGCCACGTGGCGGCGGGAGGCACGCGCCCGGACGGAGCCCAGCCGCGACGGGGCAGCGCACGCGTGCCGCGTGGTCCTGGCGACTCCTCCCCCCGCGCGCGGCTGGCGGCCCGGCTCC
>MGCE01000092.1 GCA_001790315.1 Candidatus Rokubacteria bacterium RIFCSPLOWO2_02_FULL_72_37 | reverse complement strand
ACCGCGCGCGCCCGGACGGAGCCCAGCCGCGACGGGGCAAGCGGACGCGTGCCGCGTGGTCCGGGGGACCCCTCCCGCGCGCGCCCGGCGGCCCGGCGCCACGGGCGACAGGGCTCGACATCACTTCCTGGCGGAATTGTCGTCGAGCCGCGCGCGCAGGGCGGCCACGCGCCCGAGAGCGCTCGCGACGCGCCCGGGGTCGAGCCGGCCGCGTCGGAGCGCGTGCCGGAGGGCCGCCCGCGCGACCTCGGGCGCGGTGCGGTGGTCGGGCATCCGGTCGTCGGCGATCAGCAGCAGGTCCACGCCGGCGGCGAGCGCGAGCACCGCGGCGTCCCCGAGCCCGTAGCGCTCCTCGATCGCGCGCATGCGGAGATCGTCGCTCACCACGAGCCCGTCGAACCCGAGCTCGCGCCGGAGCAGCCCCGCGATCGTCGGCCGCGAGAGCGTGGCCGGCCGCTCCGGGTCGAGCCGGCGGTTCCAGACGTGGGCCGTCATCACGGCGTCGGCGAGCCGCTCGGCGATCAGGATGCGGTACGGCGTGAGCTCCACATCGGCGCTGGCCGTCTCGGTGACGTCCACGAATCCCTCGTGCGAGTCGCCGTAGCTCGAGCCGTGCCCCGGGAAGTGCTTGAGCGCGGTCAGGATGCCCTCGGCGTGCATGCCGCGCACGAACGCGCGCGCGTGCTGGGCGACGAGCCAGGGGTTCGCGCTGAAGGCGCGCGCCGTCCCGACGATCACGGGGTTGGCGGGGTTGTAGCCGACGTCCACGACGGGCGCCAGGTTCCAGTTGATGCCGGCCTCGCGCAGGTGGCGGGCGATGCGGCGCGCCTCGAGCTCGGTGAGGGTGAAGTCGTTGGTGTCGCCGAGCTCCTGCGCCGAGAGGGTCGCGGTCCAGCCGGCGTCCGGCGCCAGCCGCATCACCCGCCCGCCCTCGGCGTCCACCGCGACGAGCAGCCGGCGGCCCGTGCACGCCGCCGCACGCTCGCGCATCGCGCGGGTGAGACGCCGGAGCTGTGCGGCGTCCACGATGTTCCGCGCGAAGAGCACGACGCCGCCGACGCGCGTCTCGCACAGCAGCCGGTCCACGCTCGCGTCGAACTCGGTGCCGTGGAACCCGGCGAGGAGGAGCTGGCCCAGCTCCGGCTCGAGCATCGCCAGGCGGGCCGGATCCACGCCGGTGCGACAGCCGGCCGCGAGCGCCAGGACGAGCAGGCTACCGGCGGCGAGCCGCCGCAACGAGCTTCTCCACGCGCGCGGGGTCCACGGGCTTCCGCACGTCGCCGTCCTGCTTGACGTACGTCCCGACGATCAGACCGTCGGCGCGGGAGAGGAGCGCCGCGGCCGTCTCCGGCGTCACGCCGCTGCCCACGAGGACAGGCACGCCCGGGACGGCGCGGCGAACGCGCTCGAGGTCCGCGAGCGGCGTCGCCTCGCCCGTCGCCGGGCCCGAGACCACGAGCGCGTCGGCGAGCTCGCGGTGGACGAGGTCGCGGGCGGTCTGCTCGAGCTCGACCGGCGCGAGCGGCACGGCGTGCTTGCCGCCCGCGTCCGCGAAGATCAGGACGTCGGCGGCGAGCAGCCGGCGATCCCGGAGCGTGTTGTAGGCGTCGCTCTGGATCACGCCCTGGTCGCTGACGACGGCGCCGGCGTGGACGTTGACCCGGATGAAGCTCGCCCCGACCGCCGCCGCGACGGCGAGCGCGGCGCGTGCGTCGTTCTTCAGCACGTTGATGCCCAGCGGCACCTGGGGGAACGCGCGGCGCAGCTCGGCCGCCAGGGTCGCCATCGCCGCGACCGTGGCCGGCTCGACGCGACCCGCGGTGAACGGGGCGTCGCCGAAGTTCTCGACGAGCAGGGCGTCCACGCCGCCCTCGACGAGTGCCCGCGCGTCGGCGAGCGCCGCGGCGGTCACGCGCGCCATCGAGCCGTTCCAGCGCGGGCTGCCGGGCAGCGGTACCAGGTGCACCATGCCGATCAGGGTACGCGCGAGCTTCACGGCGCCGATTGTAACAGGGTGTGCCGTCGGCTATAGTGGCAGCGGACCCGATGCGCACGCGACCGATCTTCTACGGCTGGTGGGTGACGCTGTCGTTCATGGTGATGGTGTTCCTCTCCACGGGCATCCGCTTCGCCGTCGGCCCGTTCCTGAAGCCCATCGTCGCCGACCTCGGGCTCGACCGCGCGAGCTTCTCGCTGGTGATCTCGCTGAGCCTGTTCCTCTACGGCGCTTTCCAGCCGTTCGTGGGGCGCCTGATCGATCGCTTCGGCTCGCGCTCGATCCTCGGGGTCGGCACGCTCGTGCTGGGCCTGTCGATCGCGGGCACGGGGCTCGTGACGAACCTCTGGCAGCTCTACCTGGTCTACGGCGTCCTGGCCGCGGCGGGCCTGGCCGCGACGGGTCATGTCGTCGGCTCGGCGGTGATCTCGCGCTGGTTCACGCGGCGCCGGGCCACCGCGCTCTCCACCCTCGGCGGCGCCTCGATGGCCGGGATGAGCCTGCTCGTGCCCGTCGCGATGTGGCTCATCCTCACGATCGGCTGGCGCGCCACTTACGCCGTGTTCGGCCTCGGCGTGCTGGTCCTGGTGCTGCCGCTCGTGCTCTGGGTCGTCCGCGAGTCGCCGGAGTCGATGGGACTCCACCCGGACGGCGAGCCTCGGGCGGCCGCGGGAACGAGCGCCCTCGGCGAGCGCACGGACGTCGCGGTCGCCGTGCAGACGCTCTCGTTCTGGCAGCTCGCGGGGGGGTTGTTCACGTGCGGCTTCTCGATGAGTCTCATCTCGGCGCACGGGGTGCCGATGCTGACCGACCATGGCTACCCTCCGATGGTCGCCTCGTGGGCGCTCGGCCTCCTGGGCGGCTCGAGCGTCGGCTTCTCGATCCTCGTCGGGGTCTTCGCCGACCGCTTCGGCCGGCGACCGATCCTCGCGTGGCTCTACGGCGGGCGCGGCCTGCTGTTCGCGGGGCTCTTCCTCGTCCGCGAGAATCCGCTCGCGCTGCTCGCGATCGCCGTGCTCGGCGGCGCGACGATGGCGGGCAGCCTCGCGATGTCGTCCGCGCTGGCCGCGGAGATCTTCGGCCGCTTCTCCGTCGGCTCGGTCTTCGGCACGATCTTCTTCGTGCACCAGGTGGGCGCGGCGCTGGGCTCGTGGCTCGGTGGCTTCCTCTTCGAGACCTCGGGGGGCTACGGCGCGGCCTTCAGCGTCGCGGCCGTGTTCCTGCTCGCCGCGTGCGTCGTGAGCCTGACCATCGACGAGCGGCCCAGGATCGTGCGACGGTTCTCGCCGGTGGCCGGGGGCGGATAGGCGCCGGGCGATGCTCGCGCTGATCGTGATCGACGCGCAGCAAGAGTACTTCGCACCGGTCGGCAACGTCGTGCTGCCCGGCGGCCCGGCCGCCGTCCGGCGGATCGCGGATGCGCTCGCGTGGGCGCGCGGCGCGCGGCTCCCCGTGATCCACGTCGTGCACGAGAGCCGGCGGCCCGGCGCGACGATCTTCGCGCCCGGCAGCCCGGCGCTCGAGATCCACCCGGACGCCCGTCCGGCGCCGGGCGAGCCGGTCGTCCAGAAGCACCTGCCGGGCTCGTTCACCGGAACCCGCCTCGAGGAGCTGCTGCGCGCGTCGGGGGTCGACCGTGTGATCCTGGCCGGGTTCATGACCCAGATGTGCGTGGATACGACGGCGCGCCAGGCGGCCCACCGCGGGCTCCAGGTCACCGTCCTGTCGGATGCCACCGCGGCGATGGCCGTGACCGCGCCCGACGGCGAGACGATCTCCGCCGAGCAGGTTCACCGCACGCACCTGGGCAGCCTGAGCGGCTTTCTCGCGGACGTGAAGCCGCTCGCCGCCGTCATCGACCGGCAGTAGCCGGCGGCCGATCGGGCCGGAAGGAGGGTTCCGTGGGATATCAGACTCTGCTCGTCGATCGTGGCGATGCGGTCGCCACGATCACCCTGAACCGCCCCGAGGCGCGAAACGCCCTCGATCTGACGATGCGCCGCGAGATGCTCGGCGCCCTGGACGAGATCGAGGCGGATCCGGCGGTCCGGGTGGTGATCCTGACGGGAGCCGGCGGTCACTTCTGCTCCGGCGGCGACGTGAAGACCATGCGCGCGCGGCACACCGCCGTCGAAGGACGCGCCCGCGTCGAGCTGCTGAACCGGATGGTGCTGCGGCTCGTGGACTTCCCGCGCCCGACGATCGCGATGGTCGACGGTTATGCGGTCGGCGCGGGCTCGAACCTCGCGCTCTGCTGCGACATCGTCGTCGCCGCGGACCGCGCGAAGTTCGGCGAGCTGTTCTGCAAGATCGGGCTCGTCGTGGATGGTGGTGGCACCTGGCTCCTTCCGCGCGCCGTCGGGATGGCCCGTGCCAAGGAGCTCGCCTTCACGGGCGAGATCATCGACGCGGGCGAGGCCGCCCGCATCGGGTTCGTCACCCGCGTCGTGCCCGCGGCCGAGCTGGAGGCGACCACACGCGCGCTCGCCGAGCGGATCGCGGCCAACCCGCCGCTGGCGCTCCGCCTGGACAAGCACATGCTGAACCGCGCGGCGGCCTCCGACCTCGCCGGCGCCCTCGACCTCGAGGCCTACTCGCAGGCGCTCGCGATCGCCTCGACGGACCACGCCGAGGGCGTGGCGGCGTTCTTCGAAAAACGGCCGCCGCAATTCACCGGACGCTGATGAACCGCGTCGTCGGCACGGGGATGGCGGTGCCCTCGTGCGTCGTGGACAACCATCTGCTCTCGCGGTGCATGAGCACGAGCGACGAGTGGATCGTGCAGCGGACCGGCATCCGGGAGCGCCGGGTCTCGCCGGACACCTACCGGATGCTCCAGGTCCTGGCGGCGGCGCCCGACAAGGCCGCGTTCATGAGGTCGGTGTTCGACCGGGGGCTCGAGGGGCCGCTCGACTCGACGCTGACGGTCAGCGACCTGGCGGTCGAGGCCGCCGAGGCCGCGCTCAAGGCCGCGGGGATCTCGGCACGCGACGTGGATTGCATCGTGACCTCGTCCACCGTCAGCGACTACGCCTACCCGCACGCGGGCTGTGTCGTGCAGGGACGGCTCGGGCTCACCTCCACGCCGGCGATCAGCCTCCAGCAGGGGTGCGCGGGGTTCGTCTACGGTCTCGCGATCGCCGACCAGATGATGCGCGGGGGCATGTACCGGCAGGTCCTCGTGATCGGCGCCGAGCTGCTCTCGACGATGTTCGACTACACGGACCGCGGGCGGGACATGGCGGTGCTGTTCGCCGACGGCGCCGGCGCCGTCGTGCTGCGGGCCGAGCCCGGCGACCGCGGGGTGATCTCCAGCCACCTGCACACCGACGGCACCGTGCTCGAGGGCCTCTCGGGCGAGCTCTGGGGGACGTCGACGTATCCGCCGGTGTCCAAGCGCAAGATCGACGACGACCGCACGCGGCCGCGCATGAACGGCCGGCAGGTGTTCGTCAACGCGGTACGCCGGTTCCGGGAGGTCGTGCGCGAGTGCCTTCGCGCCAACGGCCTCGCCGTCGGGGACGTGGATCACTTCATCTTCCACCAGGCCAATCTCAGGATCCTCGAGGCGGTCGGCGAGGGGCTCGGCATCGCGCCCGGGCGGCTCTTCGTCGACGTCGAGCGCTACGGCAACACCGCTGCCGCCTCCGTGCCGATCGCGCTCCACGAGGCCGTCGACGCCGGGCGCGTGCGCGACGGCGACCTGGTGCTGCTCGCCTCGTTCGGCACCGGCTTCTCCTGGGGCGCGACGCTCCTGCGCTGGTAGGCGCGCGCGCCGCGGCCGGCGCCTACGGGCTCGAGG
>MGCE01000091.1 GCA_001790315.1 Candidatus Rokubacteria bacterium RIFCSPLOWO2_02_FULL_72_37 | reverse complement strand
CAGTTGCCGACGGCGACGAAGTCCGTCCGGCGGCCCAGCCGGTCCACCGCAAGGTAATCGATGACGCGCTCGATGTGCTGCGCGCGGCTCGCGTTCTCGACGTCGAAGAGGATCGCCCGCCGCCTGGAGGGCAACGGCCGCTCGGGCTCGGGCGGCGGCACGCGCGCCGCGAACGCCGGCTCCGGCAGCGCCTCCGGGAGCGGGACGTCTTCGGCCGGCAGCGCCCCCGGCGGGGGGCCCGGAACGGGGGGGGCGGCACGGGCCGTCTTCTTCGCTCGGGTGCGGCGGCTCGCTGGGCGCGGGTGGGACGGGGTCACGGTGCCCACAGTGTATCGGATCGCCCGCCCGATCGAGCACGGTTCTGCGGGTTCTCCGGACGGCCCGGCCGCGTGGCCAGCGCGAAGAAGACCGAGCCGAACGCGGCGAGCGTCGCGAGGACGAGGAAGCCCGGCACGTAGCTGCCCATGCGGTCGGCGAGCACGCCGGCGATGAGCGGCCCGCCCATCATCCCGAGCATCACGATCATCGAGGAGATGCCGGTGATCGTGCCGAACGCGGCGCTGCCGAAGTAGTCCGCGCGGAGGGCCGACATCAGCGGCCCCCGGAGCCCCCACGCGAGGCCGTGAAGCACCGCGAAGGCGACGACCATCCAGAACGCCGCCGCGAACGCGAGCAGCACGAGCGCGAGCGCGTGCGCCAGCATGCAGCTTCCGGCGATCACCCGCTTGCTCAGCCGGTCGCCCACGACCCCACCTGCGAGCTGGCCCGTGACCTGCATCACCGTCATCAGCGCCACCACCGCGGCGCCCTGGCGAAGCGAGTACCCGAGCTGCTCGGTCACGTGGCCGATCAGGTGCACCATCACCGCCGAGACCACGAGCAGCGCGGCGCCGTGGCCGAGGGAAATGTACCAGAAGGCGCGCGTGCGCATCGCCTCGCGGGCGGTGAAGTCGGAGCCGGCCGCGGGCGCCGCGGCGCGCGCCCCGGGCGCGTCGCCGTCGGGGAGGTACCCGTAGGGCTCGGGCCGGTGCCGGACGAGCTGCGCCATCGGCAGCCCGAGGAGCAGGATCATGACGCCGGACATGAGCGCGGTCGCGCGCCAGCCGAAGCGCGTGAGCGCCGCCACCACGAGCGGAGTCAGGAGGCCGCCGACCGCCATGCCGGTGGCGCTCACGCCGAGCGCGAGCGCGCGCCGCCGCCGGAACCAGCTCACGAGCGCGACGCCGATCGGCAGGTAGCCGCCGAGGCTCGAGCCGAGCGCGATCACGAAGAAGGCCAGGAAGAACGTGAGCGGCGAACCGATCCGGCTCAGCAGCATGAACCCGAGGCCGAAGAGCAGCATCCCGACGCGGATCAGCACACGCGGGCCGAAGCGGTCGGTCAGCCACCCCTGCAGCGGACCCAGGATGCCGCTCTCCGCCCGGGACATCGAGAACGCCGCGGAGAGCAGCGTCTTGCTCCAGCCGAACTCCTCGCGGAGGAGCACGACGTACGCGCCGTAGGCGTGGAACATGAGCCCACCGATGAGGGTCTCGAGCCCGAACCCGGCACCGACGATCCACCAGCCGTAGAAGATCCTGCCCCGCGGCACCGCGACAGTGTAGCGCCGCCGCGGGCACGCCCCCCTGGAAGGATGTCTAGACCGCCCACCTGGCGCGTTTCCTAGCGCATTCGGCTCAGGATGCCTAGAGTCGACGCGCCAATTGTGGTCGACGACCGGCCAGGCGCCTGCGTGGTACGGTAAGCTCATAGCGTGCCGGCCACCTTCGCCGCCCCGGTCGTCCCGGCCGCGAGGAGCCGTGAGGCAAGCGGTCCCAATGCAAGCGGTACGAGTCAGGAGCACGACATGACCATGGCCCCCGCCCCGTCAGCCCCGCGCCCGGAGCCCAGTCTCCTCCGCGTCGATGAGCACACGGTCGAAATCGTCTCCGACCCGGGCGAGGGCGCACAGAAGTGCGGGCAGATCTTCGGCCGCGTGTCGGCGAAGATGGGCAACGGCGTGTGGACGGTCGAGATCATCCCCGCCGAGATCCAGCCGCCCGCCAGGACGCCGTCGAGCGCCTCCGGCAACCGTATCCGCATCGGCACCAAGCCGATCACGAACTGGGGCGACGCGGCGAACCTCGTCGTCGCGTTCAACGAGCAGGTGCTGCTCCACCGCCACCGCCTCGGCGCGCTCGCCAAGGACGCCGTCATCCTCATCGAGAACCGGTGGGCCACGCACGACGATCCCGACATCTGCAAGGCGTGGGGCGACGCCATGGAAGAGTTCGGGACCGCCTCCTACAGGTTCATCGAGGTCCCGATGGAGGAGGAGTGCCTGACCGTCATCGACAACCCGCGCCGCGGCAAGAACATGTTCGCGCTGGGCATGCTGGCGCGGATCTATTCCCGCGACCTCGAGAAGATCCGCGGCCTCATCGCCCAGGAGTTCCGCAAGAAGGCGCCGGCGCTCTACGACCAGAACGTGGCGCTGCTGGAGAGGGGCTGGCGCTGGGCCGAGGAGCACCTGGACTTCCGCATCGACGTGCCCGCCGTCGAGAGCACCCGGCCGATGGTCGTGATGAACGGCAACCAGGCGCTGGCGATCGGCGCGATCGCGTCGGGCATGGAGCTGTGCGCGATGTATCCGATCACGCCCGCCACCTCGGCGTCGCACTTCCTCAGCGATATCTTCGACAAGTTCGGGGGCGTCGTCCACCAGGCCGAGGACGAGATCGCGGCGATCGGCGTCGCACTGGGCTCCTCCTTCGCGGGCAAGGTCGCCTTCACGATCACCTCGGGGCCCGGCCTGGCGCTCAAGACCGAGTTCATCGGCCTCGCCGTCATGACGGAGACGCCCCTGGTGATCGTGGACGTCCAGCGGGGCGGGCCGAGCACCGGGCTGCCGACCAAGGTCGAGCAGGGCGACCTGCTCGCGGCGATCTACGGTCAGCCGGGTGACGCGCCGCACGTGGTGCTGGCGCCCGCCACCATGGAGGAGTGCCTGCTCTGCATGACGACGGCGCGCCGGATCGCGGAGGCGTTCCGCTGCGTGGTGATCGTGCTCTCCGACGCCAACCTCGCCACCGGCGTGCAGCCCTTCCCGCGGCCGGAGATGAGCGAGGCCTGGCTCGCGCAGCCGCCGGACCTCGCGCCCGTGCGGGAAGGCGTCCGCCCCTACGACTGGGACCCGCAGCGCGGCATCTCGCCGCGCGTCGTCCCCGGGCAGCCGGGCGGGATGTTCACGGCGACCGGGCTGTCGCACGACGAGTGGAGCCACGTGGGCTACACGCCCGACGTCCACGAGCGCGGCTGCCAGATGCGCTCACGCAAGCTCGCGGTCTTCCAGCAGATGCTCAAGCCGCCGGCCGTGAACGGGGATCCGACCGGCGATCTGCTCGTCGTCGGCTGGGGCTCCACGCTCGGGGCCATCGAGGAGGCGGTGGAGCGGGCCCGGCAGGTGGGGCTGTCCGTCTCCTCGCTCCATCTGCGGTTCCTCTCGCCGCTCGAGCCCGGGCTCAAGGAGATCTTCCAGCGGTTCCGGAAGGTCATGACGGTCGAGATCAACTACAGCGACGACCCGAACGACCCGTTCGTGACCCCGGAGAACCGCCGCCGGGGCCAGCTCTGCTGGCTCCTCCGCGCCCAGACCCTCGTCGACGTGGACTGCTGGACGCGCGTGCCGGGCGAGCCGTTGCGCCCGGGCCAGATCCTCCAGGCGATCCACGAATCCATGCCGCAAGGAGCTTCCCGATGAGCGATGCCTGCTGCTCGCTACTGTCCGCGGCTCCGGAGTCCGAAGAGCGCGAGTGGACGCTCTCCGACTACGAGAGCGCCCTGGCCCGCTGGTGTCCGGGCTGCGGGGATCACGCGATCCTCACGGCGGTCCAGCGGCTGCTCGAGGCCGAGCAGCTGCCGCCGGAGCAGACCATGTTCGTCTCGGGCATCGGGTGCGCGAGCCGGTTTCCCCACTACCTCAGCACGTACGGCTTCCACGGGATCCACGGCCGGGCGCTGCCGATCGCGACGGGCATGAAGCTGCGCCGACCGGACCTGAACGTCTTCGTGGTCATGGGAGACGGCGACTGCTGCTCGATCGGCGCGGCGCACTGGATCCACGCGATCCGCTACAACCCCGACATGGTCGCCCTCATGCTCGACAACGGCGTCTACGGGCTCACCAAGAACCAGACCTCGCCGACGAGCCCGAAGGGGATGCCGAGCAACACGCAGCCCCGCGGGGCATTCCTGCCGCCGATGAACCCGATCTCGACGACGCTCGGGGTGACCAACGCCTCGTTCGTCGCGCAGACGGGCGACTGGCTCCCGGCGCATCTCTACGCGACGCTCCAGGCCGCGTTCCGCCATCACGGATTCTCCTTCGTGCGCATCCTGCAGCGGTGCCCGCAGTACACCACGGCGATCTACGACGTGGCGGTGCGCGATCCCAACCTCGTCGAGCTGATGGTCCATCCCGACGGGGTCGTCGTGCCCGAGCTGGACCGCATCATCAAGAACAAGGTGCCGCACGATCCCGCCGATCTCGACGAGGCCCGGCGCCTGGCCGAGCCCGACGGCAAGATCCGGCTCGGCGTCTTCTACCGGAACGAGACGCACCCGGTGTACGAGGAGACGCGGGCGGTGCCCGCCCGATCGGCCAGCGAGAAGCTCGCCCTGCTGGGCGCGGAGCTCGACCGCTATGCCGTCTGAGGGGCGCGTGGGCCAGATCCTCGAACGCTTCCGGGCGCCGCTCGGCGCCTTCCGGTCGGTCCTCGTCACGACGACCGACGAGCTGCGGGCCATGCTCCTCACGCGGCAGTCGACGCTGGGGGGCCGGGCGGCACGCGCCGCCGGCGAGCTGGGTCCGCTCGCGGCCGGGCGCATCGACCCCGAGCGCTTCGCCGCGCTCGTCATCGACCACCACGAGACCGATCCCGCCGGCACCGAGGTCCTCCAGCTCGCGCTGGGCGTCCTCACCGACCTCGTCGAGCGCAGCGAGCGGCTCTCCCTCGTCGAGGTGCCGGCGGGTGGCAGTCTCTACGAGGCGACGGCCCGCGCGCTCGGCGAGATCGGTCGCGCGTTCAACGCGGCCCGCGCGATCATCGAGGTCCGTGCCGGACGCTCCCGCGGCGCGGGCGCCGGCAGCGGCATCGACCCGCTCCCGTTCGCGCGCTGGACGAAGAGCGAGCGGCGCCTGACGCCACCGCTCGTCGTCGCGATGCAGGGCGCCGACCTGCGCCCCGCCGCCCTCGCCGAGTTCCTCGACGGCCGCGTGAAGATCGTGCTCGTCGTGGAGGGGGAGTGCGCGCCGGCGCCGCTGGCGCGGCTGGTCGCCCCGGGCACCTACGTGCTCCAGACGGCGGACGAGACCGGGCTCGACCGGTTCGCCGCGTGGGAGGGGCCCGGCATCGCGGCGCTCGTTCCGGAGTCCGCGGCGCGCTTCGAGCACAATCCCGCCGGGGGCGCGGCGTCCTGGGAGCGGCTGACGATCACGCACGTGCCGGACAAGCTGCCCCGGCGGACGATCGCGGGGCTCAGCGCCGCCCAGCAGGCCGAGGAGCTCGAGCTGCTGCGGAGCCTGGCCGCCCGGCCCTCGGGCGCGGAGCTGGCGGGCGCGGCCGCGGCCGCGGGCGGCGCGAGCGATTCCGCCGACAAGCTCGCCGCGTGGCTGCTGAGCCGGGTGGACCTCTCGGATCTGGGCTGAATCGCGTGGAAGCGCTGGGCATCGGCGGCATCGTCAACTCGGCCGTGATCCTCGGAGGCGTCGGGCTGTTCTTCGCGGCGCTGATCGCCTTCA
>MGCE01000090.1:836-6608 GCA_001790315.1 Candidatus Rokubacteria bacterium RIFCSPLOWO2_02_FULL_72_37 | reverse complement strand
CTCGGTCGCCATCACTTCCCCCTGAAGCGGGCGAAGACGTCCAGCAGCTCGTCGATCTTCTGCTGGCGCTCGCTCTTCGAGCCCGTGCGCAACGCGTCGGCGACACACGACTCGATGTGGCGGCCGAGCAGGAGCTTCTCCACCTGCTCGAGGGCGCCCCGCACCGCCGAGATCTGCAGCAGGATGTCGACGCAGTACGCCTCGTGCTCGATCATCCGCTGCAGGCCCTGCACCTGGCCCTCGATGCGCCGGAGGCGGCCGAGCGCCTTCGCCTTGGTCTCCTCGTTGATCACGCCCTATACCCCCAGGGGGTAGTATCCGCCGGGCCGACGGGCGTGTCAACCGGGCCGCCGGGCGTGGCGCCGGTCCAGGTCAGCGCAGCAGGCGCAGGGCGCCGGGAAGGACGCGCACGGTGACCGGCGTGGAGCGCGTGGGCTCGCCGTCCACGTGCGTCGGCAGAGGCTCTGCCGCCCGGATCACGACCTCGCGCGCGTGGCGCGTGAAGATCTTCCGGTGCGCGAGGTGCTCGCCACGGTACACGGTCGGCAGCCACCACACGAGCTCCATGCGCCCGAGGTCGCCCAGGACCACGAGGTCGAGCTGGGCGTCGCCGAGGTCGGCGGCCGGCGCGATCCGCATACCGCCCCCGTAGCAGGCGCCGTTGGCGACGACCACGGCGGTGACGGGCCCGGCCCAGGCCGCGGCGCCGTCGAGCGCGATCTCGACGGCGACCGCCCGCTGGGCCGCGAGGGCCTCGAGCACGCCGCGCACGTAGGGAACCGTGCCGCTTCCCCCGCGCGCGGCCACGCGCCGCGCGACCACCGCGTCGAACCCCGCGCCGCACGCGTTCACGAAGCAGCGGCGCGTGCCGTCGGGCCACTCGGCCAGGCCGAGGTCGAGCGCCGTCTCCGCGCCCGTGAGCAGCCGCCGGGCGGCCAGGGCGGGATCGGAGGGCAGGCCGAGGTTCGCGCACGCATCGCGTCCTCGGCCGGTGCTGATCACGCCGAGCACGGCGCGCGGACGCCCCTCGGCATCGAGGACCCCGTTGACGACCTCGTTGAGGGTACCGTCGCCGCCGACGGCAACCACCAACGGCCAGCCGTCGTCCGCGGCGCGGCGGGCGAGCCCGGTGGCGCCGCCGGGCCCGGTGGTGGCCGCCCACTCGAAATCGAGCCCGAGGCCCACGAGGTCGTCCCGGAGCCGGCGCCAGAGCCGCTCGGTGCGTCCGCCGCCGGCCGCCGGATTGACGACGACGAACGCGCGGTTCACTCGAAGAGCGAGGGCTGGACGCCGGCCGGCGCGCTGCGCCGCGGCCGCGGCCCGGCACCGCGCTTCTTCCCCCGGCGCGCCTTCGCCGGGCCGGCAGCGACGGGCCGCGGGAGCTTCCAGCCCTTCTGGTGGGCGATGCGCTCGCCCTGCTTGACCACGAGCAGATCGACGAGGCGCGCGAGCGGGTTCGCGAGCAGCACGAGGTACTTCTCCCAGTACCGGGGCGAATGGGCGAGGGTGCGCATCTGATCGAGCGCCAGCGCCAGCGCCGTCCGGTCCCCGCGCCTGGCGGCGAGCCGGAGGTCGGCGAGGATCCGGGCCTGGCTGACGCGGGAGGGCGGCGTGCGTGCCATCAGCGCCGGGTGGCGGGGTCGCCGCTCACTGGCCGCCCCCGCGGACGCGGATCTCGTAGCCCTCGCGGTCGGCGTGGTTCGGCTGAATCGTGAGCTTGCGATCGAGCAGCTGGGCGAGCCGCGCGAGGTCCTCCTGACCGTCACCTTCGAGATAGCGCGCGACATCGGGATGCACGCGGACGAGGATCTCACGGCCGTTCTGGGCCTCCCCCGCGGCCGCGACCTTGGCCTGCACCGCCCGGTAGATCTCGGCCGCCAGCGTCGCGTCCGCCTTGGTCACCCCGCTCCCGCGGCAGGTGGGGCACTGCGCGGACAGCAGCGCGCGGAGATCCTGGCGAACGCGCTTGCGCGTCATCTCGACGAGGCCGAGCTCCGAGATCTGGAGCACGTTCGTCCGGGCCTTGTCGTCGACGAGCGCCTTCCTGAGCGCCCGGTAGACCTGCTCCCGGTGCTCCTCGCGCTCCATGTCGATGAAGTCGATGATGATGATGCCGCCGAGGTCCCGTAGCCGGATCTGCCGGACGACCTCACCGACCGCCTCGAGATTGATCTTGAGCACGGTCTCCTCGAAGTCGCGCTTGCCCACGTACTTGCCCGTGTTCACGTCGATGGAGACGAGCGCCTCGGTGTGGTCGATCACGATGTACCCGCCGGACTTGAGCCAGACCCGCCGGCGCAGCGCCTTCTCGATGTCCTTCTCGATGCCGAACGCCTCGAAGACGGGCTGCCGGTCCGCGTAGAGCCGCGCGCGATCGGCCAGCGCGGGGACGAGGGCCTCGACGTACCCGACGCACTTCCGATGCCCCTCCTCGGAGTCGATGACGAGCTCGTCGATCTCCGGCGAGAACAGATCGCGCACGACGCGGAAGACGAGGTCGCCTTCCTCGTGGAGCACCGCCGGCGCCGCCGCCTGCTCGAACCGCGCCTGGATCTGCGCCCACAGGCGGCCGAGGAACTCGACGTCGGCGGCGAACTCGGCCTCGCCCTTGCCCTCGGCGTTGGTACGGACGATGAAGCCGCCCGGCGGGAGCGCGAGGGCCCGGAGCGCCGCGCGCAGGCGGTCGCGCTCGGCCTCCTCGTGGATGCGCCGGGAGACGCCGACGTGCCGTGCCTGGGGCATGTACACGAGATAGCGTCCGGGAAACGAGAGAAACGAGGTGATCCGCGCGCCCTTGGTGCCGAGCGATTCCTTCGCGACCTGCACGAGGACGTGCTGCCCGCGACTCAGGAGCTGCTCGATCGGCGTGGCGCTCTCGTGCCGCGCCTGCATCTCGTCGGGATCGACGTCGGCGTCCGCATCGTCGTCGCCCCCCGCCAGCATGGTTCGCGCGTAGTCGCCGAGGTTGGTCGTGTAGTCCCCCGCGTAGAGGAAGGCGTCCTTCTGGAGCCCGATGTCGACGAAGGCCGCCTGCATCCCCGGCAGCACGTTCGTCACGACACCCTTGTAGACGCTCCCGACGATCGAGCGCTGGCGGTGGCGCTCGACGTACAGCTCAGTGAGAAGACTGCCCTCCTGAACCGCGACGCGCGTCTCGGAGAGTCCCGCGTTGACGACGATGCGTTTGGCCACGGCAGCACCTCGCTGACACGGCAGGTCGCGTGATGTGCGCGCCCATCCCGTGTCTCATTGGAACTGCCGCATTCGGACCGAGAGGAGCAGGCCCAGCGCCATCAGCGAGGCGAGCATCGAGGAGCCGCCGTAGCTCATCAGCGGCAGCGGAATCCCCACGACCGGCAACAGCCCGGTGACCATGCCCACGTTGATCAGCACCTGTGTCGCCAGCAGCGACGTGGCGCCCAGCGCCACGAGGCGGCCGACGGGCTCACGTGCCGACGCCGCGATGTCGAACCCCCGGAGCAGGAGCAGGACGTAGCAGACGAGCAGCACGAGGCAGCCGACGAACCCCCACGTCTCGGCGAATACGGCGAAGATGAAATCCGTGTGACGCTCCGGGAGGAAGGCCAGCCGGCTCTGCGTCGCGCCGGCGACCCCCTTCCCCAGGAGCTGACCCGAACCGATCGCGATCTTGGCCTGGATCACGTTGTACGCGCTTCCGAGCGGGTCGCGCAGCGGATCCAGGAACACCAGAATGCGTTCTCGCTGGTACTCCTTGAGGACGAGCCACGCGAGCGGGGCCGCCGCCACGCCCGCCAGGAGGAGCCCGCCGAGCAGGCGCAAGCGCATCCCGGCCCCCACCAGGAGGATCACCAGCACGGGAAAAAGCATGACCGCTGTGCCGAGGTCGGGCTGCTTCGTGATCAGCAGCGCCGGCGCCACGGCGATCGGCAGCATCAAGACGACGGTGGTCCGCCCGACGGGCTGCGCCCAGCGGGACGTGATCACCCACGCCGCCATGAGGACGAAGCAAATCTTGAAGATCTCGGAGGGTTGCACGGACAGCGGGCCCCAGACGATCCAGCGGCGCGCGCCGGACACCGTGCGGCCCACCACGACCACGGCCGCGAGCCCGGCGAGCCCCAGCAGGTAGAGCGCGGGCGCCGCGCGCACGAGCCGACGATAGTCGATGCTCGCGATCACGACCAGGGCCACCAGGCCGACGCCGAACCACGCGAGCTGCCGGAGGGCGGCGCCGCCGGCGCGCCCGACGTTGAGGTTCAACAGCGTCACGAAGCTCGTCAGGACCAGCGCGGTCGCCGCGCCGAGCAGGGCCCAATCGACGTTCTCGAGCAGTCTTCGATCGATCCGGATCATGTCTCGCGTGGTCGCCGTCGGGGCGCTCTCGCGCCCGCCGTCCGGCCGGGCACACCGTTCATCCCTGCAAGTCTACGCTGGCGACGCGCTCGAAGAAAATGGCGTTGAGGATCTTCCGCGCGATCGGCGCGGCGACCTGCCCGCCCTTGCCGCCGCGCTCGGCGAGCACCACGACGACGACCTCGGGATCCTCGACCGGCGCGAACGCCGCGAACCAGGCGTGATCCTGTCCGAGGGACGCCTTCGACTTCGCGATCATCTGCGCCGTGCCGGTCTTGCCGGCGATATCGAGACCCGGGATACGCGCGCCGCCGCCTGTGCCGCCGTCGTTGACCACGGCCCACAGGGCGTGGCGGAGGAACGCCCAGACGACCGGAGAAAGCTCCACGTGGCCGTTCACCTCGCCCGCGTCGCTCCAGAGCACGCCCTGCCCGGAACGCTCGACCCGCTGGACGAGCCGCGGCCGCCAGAGCACGCCGCCGTTCGCCACCGCGCTCATGAGGCGGGCGATCTGCATCGGCGTGACGAGGAGCGCGCCCTGGCCGATCGACATGTTCACGGTCTCCCCCGCCGGCCAGAAGCCCCGGCGGCGGCGACTGAACGCCGGCACGGTGCCGGGCTTCTCGCCGCCCAGCGCGATGCCCGTCGGCGCGCCGAAGCCGAACGCGCGCGCGTACCGCTCGATCACGCCACCGCCCACCCGCAGCCCGGCCTGGTAGAAGAACACGTTGCACGACTCGGCGATCGCCCGATGCAGGTCCACCCGGCCGTGTCCGCCTTCCTTCCAGTCCTTGAAGGTGATCCCGCCGAAGCGGAACTCCCCGGTGCAGTAGACGCTGTCGGAGGGCGCGAGCGTGCCTTCCTGCAGGCCCGCCGCCGCGACGACGATCTTGAAGATCGAGCCGGGCGCGTACTGGGTCTGGATCGTCCGGTTCAGGAGAGGAAACTCCGGGTCCTGCACGATGCGCAACCATGCCGCTCGCTCGATCGTGCCCGTGAACCGGTCGATCTCGAACGCCGGCGTCGACACCATCGCGAGCACGTCGCCGTTGCGCGGGTCCATCACGACGACCGCGCCGGCGTGACCGGCCATCGCGCGCTCGGCCGCCTCCTGGATGCGGCGGTCGACCGTCGTCACGACCTGCGCGCCAGGGTGCGGCTCGGTATGCTGGACGAGCCGCACGGACCGCCCCATCGCGTCGACCTCGATGCGCTCGCCACCGTCCTGGCCCCGGAGGTATTCGTCGAGCAGCCGCTCGAGCCCGCTCTGGCCGACGATGTCCCCGCGCCGGTACCGGCCGCTCCGCAGCTGATCCTCGCTGGCCTCGCGGACATAGCCCAGCAGGTGGGCGGCGAACCGGCTCGTCGGGTAGACGCGCTGGGGCTCCACCTCGGTGATGACGCCCGGGAGCTCGAGCTTCCACTCCTCGACCTTCG
>MGCE01000090.1:0-819 GCA_001790315.1 Candidatus Rokubacteria bacterium RIFCSPLOWO2_02_FULL_72_37 | reverse complement strand
CGGGAGCTCGAGCTTCCACTCCTCGACCTTCGCGACGTCCTCGAGCGTGAGGCCGCGGCGCACGCGCACCGGGAGGAACGAGTCGGGCGGCACGCGGGCGACCGTGTCGAGCAGCTCCTGGAATGGCACGTCCAGCAGCGAGGCGACACGACCGAGCACCGCGCCCCGGCTCACCTCGTCGCGCGGCAGCTCGCGCGGGATGAGGGAGAGCGTGAACGCCGGCCGGTTGTCGACGAGCGGAACACCGCGCCGATCGACGAGGATGCCGCGCGGCGCGGCGATCGGCCGGATGCGGATGCGGTTCTTGTCGGACGCGTCGAGGAATCGTCCGCCCTCGAGGACTTGCAGATACCAGAGCTGGCCGAGCAGCACGACGAACGCGGTCATGACGACGGCGGCAACGCCGACGACGCGTCGCTGGCCGTCGTCCCGCCGCGGCGGAAGCCGGCGGCGGCCGAACGGCGCGTTCACGCGGACCGCGCGCGGGCCGACTCGACCCACGACAGCGCCAACACGAGGGCAGCGCCGAGGAATCCGTTGTAGAGGGCCTGCGGCAGGACGACCCAGGCCATCAGCTCGCCAAGCGAGGCGGGGAAGTGGAAGAGCTTCAGCAGCGCGAACCGCGCGAGGGCCTCGACGACCGTCAGCACAACGAGCCCCGGCACCTGCACGAGCGGGTGCGTCGCGGTGAAGCGGCGCCCGACCGCGCCGATCCCGAAACCGACCAGCGCCTTCGTGAGCGCCTGGACACCGAGGAGTCCCCCGCCGGCGGCGTCCTGCAGCAGTCCCGCCGCGAACCCCGCGACACAACCGAACTCG
>MGCE01000089.1:8043-9094 GCA_001790315.1 Candidatus Rokubacteria bacterium RIFCSPLOWO2_02_FULL_72_37 | reverse complement strand
CCTCTACATGAAGCGCGTGGTCGTGGTCGACCACGACGTGGACGTGTTCGACGACCGGCAGGTCAACTGGGCGATCGCGACGCGCTGCCAGCCCGATCGCGACATCACGATCATCACCAACACGCGCGGCTCCGACCTCGACCCGTCGGCGCGCGAGGACGGCTACACGGCGAAGTGGGGCGTGGACGCCACGGCCAAGCCCTCGCTGGCGGCGTACACGCCGCGCCACCGCGTGCCGCCGGCGGTCTGGCAGCGGCTGGACCTGAAGGACTTCTTGCCCTGAGCTTCGTCACCCTGCTGGAGGCGAGCGCGCGCCGCGCGCCCGACGCGCCCGCGCTGGTCTGGGACGAGGGCGCCCTCGCCGCGGGCGAGCTCCACCGGCGCGCCGAGGCGTGCGCCGCCACGCTCGCGCTGCGCGGTCTCGGCCCCGGCGACCGCCTCGCGCTCGAGATCGGCAACCAGGCGGCGCTCCCCGTCGCGCTGCTGGCGGGCTGGCGGCTCGGCACGACCGTCGCGCCGCTCGACGTCCACCTCGGCAAGGACGACCGTCAGGCGATCCTCGCGGACCTGGTACCGCACCTGGTCCTGACCGGACGCGACGTCGACGAGACTGTCACCGCGACCACCGGGGCGGCGACGGGCCCCGGGAGGCCGCTCCCCCGGCCTCCGGCACCCGCGCTCGTCCTGTACACCTCGGGGAGCACGGGCCGCCCGAAGGGCGCCGTCCTGTCCCACGGCGCGCTCGAGACCGCGAACCGCTCCTGGGCCGGGCCGGTCATGGCGCTGTCCCCGGAGGATATCGTCCTCGCGGTGCTCCCGCTCGCCCACTCTTTCGGTCTGAACGGCGCGCTCCTGGCGCCGCTCCTGGCCGGCGCGCGCGTCGTGCTGGTCGAGCGGTTCACGCCCGAGGCGGCGCTCGAGGCCATCCGCCGCCACCGCGTGACCATCTTCCCCGGCGTCGCGACCATGTTCCGCCGCATCCTCGACAGCGGAGCTCTCGCGTCGGCAGACCTCCGCTCGCTCCGCCTCTGCGTCTCGGGCGCGGCGCCGC
>MGCE01000089.1:0-8015 GCA_001790315.1 Candidatus Rokubacteria bacterium RIFCSPLOWO2_02_FULL_72_37 | reverse complement strand
CCCCGGCGTCGACGTGCGGCTCGTGGACGAGGCCGGGCGCGACGTGGCCGCGGGCGACATCGGCGAGCTGTGGATCCGGACGCCGGCCGCCATGGACGGCTATCTCGCGGCGCCGCAAGAGACGCGCGCCGTCCTCGCCGACGGCTGGTTCCGCACCGGCGACCTCGCACGGCTCCTGCCCGGGGGCTTCGTCGCGATCACAGGCCGCAAGCGCGAGCGCATCCTGCGCGGCGGCTACTCCGTGTTCCCGACGGAGGTCGAGGCCGTGCTGCTCGCGCACCCCGACGTGGCCGAGGCCGCCGTGGTCGGCGTGCCGCACGCGGAGCTGGGCGAGGAGGTCGCGGCGTTCGTCGCGCTCCGCCCCGGGGCCGCGTGCCGCGCGGAGGAGCTGATCGCCCACTGCCGCGCGCGGCTCGCGGGCTTCAAGTATCCTCGGCGGGTCACGCTCCTGTCCGCCCTGCCCCGGAGCGCGACCGGCAAGA
Source organism: Candidatus Rokubacteria bacterium RIFCSPLOWO2_02_FULL_72_37 (assembly GCA_001790315.1). Taxonomy (GTDB): domain Bacteria; phylum Methylomirabilota; class Methylomirabilia; order Rokubacteriales; family CSP1-6; genus GWA2-73-35. The sequence goes on along the minus strand of MGCE01000089.1, from coordinate 7,533 downwards.
TCCTCAAGGCGCAACTCGCAGGAGGCGACCACTGATGGACGATCTGCTCGCGCGCGCGTTCAGCCACCTGCCCGGCGGCTCCTCCTGGATGTGGACGCTGCCGCCCGATCTGGCCTTCGTCGTCGCGCGCGGCGAGGGCAGCCGCGTCTGGGACACGCGCGGGCGTGCGTACATCGATTACGTGCTCGGCTCGGGCCCCCTCCTCCTCGGCCATGCCCCGGCGGCTGTCGTCGCCGCCGTCCAGGCCCAGGCCGCGAGGGGCTCGACTTACCAGTGGCTCAGCGAGCCGATGATCCGCCTGGCCGAGCGTCTCTGCGAGGCCGTGCCGTGCGCCCGGAAAGTCCGGTTCGTCTCGACCGGCACCGAAGCCACGATGTTCGCGATCCGCATGGCGCGCGTCTTCACCGGGCGCGAGAAGATCGTGAAGTTCGAGGGCGGCTGGCACGGCCTGCACGACTACGCGATGACCGGGAACTGGGCCGGGAGCGAGGCGCCCTTCCCGACCGCGCGCCCCGACGTGGGCGGCATCCCCAAGGGCGCGCTCGAGAGCGTGCTCGTGGCGCCGTTCAACGATCTCCGGACGACCGAGGAGATCCTCGCCGTCCACGGCCGCGACGTCGCCGCGATCATCGTCGAGCCGCTCCAGCGCGCGCTCGCCCCCGTGCCGGGCTTCCTCCAGGGCCTGCGCGCGCTCGCCGACCGCCACGGCTGCCTGCTGATCTTCGACGAGGTCGTGACGGGCTTCCGCCTCGCGTGGGGCGGCGCGCAGGAGTTCTACGGCGTGACGCCCGACCTCGCCACCTACGGCAAGGCCCTCACCTGCGGCTACTCGCTCGCCGCCGTCTGCGGACGCGCGGACGTCATGGACACCGCCGACCCGGCGCGCAAGGGGACGCTCGACTACGCGCTCCTGTCCGGCACGCTCTCGGGCAATCCCCTCGCCTGCGCGGCCGGCCTCGCCGCGCTCGACGAGCTGGCGAAACCCGGCGTCTACCCGCGGCTGGCGGCGCTCGGCCGCGTGCTGCGCGAAGGCATGGCGCGCGTGGCGGCGCGCCGCGGCGTCGGGCTCCAGGCGCTCGGCGAAGGACCGATCGCCCAGCCGGTGTTCCTCGATCCGTCCGCGCGGATCGTCACGGAGCGAGACCTTCGCCGCGCCGACGGCAAGCGTGCGGCCCGCCTCGGCCTCGAGCTGATCCGCCGCGGCGTCTTCGTGATCCCGGGCGCCAAGATGTACCTCTCGCTGGCCCACTCCGACGCGGATATCGCCGAGACGCTCGACGCCTTCGACGGAGCACTCGCAGCGAGCGCGTGAGCGTGTAGCCCGGCCCCGCCGCCCCTCGCCGGACGCTCGGGAGAGTCAGCAGCCCGACAGGTGTTGACAGAGTGGCCGGGCTCCCGCGCGTCAAGTTCGCGATTCCAGTGACGTGCGCGCCTGGCACTCGGGATGCTGGATCTGCTCTGCGGCATACCGGGCCATCACCCCGGACGGGTCTGCCGCACGTTCCCTGCGGAGGTCGGGCGATGATAGGAATCCGTCGAGTCGGGGCGCCCCGCTTCGAGCAGCGCGACGGCCGGTTGCTCATTCACTTCACGCTCAACCGCCCGCCCGATCCGACGTGGATCCACCACTTCAAGGCCGACGGACTCTCCGCGCCCCTCCACCGCGCGAAGGCGACCATCGATGGTCGCGAGCTGAGCGTCGAGGTCCCGTCGGGCAGCAATCTCTGGGACCTCGTGACCGCGCTCGACTGCTTCATCGAGTGCGCGAACATCCTGTCGCCCGCGGCGCGCCGCCCTCGGGCCGCCGGCGACGTCCGGGCCGGCACGTTCTTCTAGTCCTCAGCGCCCGAGCAGGTACGGGACGTCGGCGACGACCGTGTTCTTGCGGAACAGCAGCGCGCCCTTGACGAGCAGCGCCGTCTGGTTGTGCAGGAGGTGCTGCCACCAGCGCCGCGGGAGGAACTCCGGCAGGACGATCGTGACCATGTGATCGTCGCCGCGGCTCTGGATCTGGTCGAGGTGCTCGAGGAGCGGACGCAGGAGCGAGCGGTAGGGCGACGTCAGGACGACCAGAGGGACCTCGAGCCCCCACCGGCCCCACTTCTCCTCGAGTTTCCGCGTGTTCGCCGGATCGGTCTCGACGTAGACGGCGCGGACGGCCGCCGTCGGTGCGAGCGTCCTGGCGTACTGCACCGCCCGCACGACGCCGCGGTGGACGTCGCCGATCAGCACGAGCACGGTGTGCTGGAACACTGGGGGCGGCGCAAACCCCTCGAGCGAGAGCTCGACGGCGACCATCTCGTAGTGCCGGTGCATGGCGACGAAGATCGCGACGAGCATCGGGATCACGACGACCACGATCCAGGCGCCTTCGGTGAACTTCGTCACCGCGAGCGTGAGCATGACGACGCCGGTCGCGACGGCGCCCGCGCCGTTGACGCACATGCGCCAGCGCCAGCCCTTCGTGCGGAGCTGGAGCCACCGCCGCACCATGCCGCTCTGCGAGAGCGTGAACGAGATGAAGACACCGATGGCGTACAGGGGAAGCAGCGCGTGGGTGTCGCCCGCGAACACCACGATCAATGCGATCGCGAACCCGCTCAGGATCAGGATGCCGTTCGAGAAGACGAGGCGGTCGCCCTGGTTCGCGAACTGCCGCGGCACGAAGCGATCGCGGGCCAGGATCGACGAGAGCCGCGGGAAGTCGGCATACGAGGTGTTGGCGGCGAGGAGCAGAATGAGCATGGTCGCCGCCTGCACCGCGAAGTAGAAGACCCCGGTGCCGAACAGCCGTCGCGCGAGCTTCGACACGAGCGTCTCATCCCCCCCGGGAACGATTCCGAAGTCGTACGCGAGGTAGGTGATGCCGAGAAACATCATGATCGAGATGACACCGAGCCAGGTCATGAGCGTCGCGGCGTTGCGCCCCTCGGGCGGCTTGAGGGCCTGCACGCCGTTGGAGACCGCCTCGACACCTGTCAGCGCGGTGCAGCCGGCGGCGTACGACCTCAGGATCAGGAAGAGCCCGATGCCCTCGAGCCCCGGGTGATGGGGCTCGTAGGGTGCCGCGGGCAGCAGGTCGAAGATCGCGGCGATCAACCCGTAGCCGACCATCCCCAGGATGCTGACGATGAAGAAGTAGGTCGGCGCGGCGAACAGCCGGCCGGATTCCCGGACCCCGCGCAGGTTGCCCAGCGCGACCCCGGCGACCGCGAGGACGCCGAGGATCACCCGGTAGGGAAAGAGCGCCGGCACCGCCGAGGTCAGTGCGGCGATTCCTGCGACGACCGAGACGGACACCGTCAGGACGTAGTCGGTCAGCAGAGCGGCCGCCGCGATCAGCGCGGGGAGCTGCCCGATGTTGTCCTTGGCCACCAGGTAGGCGCCGCCTCCCTGCGGGTAGGCCTGCACCGTCTGCCGGTACGAGATGACGACGATCGCCAGCAGCGTGGAGATGCCGAGGGCGATGGGCAGGGAGTAGCTCAGCGCGGCGCCGCCGGCGAGCGTGAGTACGAGCAGGATCTCCTCGGTCGCGTACGCGTTGGACGACAGCGGGTCGGAGGCGAAGACGGCGAGGGCGACCGTCTTGCTCAGCCGCTCGTGCCGCGCCTGGGCGAGCGGCATCGGCTTGCCGACCAGCACGCGCTTGAGCAGCGTGAGGCGCATACGGCCCACGACTGTACGCCGCCCGGCTCGCCGTCGCACCGCCCGCGCGAGTTTTTACGGTCCTTTTACGACTCCCCGGCCCTTCTTGACACGCGCTTGAGGGCTGCACGTGTCAGGCTTGCCGTCGAGGGGCTCGGAAACTGTGTGTGACGCGAACGCAAGACGCGACCGGACGATCCCGCGGCCGCGGTGGGGTGTGCTCGCTGCCGCCGAGATGCTGCCGCTGTCGGTGCTGGTGGCGGTCGAGGCCGTCCCCGCGCCCGGTGCCGTGCGGACCGCGCTCCGGCTGCTGCTCACGCTCGTATTGTTCGGCGCGATGGCCCTCTGGGTGCGGTCGAACCGCGTCGCGCTCGACTACCGCGACTGGCCCGAGTCCGCCGAGTGCACCGTCACCGCACGTGTGGTCGCGTCACCGCCAGACGCGTCTTCGGCTCCCTCGCGCGAGCCCGCGCCGGTCCACGTTGGGCAGCGCGTGACAGTGGGCCCACGAGCGCTACACTGAAGCCGTGACCGAGGAGCCGTCGCGCCAGAAGCGTCGTATTCCCGCACGGTGGCGCGCGGGATACATCCAGGCGATCGCCGCCGTCGCGGGCGCCACCGTCGTCTCCAGGGTGCTGTTCGCCCTGGTCGCGCCGGCGAATCTCACCATGACCTATCTCCTCGCGATCGTGGTCATCGCGGCCAGGTACGGTCGTGGGCCCTCCATCGTCGCCGTGCTCGCCAGCGTCGCCGCCTTCGATTTCTTCTTCGTGCCGCCCTACCTCACGTTCGTCGTGACCGACACGCAGTACCTGCTGACGTTCGCCGTCATGCTGACCGTCGGGCTCGTCATCGGCAGCCTGACCGCACGCATCCGCCGCCAGGCCGAGGCGGCGGAGCAGCGCGAGCGACGCACCGCGGCACTCTACGCCATGAGTCGAGAGCTCGCGCAGGCGGGCGCCACGGACCAGCTCGTCGCGATCGCGGGAAGACACATCGCCGAGGTCTTCGGTGCGGACGTCACCATCCACCTGGGCGAAGACGTCGGCGACGACGAGGTCGAAGCGGTGTGCCTACCACTGCTCGGCCACGGCGGCGGTCTCGGCGTTGTGCGCGTGCGCCCACGACGTCGCCACACTCTCGTCGGGCTCGAGCCCCGGCGCCAGCTCGAGACCTTCGTGAACCAGACCGCGCTCGCCCTCGAGCGCGCCCGCCTGGCCGACGAAGCGCGTGAAGCGCGCGTGGGGGCCGAGACCGAGCGCCTCCGCAGCTCGCTGCTCAGCTCGGTGTCGCACGATCTCCGCACGCCGCTCGCCACGATCACGGGCGCGGTCAGCACGATCCTCGAGGGCGGCGATCGGCTCGACGCACGGACCCGCACCGAGCTGCTGGAGTCCGTGCGGGACGAGGCCGAGCGGCTGAACCGCCTCGTCCAGAACCTGCTCCAGATGACGCGCCTGGCGTCCAGGGCGCTGCAGGTCCGCCGGGAGTGGCATCCGCTCGAGGAGGTGATCGGTGCCGCGCTCAGGAGGCTGGCGACGGCGCTGGCGGGGCACAAGGTCATCGTGAACGTGCCGCCGGATCTCCCCCTCGTCGCGCTCGACGACGTGCTCATCGAGCAGGTGCTCGTGAACCTGCTCGACAACGCCGCGAAGTACACGCCGGCAGGCAGCCTCATCCGCGTCATCGCCACGGCGACCGACCACAAGCTCACGGTCGAGGTCTCGGACCATGGCCCCGGCCTCCCCCCTGGCGAGGAGGAGCGGGTCTTCGACAAGTTCTACCGGGCGACGCCGCAGGCGCGTCGCGGCGCCGGACTCGGGCTCGCGATTTGCCGCGGCATCGTCGAGGCGCACGGGGGACGCATCTGGGCCCAGAACCTGCCGGAGGGGGGCGTCGCGTTCCTGTTCACGCTGCCGGTCAGCGGGACACAACCGGCCGCCGTGCCCGCCGATGCCTGAGCCTTCCGTCGTCCTGATCGAGGACGAGCCGCAGATTCGGCGCTTCCTGCGCGCCACGCTGACGGGCCAGGGGTACCGGCTCTTCGAGGCGACGACGGGCGCCGACGGGATCGTCGAGGTGGGCTCGCGCCAGCCCGACGTCGTCGTCGTGGACCTCGGGCTGCCGGACATGGACGGCCTCGAGGTGATCCGGCAGCTCCGCGAGTGGACGGACGTCCCGGTCATCGTGCTCTCCGCGCGTGGCGAGGAGCGCGACAAGGTGACGGCGCTCGACGCCGGCGCGGACGATTACGTGAGCAAGCCGTTCAGCGCCGGCGAGCTGCTCGCCCGGATCCGCGTGGCACTCCGGCACACCGCCGGCGCCTCCCACGAAGCGGACGCGGCGACGTTCGAGGTCGGCGAGCTGCAGGTCGATCTCCTCCACCGCCGGGTGTTCGTGGGCGAGCAGGAAGTACGCTTGACGCCGATCGAGTACAAGCTCCTGACGACGCTCGTCCGGCACGCCGGGAAAGTCGTCACGCACCAGCAGCTGCTCCGGGAGGTGTGGGGACCGGTGCACACGGACCAGGCCCACTACGTCCGCGTCTACATGGCCCACCTGCGGCACAAGCTCGAGGCCGAGCCCGCGCGCCCGCGGTATCTCCTCACGGAGCCGGGCGTCGGTTACCGGCTGGCGGCCGACTGATTCAACGTCGGGGGGAGCGACCGCCGCTCAGCGGTCGAGCTCGAGGAGGTACTCCTTGATGCGCCTGCCGTCGGGCGCGTCGGGCTTGAGCGCGAGGTACTTCTTGAACGCGTCGCGCGCGCGCTCGTTTTCCTTCTGCTGGTAGTACAGGAAGCCGAGCTGGCGGAAGGGGTCCGGGAACTTCGGGTCGAGCTCGGCGGCGCGCTCGTAGCTCACCAGCGCCTTCTTCGCCAGCGCCTCGCGGTCGGCGGCGTCGCGCGCGCGCTGCGACCGCAGCCGGTAGAGGTCGCCGTAGTAGAGGTGCGCCAGGGGGTCGCGCGGCGTGATCGCGAGCACGCGATCGAGCTGCTCCTGGGCGAGCGTGAACCGGCCCGCCCGGGTGTCGAGCGCGGCGTTGTCGCGCACGACCGTGCGCATCCGGAGGCCGAAGTCCTCGGTGTTCTTCACGGTGGTCGGCGCGGTGGCGGCGGCGGCGTACGTGGTGCGCAGCAGCTCGTTCGTCGTCTCGATGCGCTCGGTGAGCTTCGGGTGGCTGCCGAAGAAGAACGTCTCGAGGGTCCCACGGTCCTTGCCCTCGCTCCTGAGCAGCTCGAAGACCTTCGCCGCCTCCTTCGGGTCGTAGCCCGCACGGACGAGCCGCTTCATGCCTTCGGCGTCCGCCTCGCGCTCGAGGTCCCGGCCGTACCCGTTGATCGCGGCGAGCGCGGCGAGCTGCAGCCCGATGCCGAGGATCGCGTTGGCCGTCTGGCTCAGCACCGCCGCGCCCACGTAGTCGCCGGAGCGCGCGCGTGAGCCCGCGGCGACCGCGACCCCGATCGAGGCCGCGACCGAGAGGATCGTGTAGAGGATCTGCTTGTTGGTCGCGTCGCGGTTGAACTTGAGGGCGTGTCGGTGGGTGACGTGCGTCATCTCGTGGCCCAGGATCATCGCGAGCTGGGCCTCGTCGTCGAGCCGCGCCAGGAGCCCCGTGTGCACGTACACGTGGCCGTTCGGCATCGCGAACGCGTTGAGCGTGGGATCGCTCATGACGCCGAACCTGAAGCCGGGCCCGCCGGCGGCCTTCACCTCGTCCGGCAGCAGGCGGTCGCCCACGCGCGCCAGGTACTCCTCGAGCAGGGGATCGTCGTAGGCCTTGGCGCGCTTGAGGAGCTTTTCCTCCTCCTTCTCGGCCTGCGCCCAGAGCTGCCGCTCGTCGGCCTCCGGCTTGAAGGGCTGGCCGCCCGCGCCGATCGGCGGCACGTT
>MGCE01000088.1 GCA_001790315.1 Candidatus Rokubacteria bacterium RIFCSPLOWO2_02_FULL_72_37 | reverse complement strand
GGCGCTCGGGGCGACGGTCGAGATCGAGACGCTGCCCGGCTACATGCCGATGACGTGCGACCCGCTCATGGCCCGGTGCTACCGGGAGAACGCTCTGAGACTGGTCGGCGAGGAGCACTACCGGCAGATCGGCCACCGCACGGGCTCGACCGACATGGGCGACCTCTCGATGGTGATGCCGGTGCTCCACCCGTACGTGGGCGGCGCGACGGGGACGGGCCACGGCGCCGATTACCGGATCGTGGACAAGCCGCTGGCGTACCTGGTGGCCGCCAAGGCGCTCGCCGCGATGGTCGTGGACATGCTCGCCGACGGCGCCGCCAAGGCCCGGGAGGTGCTCGCGCAGGCCAAGCCGCCGATGACCCGCGAGCAGTACCTCGCCTTCCAGCGCGGCATCGCCGCGCGCGAGGTCTACGAGGGCAAGTAGCGTGTACGGCCTGGCGAGCGCCCAGTTCCCGCAGCGGATCGTCTGCCTGACCGCGGAGACCGCGGAGATCGCCCACCTGATCGGCGCGGGCGCGCGCGTCGTCGGCGTCCCCGGCACGGCGCGTCGGCCCGAGGCCGCGCGCGAGAAGGCGCGCGTCGGCGGCTTCACGACGTTCCGCGTGGACCGGATCCTCGCCCTCGCGCCCGACCTCGTGCTGGCGTTCTCCGACCTCCAGAAGGACGTCGTGCGCGACCTGATCGGCGCCGGCGTCGCCGTGCTGTGCACCAACCAGCGCTCGCTCGACGAGGTGCTCCAGGCGGTCCTCGTGATCGGCGGCGCGCTCGGCTGCGAGCCTGCGGCGCGTGCGCTCGTGCAGGACATGCGCGACGAGATCCGACAGGTCCGCGAGTACTCGTCGGTCTGGCCCGACCGGCCGCGCGTCTGGTTCGAGGAGTGGCCCGACCCGCTGATCGCGGGGATCCGCTGGGTCTCCGAGCTGATCGAGATCGCCGGCGGCCGGGACGTGTTCGCCGAGCTGCGCGAGGCACGCGACGCGCAGGGCCGCGTCGTCACGCCCGAGGCGGTGATCGCGCGCGACCCCGAGATCATCCTGGCCTCGTGGTGCGGCAAGCCGGTCGATGTCGGCGAAATCGCCGCGCGACCTGGATGGGAGCGGATCACCGCGGTCGCGCGCGGTGAGATCCACGAGCTCGACGGCGCCGACGTCCTGGTGCCGGGCCCTTCGCTCCTGGCCGGGCTCCGGCGCATGCACGAGATCGTCCAGACCCACCAGGCGCGCACCTGCTGACGTGGGGGGCCCCGATATGGCTCCCCACACCCCCCACTTCGAGGCGGCGGCGCGCCGTGTTCCGCCGCTCGCCGAGGCGCGGGTGATGCGCGCCTACGCCGGGGTGCGGGATCTCACGCCGGACTACCATGGGATCCTGTCCGAGGCCCCGGGGCTCGCCGGCTTCTACGTGGCCTGCGGTTTCTCGGGCCACGGCTTCATGCACGCCCCCGCGATCGGGCTCTTGATGGCGGAGCTGATCCTGGACGGTCGGGCGCGCTCGATGGACGTCGCGCCGATGGCCCTCGGCCGCTTCGCGTGCGGCGGCGGCGCGGTCGAGGCGAACATCTTCTGAAGCCGGGGCTGTTGTCCCGGCCACGAAGCAGGTGATCAGAGGGCGACCGTCGAGACTCATGTGCGGTCGATGCCACTTGTCGTAGTGCAGACGGCGACGCAACGCCGCGGCTCGAGCTGACGAGGAATCGTACGGAGCCGCCCGGTCAGACGAGCAGGGCCGGGACGGGGAAGAGCCGCTGATGAACCGGATCGGCGGCGAGACCGAACTCCTCGAGGGTGACGGCGCCCAGAAGCGCACGAGAGCCTGGCGGTCCAGCGAAGAAGACCGTCGTCCGCTCCCTGTCCCCCAGTCTGACCCGCACTTCTCCCACGCGGTAGACGACCCGTTCGCCGCTGGCCAGCTCTGCCAGTCGCTCTTCCAGGGTAGGGAGCTCCAACCGGGCGACGACCTCGGCGGGAAGCAGCGTATAGGTCGCGCCGGTGTCGACGAGGAGATCGAGACCCAGGGAGCGCTCTCGATGCTCGGGATGGATCAGGGTCGCCGCGACCGTGAACGTGCTCATGCCTGAAACCTACCACGCATCGGCGTCGCCGAGGAATGTCCATAAACGAACTTCGTGTCCTTCCGGCAAGGGTGCGCAGACCCCGCGCATCGGGTCAGGAGACAGGTCCAGCGGTGTGCCGAGGCTGACCCGGACCCGCGCGGCTCAGCGCGACGGACTCGCCCGCGCCCGGAGATCTGTCAGCGTCGCCTCGTAGTTCCACGGCAGCCACTCGCTGGGGGCGAGCGCGACGTCCTGATGGTGCCGCTGGAGCGCGACGAGGTACGCGAAGGGCGGGATGCCGTTGAGCTCGGCGGTGTGGATGAGGCTGATGAACACGTCGCCGACGCGCGCGCCGGCGGGCGTCTTGTAGAACAGGGCGTTCTTCCGATGCAGGATCGCCTTCTTCAACGCCCGCTCGCAGACGTTGTTATCCAGCGGGGCGCCGGCCACGCGCAGGAAGAGCGTCAGCGGCGCCCAGTGCTCGAGCATGTAGGCGATTGCGGCGCCCAGGCCGGAGTTGGGCTCGACCAGGTGGTCGTCGAGTTGCTGGTGCAGCCACGTCTCGAGGCCCGTCATCAGCGGGCCGCTCGTGGTCTGGTGGAGGTGCAGGCGCTCCTCGGGTGAGAGCGCGCGCTCGCGCGCGCGGGCGTCGGTCCGGTAGACCTCGCGCAAGGTTTCGAGGACGTGCCGGACCTCCGCGGGGAAGTGGTCGACCACGTCAACGAAGCGGCGGCGCGCATGGGCCAGGCAGTTGGCGAGGAGCGTGTCGAAGTCGCCCGCGGTGTTGGTCGGAAGCGCGTCGCACATCTGGATCGGCGGCGCCAGGTCGGCCGCGCGCTGAGCCAGGATGGCGGCGAGATTCTCGCCCGCGTGCTGGCGGCCGGTGAAGGCCGCGAGCGTCCGGTACAGGACCGAGCCCCCGGGCTGGCGGCGCTGATAGGTCGGCGGCGGACACGTGGCGGCGATGCTCACCTCGGGTGCAGCTCCCCCACACCCCTCAGCTCCCCCAACACGCCCCACACCCCGCAAGGCTCGGCGCGCCCATGCTCGCCGTGGCGGGCCTCGATACTCCGACAGGCTTCGAATCGACGATGAGGGAGCGACCCCGTTCCCCGGCCAGCGGCGCCGGCGGTACAGGGCGCCGACGCGCGTCAGGGCGTCGCCGATCGCCCGCCGCGCGGCGGCGTCGAGCGGCAGCTGCGGCGGGATCGGGTCGCCGACCTCGAAGCCCTGCAGCTCGAGCCCCGCCTTGATGCAGGCGGCGAGCGAGTGCTTCTGGAAGAGCGGGAACACGCCGCGGAAGTCGCTGAAAGGCATGCCGTATCTCACGCGTGACGGCCAGGTACAATGAGGGCGTCAAAAAACTTGGGGTCGGGCATTCACCACGATAGGATTGGAGCCCTCCGAAGGCCCCCCGGGAGCCTTGAACGAATGAGAGATCTCGCTCGCGCGCGTCCTGAGAGCTTCTTCGCCGATCGCTTCAACGTCACCTCCTCGCTGCTCGATCGCGTCCTCGGCACGAACCTCCTCGGCAAGGTCGACGACGCGGACATCTACCTCGAGTACTGTATCAACGAGGAGTTGCAACTCGAAGAGAGTACAGTCAAAAAAGCCTCTCGGCACGTGAGCCAGGGGGCCGGGGTCCGCGCACAGGCCGGGGCGCGGACCGGGTACGCCCACACCGACGACATCTCGATCTCGAACCTGGACGAGGCGGCCCGACAGGCACGCGCGATCGCCGACCGCGCCGCGACCTCCGGCACCATCGCGGTGCCCTCGCGCGGCCGACCCCACGATCTCTACGCGCTCGCCGAGCCGCCCATCGCGGCCGACCTCGCGCGCAAGCTCGACCTGCTGCGCCAGCTCGACGGGGCGGCGCGCGCGGCCGATCCCCGCGTGCGTCAGGTGATCGTCTCGCTCACGAGCGAGGAGGTCGTGATGCTGATCGCGACGGCCTCGGGCTTCACGGTGGGCGACGTGCGCCCCCTCACGCGGCTCAACGTCACGGTGATCGCCGAGGACAACGGCCGACGCGAGATCGGCTCGCACGGCGGCGGCGGCCGCGTGGCGTTCGACTGGTTCCTCGAGGGCGCGCGCTGGCGTCGCTACGCCGCCGAGGCCGCGCGCCAGGCGACGCTCAAGCTCTCGGCGGTGGACGCGCCCGCGGGCGCGACCACGGTCGTGCTGGCGCCGGGCTGGCCCGGCATCCTGCTGCACGAGGCCGTCGGCCACGGGCTCGAAGGCGACTTCAACCGCAAGGGGACCTCGGCGTTCTCGGGGCGCCTGGGCCAGAAGGTCGCCTCCGAGCTGGTCAGCGTCGTGGACGACGGCACGATCCCGAACCGGCGGGGCTCGCTCAACGTGGACGACGAGGGCACGCCGACCGGGCGCACCGTGCTGATCGAGAAGGGCGTGCTCGTCGGCTACATGCAGGACCGGCTCAATGCGCGTCTGATGGGCATGCGGCCGACGGGCAACGGCCGGCGGGAGTCGTACGCGCACCCGGCCATGCCGCGCATGACCAACACGTTCATGCTGGCGGGCGAGGACGACCCGGAGGACATCCTGCGATCGGTCAAGCGGGGGCTCTACGCGGTCACGTTCGGCGGCGGTCAGGTGGACATCACGAACGGCAAGTTCGTCTTCTCGGCGAACGAGGCCTGGCTGATCGAGGACGGGCGGGTGACCGTGCCGGTCAAGGGGGCGTCCCTCATCGGCGCGGGCCCGGAGGCGCTCACGCGGGTGACGCGCGTCGGGCGCGACCTCGCCCTCGACGAGGGCGTGGGGACCTGCGGCAAGGACGGGCAGTCCGTGCCCGTGGGCGTCGGGCTGCCCACGATCCGCATCGACGACATGACCGTCGGCGGCACCGCGCCGCTGCCATGAACCCGGACCTGCTGGTCTCGGCGCTGGCGCGCGCCACCCGTCTCGGCGCGACCGCGGCGGACGGCTATCTCGTCGAGGACAGCCACGGGAGCGCGTCGGTCCGCCTCGGCGAGGTCGAGACCGTGACCCACGCGCGGCAGCAGAGGCTCTCGCTCCGTGTCTTCGTGGGCCGCGCCTCCGCCGCCGCGTCCACCTCCGATCTCTCCCGCGAGTCTCTCGAGCGCGTCGTCGAGGAGGCGACGAGCCTCGCCCGCGCGACGGCCGAGGATCCACACGCCGGCCTGCCCGACCCGGCTACGCTGATCGGGGAGGTGCCCGATCTCGGCCTCGAGGACACCACCGGGGAGACCGCGCCCGAGACGCGGATCGAGGCTGCGCGCGCCTGCGAGGCCGCGGCGCTGGCCGCCGACCCGCGGATCACCAACTCGGAGGGCGCGGAGTGCTCGGACCGGCGAGCGCGCTACGCCTACGCGACGTCGCACGGCTCCCTGCGGGGCTACGCGACCACGGCGTTCGGTCTGAACGTAACGCCCGTCGCCGCGGAGCACGGCGAGATGCAGCGCGACTACTGGTACTCGTCGGCGCGCGTGCGCGCGGCCCTCGAGGACCCTGCCGCAGTGGGCCGCACCGCCGCGGCTCGTGCGCTCCGGCGTCTCGGCGCGCGGAAGGTGAAGACCACCGAGGTGCCCGTGATCTTCGATCCGGAGACCGCAGCGAGCCTCGTTCGGGCGATCGCGGGCGCGGCGAGCGGACCGAGCCTCTACCGGCGCGCCTCGTTCCTGCTCGACCGGCTCGGCGCGAAGATCGCGGCTCCCGCCGTGACGATCGTGGACGACGGCACCATTCCGGGCGCGCTGGGGTCCCGGCCCTTCGACGGCGAGGGGCTCCCGACGCGCCGGACCCCGCTCGTGCAGGACGGCGTTCTCGTGTCCTACCTCCTGGACACGTACAGCGCGAGGAAGCTGGGGCTCGCCTCGACGCACCACGCCGCCCGCGATGGCGCCGGCGTGACGGTCGGGACCACCAACCTGATGCTCCTGCCCGGGGCCGCGTCACCGGACGAGCTGATCCGTTCGACCCGGCGCGGCCTCTACGTCACCGAGCTGATCGGCTTCGGCGTCAACGGCGTGACCGGTGACTACTCGCGTGGCGCCTCCGGGCTCTGGATCGAGGCCGGCGAGCTCGCGTACCCGGTCGAGGAGGTCACGGTGGCGGGCAATCTGCTCGAGATGTTCGCGGCGATCGACGGCGTCGGCAACGATCTGGCGCTGCGCGACCGCACCGCGTCGCCCACGCTCAGGATCGGCCGCATGGTGGTGGCAGGGAACTAGCGCGAACGGGAGACGGCCCGCGATGATCATCGACACCCACTGTCACCTCCACGACCAGGCGTTCGCCGACCTGCGCGAGACGCTGCGCCTCGCGATCGCGCACGACGTCTGGGGCATCGTCGGCGTCGGCTGCGACCCGGCGACCAACGCGGCGACGCTCGCCGCGGCGACAGCCGCGCCCAAGGCGGTCTGGGCATGCCTCGGCTTCCACCCCGACTGGCGCGACCTCGACGACGCGGCCCTCGAGCGCGTCGAGGCGCAGCTGGCACAGCATCGCTCGCGCATCGTCGGCCTGGGCGAAGTCGGGCTGCCGTGGTACTCGCTCGAGGACGCGCCGGACGCCGCGGAGCGCATGGTCCGGGGGCGCGCGCGGCTCGACCGGCTCCTGGCACTCGCGGCGCGCTGGGACCTGGCCGTCGTCCTCCACGCGCCCCACGGCGCGGCGGTGGGCGCCCTCGAGCTCCTGAAGCGGCACGGGCTCGAGCGCGCCGTCTTCCACTGGCACAAGGCGCCTGCCGAGGTGACGCGCGCGATCGTGGACGCGGGCTATCTCGTGTCGGTCACTCCGGAAGTCGTCTATCGCGAGCGCGATCGCGAGCTGGTCGCGGCCGTGCCGCTCGAGTCGCTCCTGGTCGAGAGCGACGGGCCCTGGGGCTATCAGGGTGAATTCGAGGGCCTCGCCTCCGGGCCGTGGTTCGCGAGCCGGGTCGCCGAGGAGGTCGCGAAGCTCAAGCAGCTTCCCGCGGAGGACGTCCGCCACCAGCTCTCCACGAACGCCTGCCGGCTCTTCGAGCTGATGTGGGCGTGATCGAGCGCCACACGGTCCCGGTCGCGCGCGGGACGGTGGCGCTCGTGCTCCACCTGCCCTCGGCGCCCGAGCGTGTGCCCTGCGTGATCGCCTGCCACGGGCTCAGCGCCTCGAAGGACAGCGACAAGTACCTCCTGCTCGGCGAGGAGCTGCCGCGCGCCGGTCTGGCGCTCGGTCGCTTCGACTTCCGCGGCTGCGGCGAATCGAGCGGCACCGAGGAGGAGACGACGATCGCGAGCCGGCTCGAGGACGGGCGCGGGGTCCTCGGGCTCCTCGCGGGGCATTCGCGGCTCGACGGGCGCTTCGGCCTGCTCGGCTCGAGCCTCGGCGGCTTCGTCGCCCTCCATCTGGCGGCGGAGCGTGGGGACGGCCTGCCGGTGGTGACCTGGAACGCGCCGGCGACGCTCGAGGATCTGGCCGAGCGTGAGGATGCGCAGGGGATCGGCCGGCCGTTCCTCCTGGAGTTCGCGCAGCACCGGTTCGCGCACGCGCCGGAGGGCGTGCCGCGCCACCTGATCATCCAGGGCGAGGCCGACGAGGTCGTGCCGCTGGAGCACGCCACCGTGCTGCACGCGACGGCCGGCGAGCCCTGCGACCTGGTGGTCATCGAGGGCGGCGACCATCGCCTCACCGACATGGCGCACCGGCGCCAGGCCGTCGCGCACAGCATCGAGTGGTTCCAGCGCTTCTTCGGAGCGGACGCATGATCGACCGGCGGCGGCTCGAGGCCGAGTTTCTCGACCTCGTCCGGGTCTCCAGCGCCTCGAGGCGGGAAGGGGCGATCGCCGAGCGGCTGCGGGCGACGCTCTCGGGCTTCGGCGTTCCCGTCGAGGAGGACGACGCAGGCCGGGCGGTCGGCGGGGAGGTCGGTAACCTGCTGGCGCGGTTTCCCGGCACCGCGGCGGGCGCACCGCCGCTCTTGCTGTGCGCCCACATGGACACGGTCGTGCCGTGCGAGGGCGTGAGGCCCGTGGTGAACGGCGACGTCGTCAGGACCGATGGCGCCACGGTGCTGGGCGGCGACGACAAGGCCGGGATCGTCGCGATCCTCGAAGCCCTCCGGGTCGTCCGCGGGCTGGGCATCCCGCACGGCCCGGTGGACGTGCTCTTCACGATCTGCGAGGAGTTCGGGCTTCTCGGCGCCAAGCACTTCGACGTGGCCCGGCTCCGGGCCCGCACGGGTCTGGTGCTCGACGCGGACGGCGTCGCGGAGCTGGTCACGCGGGCGCCCGCGGCGAACCGGATGGAGTTCACCGTGCACGGGCTCGAGGCCCATGCGGGCGTGTGTCCGGAGCAGGGGATCAGCGCGATCAAGGTCGCGGCGGAGGCGATCGCCGTGATGCGCCTGGGGCGGATCGACGAGGAGACCACCGCGAACATCGGCGTGATCGAGGGAGGGTTCGCCGCCAACATCGTCCCGAACCGGGTCCGGCTCCGCGCCGAGGCGCGCAGCCGCAGTCTCGAGAAGCTCGAGGCGCAGAGCCGCCACATGCGCGCGTGCTTCGACCAGGCCGTCGCCCGTCACCGGGTCGCGGGGGACGGCCGCGAGCACGCTGCGCGGGTCGAGGCGCGGATCGACCGGGACTACGATCGGCTCGCGCTCGGCGAGGACGCGCGGATCGTCCGCCTGGTGCACGGCGCCGCCGCAGTGCTCGGCACGCCCTTCCGGACGCGCGCGACGGGCGGCGGCTCGGACGCCAACGTGTTCACCGGGCGTGGGCTCGAGGTCGCGAACCTCGCGTGCGGCATGCGCGCGATCCACACCGTGAACGAGTGGGTCGACGTCAAGGACATCGTCGCCACGGCGGCGCTGCTCGTCGAGACGCTCCGCCTGAACGCGACGACCTGAGGAGAGACCATGGGACTGCTGCTGAAGGGCGGCGAGGTGCTGGACCCGGGGGCGGGGCTCGCGGGGAGGCTCGACGTGCGCGTGCGCGACGGGCTCGTCACGGAGGTCGCGGCGGGGCTGGCGGCGGACGGCGACGCGGTGCTCGATGTCGGCGGCGCGCTCGTGGTCCCGGGCCTCATCGATCTCCACGCCCACTGCTTCATCGGCGCCTCCGACTTCGGCCCGCGCACGGACGACGTCGCGCGGGCGACCGGCGTCACGACCTGGGTGGACGGCGGATCGACGGGCGCCGGGACGTTCGAGGGCATGCGCGAATGGGTGCTCTCGCGCTCGCGCGTGCGCATGTACGCGTTCCTCAACATCTCGGCGATCGGCCTCATGTACCTGAAGATCGGTGAGCTGAATCATCTCGCGTACGCCGACGTCGACGCGGCGATCGGCGCCGGCCGCGACCACGCCGACCTGATCGTGGGCATCAAGGTGCGCAATCAGCTCGAGGTCGTGGGCGACGCGGGCGTGGAGCCGCTCCGGCGCGCGGTGCGCGCAGCGGACGCGATCGGCGGACGCGTGATGATCCACTGCACGAACCCGCCGGTGCCGATGGCCGAGCTGCTCGCGCTGCTCCGGCCGGGTGACATCGTGAGCCACTTCCTGCACGGGCGCGGCCACGGCATCCTCGACGACGCGGGCCAGGTGCGCCGCGAGGTCCGGCAGGCGCGCGAGCGCGGCGTGCTCTTCGACGTGGCGCACGGGCGGATGCACGTGAAGTTCCCGATCGCGCGGGCGGCGCTCGGACAGGGTTTCTACCCGGACACGATCTCCTCCGACCTGACGCTGGGAGGCGCGGCCGGGTGCGTGAAGGACCTGCCGACGACGATGGCGAAGTTCTTGAACCTCGGCATGCCGCTCGCCGAGGTCGTGCGCGCCGTCACCGCCACGCCGGCGAAGGCGCTCGGCCGCGCCGGCCGGCTCGGCACGCTCGCGCCCGGCGCGGTCGCCGACGTCGCGGTGTTCCGTCTCGAGTCGGGTGCCTTCGAGTTCGAGGACGCGCACGGCGAGCGCATGACGGCGCCCCGCCGGTTCGCGCCCGAGCTCACGCTCCGCGCCGGCGAGGTCTGGTGGCGGCGGTCGGGCGCCTAGCCACGTGGCGCTCCTCGATACACGGACAGGCTCCTGGACTACTAGTGTCCTGAGTCGGAAGTTCGGACACGACGGTTGCCGCTGTGGTGCGGTGGGACGAGGGGCTGGGTCGTGACGACCCGTTCCCGCCCCACCGAATACGGGGCGTCAACCCGTGAGGTTGGGAACTCCAAACCGGGAAATCGGTTGTCCCCAGGGCCGTGGTCGCACGATCCGGCCCCTCGTCCCACCGCACCACAGCGTCGCCACGCGAGTGACGAACTTCTGACTCAGGACACTAGGTCAGGGCCACGGCGAGGATGAGGGCGGCGAGGATCAGACGGTAGACGACGAACGGCGCGAGCGAGCGCGTCCTCAGGTAGCCCACCAGGAACGCCACCGCGAGCCAGCCCGAGAGGAAGGATGCCAGGATCGCGGCGAGAAGCGGCCCGCCCTGGTCGGCGGGCAGCCCGCCCCGGAGCAGCTGCACGAGCTTGAGCCCGCCGGCGCCCGCGGTGATCGGGATGCCGAGGAGGAACGAGAAGCGGGCGGCCGTCGCGCGGTCGAGGCCCCCGAAGAGGCCGGTCGTGATCGTGATCCCGGAGCGCGACGTGCCCGGGATCAGGGCGAGCGCCTGGGCGCCGCCGACGGCGAGCCCCTGCGCCCAGGTGAGGCGCTCGAGCGGGTCGCGTGGCCCGCCCGGCGCGTGGGCTGCGCGGCGGTCGGCGGCCCACATGACCAGCGCCCAGGCGGCCGTCGAGCCGGCGATCAGCGGCGTCGAGCGCAGGTTCGCCTCGATGAGCCTGCCGAAGAGCACCCCCGCGAGCGCGCCCGGGACCGTCGCGGCCACCACGATGAGCGCGAGCCGGCGGGAGAGCGCGCCCGTGACGAGCGCGAGGAGCTCGCGCCGGAAGTACGCGAGCAGCGCGGCGAGGGTGCCGAGGTGGAGCGCGGCGTCGACGGCGAGGCCCTGGTCCGGCCAGCCGAACAGGTGCGGGATCAGGATCAGGTGGCCGGAAGAGGACACGGGAAGGAACTCGGTGAGCCCCTGGACGAGGCCGAGGACCACCCCCTGGAGATAGGTCACCCGACGATGTCTTCGCCGCCGTCCACGCCGATCACGTTCCCGGTGATCCAGTAGGTGTCGGGGTGCGAGAGCGCGACGAGCGCCCGGGCCACGTCCTCCGGCGTCGTGAGGCGGCCGCTCGGGTTACGGCGGTGCGCCTCGGCCTTGATGTCGTCGTGGCCGGGGATCTTCTGGAGCGCTGGCGTGTCGGTGACGCCCGCCCGGATCGAGTTCGCGGTGATCCCGCGCGGCGCGAGCTCCGAGGCGAGCTGCCGGATGTGCGACTCGAGCGCCGCCTTCGCGGCGGACACGGGGCCGTAGTGGGGCAGCACGCGCGCGCCGCCCGAGGAGGTCATCGCGTAGATCCTGCCGCCGCGGCCCATGAGCCCGCGCCCGACGACCTCCTGGGTCCAGTAGACCAGGCTGTGTGCCATCACGTCGAGCGTCATGTCCATCTGGGCCTGGCTCACCGCGTCCTTCATCGGCTCCGCGACGTAGAGCTTGAGCGTGCCGAACGCGAGCGAGTGCAGGAGGATGCGGACCGTCCCGACCTCGCCGCGCTCTTCGAGGAGGCGCTGCATCTCCGCCGCGACCTCGGCGCGTTTCGCCGCGTCGGCCGCGTTGATGTTGAAGAACCTCGCGTCGCGTCCGAGCGCTCTGATCTGGCCGACGATGCGCTCGACGTTGGGCTGCGTGGCCTTGCGGTCCAGGTGCACGCCGAAGATGTTCATGCCGGCACGCGCGAGCGCGAGGCTCGTGGCTTCGCCGAATCCCGAGGAGGCGCCGAGCACGAGCGCCCAGCCGTGGAGCCTGATCGCCTCCGCGTCCGTCATACGCGCGATTCTAGCATCCCGGCGAGTTTCAGGGCATCCCTGGGCGGCTCGGCCGGCGGCCGCCCGAGTGATAGAATCCGAGGGCATGCCGAAGACTGCGGGCATCGTGCTCGTCGGCAACGAGAT
>MGCE01000087.1 GCA_001790315.1 Candidatus Rokubacteria bacterium RIFCSPLOWO2_02_FULL_72_37 | reverse complement strand
GCAGACGCTGTTCGCCCGGGCCGGGAGCGTGCGCGTGGCGATCGGCGTGGCCCTGGCGATCGTCGCCCTGCGCCTGGCGACGCACCCGGCCGGGCGCGCCGGATGGCTCGCGCTGGCGACCCTGGCGCTCGGCCTCTGCGGCTCGTCGGCGGTGCTGAGCCACGCGGTGGCGCGCATGGGGGACCGCGCGCTCCTGCTCGTGCTCGACGCCGCCCACCAGCTCGCGGGCGCGGTGTGGGTCGGCGGCCTCGCGCACCTGATGCTCTACCGGCGACTCGGCGAGGAGGGCGGGCGGGACGCGGCCCTGGTCGTGCGGCGGTTCTCGCGTCTCGCGCTCTGGTCCGTGGCGAGCGTGACCGTCGCCGGCCTCGCGATGTCCGTGCTCTACGTCGGGGACTGGGGCGCCGTGGTGGGCACGGGCTACGGCGTGATGATCCTGACCAAGCTCGCGGTGCTCGCCGGCGCGCTCGTGCTCGCCTGGGCGAACTTCCGCGCCGTGCGAGGCCAGGCCCCGGCGGCGGGCGGCCTCCGCCTCACGCGCTACGTGGAGGTCGAGCTCGGCCTCGGCATCACGGTGCTCTTCGCCGCGGCGTCGCTCACGGCGCTGCCGCCGGCGGTGGACGTCAGCACGGACCGCGCCTCCATCGCGGAGGTCGCCACGCGGCTCGCGCCCAAGCTGCCGCGGCTCACCAGCCCGCCGGTCGCCGAGCTGATCCGCCAGGCCGAGCCCCTGACCGAGACGGTCACGCGCCGGGAGCCGATCGAGATCGCCTGGTCGGAGTACAACCACCACTGGGCCGGCGTGTTCGTCCTCACGATGGGGCTGCTGGCGGTGCTCGAGCGCCTGGGCGTGCGGCCGGCGCGCCACTGGCCGCTCGTGCTCCTGGGGCTCGCCACGTTCATGTTCCTGCGCAACGACCCGCGGGCGTGGCCGCTCGGGCCCGCGGGGTTCTGGGAGAGCATGCTGTTGGCCGACGTCCTGCAGCACCGCCTCTTCGTCGTGGTCCTCGTGGGCTTCGCGGCCTTCGAGTGGATGGTGCGGACGGGCCGGCTGGCGGCGCTTCCGTGGGCGCACGTCTTCCCGATGCTCTGCGCGGTCGGCGGGGGACTCTTGCTCACCCACTCGCACGCGATGTTCAACCTGAAGGACGAGTTCCTCACCGAGCTGTCTCACGCGCCGATGGGTGTGCTGGGCGCCTTCGCGGGCTGGGCGCGGTGGCTCGAGCTCCGCCTGCCCGCCGGCGGACGGCTGCCGGCCTGGATCTGGCGCGTCTGCTTCCTCGGCGTCGGGGCGCTGCTCCTCGTCTACCGCGAGGCCTGAGCGGTGGCGAGGCGATTGTCGGGGCGGGCCACGGCGGAGGGGACGCGGCGGTTCGCGGCGCGGTTCGGCAGCCGCGTCGCCGCCGGCCACTTCCGCGAGCTCACGGGCGGCCTCGCGCTCTCGAGCGTCGGGATCGGCACGTACCTCGGCCCAGAGGACGCGGCGACCGACGTCCTGTACCAGGACGCGGTGACGCGTGCGCTCGAGCTCGGCATCAACGTCGTGGACACCGCGGTCAACTACCGCCACCAGCGCAGCGAGCGCGCGATCCGCACCGCGCTGGGCGGCGCCGTGGCGCGCGGGATCGTCCAGCGCGACGAGGTCGTCGTCGCGACCAAGGGCGGCTTCATCCCGTTCGACGGCGCGGTGCCGCGCGACGCGCGCGGCTGGTTCACCACGACGTACCTCGAGTCCGGGATCGTCGCGCCCGGCGAGGTCGCGGCGGGCATCCACTGCATGACGCCGCGCTACCTCGCGGACCAGATCGAGCGGAGCCGCGCCAACCTCGGCCTCGAGACCATCGACGTCTACTACGTGCACAACCCCGAGACGCAGCTCGGTGAGGTGACGCGCCCCGAGTTCCTCGCGCGGATCCGGGCGGCGTTCGAGGCGCTCGAGCGGGCGGCGCGCGAGGGCACGATCGGGGTCTACGGCACGGCGACGTGGAACGGCTATCGCCAGGATCCGCAGGCGCGCGAGCACCTCTCGCTGGCGGAGCTCGTGGCCGCCGCGCGCGACGTCGGAGGCGCCGAGCACCATTTCCGCGTGATCCAGGTCCCGTACAACCTGGCGATGCCGGAGGCTTTCACGCGCGCCACCCAGCGCGTCGGGGAGGAGGCCGTCTCGACGCTCGAGACCGCGCGGCGACTCGGGATGTACGTGATGGCGTCGGCGTCCGTGTACCAGGGACAGCTGACCAGGGGGCTGCCGCCGCTGGTGGCCGAGATCCTCGGGGGGCTCGAGACCGACGCGCAACGCGCGCTGCAGTTCGTGCGCTCCACCCCGGGCATCGGCACGGCGCTGGTCGGGATGAAGTCATTGGCGCACGTCGAGGAGAACGCGGCGATCGGCGCCCACCCGCCGGTGGCCTGGAGCGAGTTCCAGCGGTTCTTCAGCGCCGCCGACGCGTGAGCGGCCGGAGTCATTGCGGAGGGCGATGGGGTCGGGTAGGGTGAACCGGTGATCACGCTCGAGCGCGACTACGAGCAGGCGCTCGGCATCCGGCCGAGCGTGTCCGCGGTGATCTTCGACCGCCGCGGGCGCCTGCTCCTGCAGCAGCGATCGGACGGCGGGCAGTGGGGCCTGCCCGGCGGCTCGGTGGAGATCGGAGAGTCCGTCGGCGAGGCCGTGCGGCGTGAGGTCGCCGAGGAAACGGGACTCCGCGTGGCGGTGCGGCGGCTGGTCGGGGTCTACTCCGCACCCCGGCTCCAGGTGATCCGCTATCCCAACGGCAACGTGTGGCACTACGTCAACGTCTGCTTCGAGTGCGCGCTGCGCGGCGGCGAGCTCACGACGTGCGACGAGACGCTCGCCCTCGGCTTCTTCTCGACGCGCCGGCTGCCGCGCGGCCTCCTCCCGAGCCACCGGATCCGGATCCACGACGCCCGCACGCGCCGAGTCGTTCCATTCGTCCGCTGAGGAGGGGTCTCAGGTGATGCGAGGGATTCATCACGTGGGGATCGTGGTCAGACGCCTGGCCGACGCCTTCGGCTTCTATCGCGACGTGCTCGGGCTGCCGCTCCTCAAGGAGGCGGTCGTCCCCGACCAGGGGGTGCGCGCTGCCCTCCTCGCCGCGGGCGACACCGAGATCGAGTTGCTCGAGCCGCTCGACCCCGCCTCCGGAGTCGGGCGCTTCCTCGCCAAGCGCGGCGAAGGGCTGCACCATCTCTGCTTCGACACCCCGGACGTCGCCGGCGCGCTCGCGGTGCTCAAGGAGAAGCAGGTCGAGCTGCTCGACACGGCGCCGCGACCCGGTCTCGCCGGCCAGATCGCCTTCCTCCACCCGAAGGCGTGCTGCGGCGTGCTGGTCGAGCTGGCCACGCCGCCGGCGGCGGCGCACGCGCGAACCGTCTCCTCACCCGTACGGCTCAAGCGCCTCGTCATCGGCGCGCAGGACGTGCAGCGAACGGCCGCCACCTTTCGATCGCTCTTCGGCTTCCCGGAGGTCGCCATGAACAGCGGGCCGCGGGTGATGCTCGCGGTCGGCCGCAGCGCGCTCCTCGTCGTTTCGGCGGCGGAAGTCGGCGGCACGGAGGGCATGGTCGCGCTCTCGCTCGTGGCCGAGGACTTCCCCGCGCTCGTGGCGTCGTTCGCGCGGAGCGGCACGAAGTGCCTCAACGGCACCGGCGAGGTGACCGTGGAGCCGGTGTCGAGCCACGGCGTGAATCTCCACATCAGCCGGTACACGTAGGGGGTCGTCGTGGACGGCAGGCTCCCGGCGCTCGGGCTCGCCGGCCGCTGAGCGCGGGCGGGATGCCAGTCGTGCTGGACGGCATGAGCCGCGCGGCGCTCTACGCCCTGGTGATCTGGACGCCGGTCGCCTCCGGCGCGTACCGGGGTTTCCCGCTCGCGATCGCCACCCTCCTGGCCGTGGTCGGCCTGGCCGCCGCGCTCGGCGGCATGCTCGCCGCGCGACGGCTCGAGTGGCGCCGGACGCCGCTCGACGTTCCGGTGACGCTGCTCATCGCCCTCGTGCTCGTCCAGCTCGGGATCGGCAACGGGCCCCTCGCGCGCTGGGCGCTCGCGCCGCCGCCCGCCACCCCCGAGCTCGCCGCGCCGCTCCCTGTGCCCTTCGTGACCGTCGGCACGGTCGAGCCCGCGCAGACGCGCGAGTCCCTCCTGCTCTTCCTGCTCTACGTCGCGGCGTACTATCTCGTCGTCCACCTCGTCAGGACGCGCCGGCAGGTCACGCGGCTGGTGCGGACGCTCCTCGTGCTGGGCGGCCTGCTGTCCTTCCTCGGACTGCTGGACTACCTGACCGGTCGGGCCTGGCTGCTCGCGTGGGGGAGCAATCCCGGCGGCGGCCGGCTGGCGGCGACGTTCGCGAACCCCGATCACTTCGCCGCGTACCTCGCGATGCTGATCTGTCTCGGCAGTGGGTGGCTCGCGTCGCGGGAGCGCCGCGGGCGTCGAGCCGGCTCGCGTTCCGCCGTCTTCACCGATCGCGAGGCGCGGGAGGAGACGGTGCGCCGCGCGCTGCCGCTCGTCGCGCTGGTGACCATGGCGGTCGCGCTCGTGTTCACGCTGAGCCGGGGCGGCGTGCTCGCCGGGGCGGTGGGCCTCCTCACGCTGCTGGCGCTCCTGGGCGGGCTCGGATACGCGCGCCGGAGCCTGGTGCTCACGGGCGCCCTCCTCGTCGCGGTCGTGGGCTACGGGAGCTGGATCGGCTTCGGACCGCTGCTCGCGCGCCTCTCGCAGAGCCCGGCGGGCGCCCTCGACCGATGGGGGCAGTACGCCGCCTCGGTGCCGATGCTGCGCGACTTCCCGCTCCTCGGCGTCGGACTCGGCGCGTATCGGGCGATCTACTTCCGCTACCAGCCGCTCGCGTACGCGCCGCACGAGGTCTACTATCCGTACGCCCACAACGACCTCCTGCAGTTCACGATCGAGACGGGCGCGCTCGGTGCGGTGCTCGGCGGGTTCCTGCTCTGGCGGCTCGGCGTCGACCTCGTGGGCGCCCATCTGTTCGGTCGCGGCGCCTGTCCGGTGGACGGCGGCGCGGGCCCGGCGGCGCGGCGTCACGACCCCCTCAGCGTCGGGCTCGCGATCGGCGCTCTCGGCGGGGCCGCCGCGATGCTCGTGCACAGCGCGCTCGACTTCGCCGTGCGCATCCCCGCCAACGGCATTCTCGCCGCGGTGCTCCTCGGGCTCGCGACCGTCGCGCTGCACACGCGCCTGGTGGCGGGCCGCGAGCAGCCGCTCACCACCGTCCTGGCGCGGCCGCTGGTGGGCCGCGCGTGGCTCCCGGCCGGCGCGCTCGCCCTCGGGGCCGCGGTCCTCCTCGCCGCGTGGGCGACCTCGGCCGTCCGCGGCGCGCTCGCGCAGTCCCTGCTCGACGAGCTCGGGCGTGGGTCGAGCGCCGCGCACGCCGACCTCGTGGTCTCGGTCGACCGCTCGAGCCTCGCGGCGCGCATGTCCGGCGCCGCCGCCCGCCAGGCCGAGGCGCTGGCGATCTGGCAGGGGCGCGGCGCGTCGATGGCCCCCGACGCGCGGCGCCGGATCGCCGACGGGTTGCTCACCGAGGCGCGGAAAGGGCTGCGCGAGGCGCTGGCGCTCGCGCCGACCAACCCGCTCGTCCACCACCAGCTCGCCTGGCTCGAGGCCGTCGCGGCTGTCGTCGACGGCCGGACGGGCGTGGCGGGCCTCGGGCCTGCCCTCGCACACGCGGCGCGCGCGATCGCGCTGGCGCCGGACAATCCGCGCCTGTACGCCTCGCTCGCGCGCCTCTCGATGCGGGAGATCCCGTCGCTCGGGCTCCGCGCCTCGCGTGAAGCGGTGCGGCGTGGACCCGCGCTCCTGCCCGAGCTCGTGGATCTGTGGCGCGGCGTCGGGCTGCGGGACGCGGAGTGGCTCGCCCTCGTGCCGGAGACCGCGGCGGACCGGCTCGACCTGGCGCTCCGGCTGGAGGACCGGCGCCTCGCGGCCCCGAG
>MGCE01000086.1:6076-6210 GCA_001790315.1 Candidatus Rokubacteria bacterium RIFCSPLOWO2_02_FULL_72_37 | reverse complement strand
CCCGGAAGGACGGAAAGCAACGCCGATGCCAACGCCGAGCGCCGCGAATCCAGCGGGTGACGGGCCGACCACCGCGAGCGGTGAGGCGGGTCCGCCCCAGCGCCCGCGATGACGCTTCTCGCCGGCGCGACGCT
>MGCE01000086.1:0-6043 GCA_001790315.1 Candidatus Rokubacteria bacterium RIFCSPLOWO2_02_FULL_72_37 | reverse complement strand
CTCCTGCTCGGCTACCATTTCCAGCCGGCCGACGCCGTGGGCACGTCGCTGGCGCTCGTGTTCCTCAACGCGCTGTCCGGAAGCGCGGCGTACCTGCGTCAGCGCCGGGTGGACCTCGCTCGGCTGGAAGTTCGCGGCGGCGACGGTGCCCGGGGCGATCGGCGGCGCCTACCTCACGCGCGCCCTGGCTTCGCACCTGTTCAGCCTCGCCTTCGGCGCGCTGCTGATCGCGATCGCGCTGCTCCTGTTCACGGGGATCACCGCCGCGCCCTCGCCGCGAGCCGACGCGCGGCAGATCGTGGACGCCGTCGGCGAGCGGCACGCCTACCACGTGGACGCATGGAAGGGCGTGCTCGTGAGCTTCTTCGTCGGGATCCTGTCGAGCGTCTTCGGCGTCGGCGGCGGGATCATCCACGTGCCGTTCCTGATCGTCGTGCTGAGCCTGCCGGTGCACGTGGCCACCGCGACCTCGCACTTCGTCCTCAGCATCTCCACGTTCGTCGGGGCGGCGACGTTCCTGGCCCTGGGCCACGTGAACCTCCCCACCACGGGCCTGATGGGCGCGGGGATCCTGGCGGGCGCCCAGCTCGGCGCGCGCTTCTCCACGCGCACGAGCCCGGTCGCGATCCGGCGGGTCCTCGCGGGCGCGCTCGTGCTGGTCGGCATCCGCATGATCCTGCACGCCCTCGCCGTCGGCCCCTGGTGAGCGCGGGATGAGAGGCTTCTCATCCCCGCCTCATCCCTCGCTCATCTCCGCCGCGTAGCTCCCGTGGAGAGGAGGATCCCCATGGACTGCGTGGAGCACCTGAGCGCGCGAGTCACGGCTTTCAGGAGTACAAGCGCGAGGTCACGCGCAGCCCGCGGGCGCGCCGGCCGACGGGCGGCGTGTGGCAGGGCCTCGACGCGGCGACCGGCGCGGTGGCCTCCGCGATCTGGATCGCGCGTCCCGCGGCCGGCCACACCCTCGTCTTCGTGGACGTCGACGGCCGGCCGGTCGAGGTCCGGCCGGCCGCCGCGCCGCACGAGGGCTGAGTCCTCACCAGACCCGGAGGCCCGGGGTGTTGAACGGCGTCGTCAGCGCCAGGCGCACCAGCGTCGGGCCGTAAGCGATCGCGATCAGCACGAACGCGAGCGCGATCCACGGCCGCCACCGGTCGAGGATCGCCGGAGCGTGGTCGGCCCCCGACAGCGCCTCGGTGAACGCGGGCACCGCCGGCGCCGGCGCCGGCGCGCGCGAGACCACGAGCGTCAGGACCAGGTTCAGGAAGAATGCGAGCGAGCTGAGGAACAGGAGCGAGGCGCCCACGCCGACGAGCGGCAGGAGCGCCTTCCACTCCGGCTGCACGTAGGCGGCGGCGCCGATCATCGTCCGCCGCGGCATGCCCAGGAGCCCCAGCCGGTGCAACGTGTTCGAGAAGATGATCATGCCCACGAACCAGATCCACACCTGCGCCTGCGCGAGCCGCCGGCTCCAGAGCGCCTTGCCCGCGAGGTACGGCACGAGCCAGTAACAGATGCCCATGAACGTGAGTGTCACGGCCGTGCCCACCGTCAGGTGCAGGTGGCCGACGATCCACGCGGTGTTGTGGACGACGAGGTTCAGGTTGTACGAGGCGTTGATCAGCCCGCCGATGCCGCCGAAGGTGAACAGGAGCATCGCCAGCACCTGCGCGGCCAGCGACGGATCGCCCCACGGGAGCTTCGCGAACCACGCGATCCAGCCCTTGCCGCCGCGCGCCCGGGCACCGCTCTCGAGCGAGGCGACGACGTTGAAGAACGTGAGGAGGCTCGGGAAGAAGACCGCGAAGGTCAGGAACGCGTGGACGAGCTTCCAGCCGACGTGGATGCCCGGGTCCGTGTACTGGTGGTGGAAGCCGAGCGGGGTCGAGAGCACGAGAAACAGGATGAACGACGTCCGGGCCAGCGGGTCGCTGAACAGCTTGCCCCCGGCCTGCCGCGGCGCCAGCGTGTACCACGACATGTACGCGGGCAGGAGCCAGAAGTAGACGATCGGGTGCCCGGTGAACCAGAAGAGCACGCGGGCGAGCAGCGGGTCGGTCCCGCCGATCAGGCCGAGCGACCACGGGATCAGCATCACCAGCATCTCGGCCGCGATGCCGAGCGAGGCGATCGTCCACATCGCGAAGGTCACCAGGCCCATGAACGCCGCGAGCGGCGTGCGCTCGCCCGCGTGCTCCCGGCGCCAGGCGCGCCAGGTCAGCGCGAGGTTCCACGTGACGAGCCACGTGCCGACGACGACCAGCGTGAGGCCGACGTAGAAGGCCCAGTGCGCCTTGAGCGGCGGGTAGAACGTGAACATCACGGTGGCGGCGTTGCCGAGCAGCGGGATCGCGGCGAGCACGAACCCGCCCAGCATCACCCAGAACGTGAGCCACGCGACCCCTGGCAGCGCCAGCGGCCGGCCGAGCGCCCGCGTCGTCATGAACGGCACG
The DNA here is from genome assembly GCA_001790315.1 of Candidatus Rokubacteria bacterium RIFCSPLOWO2_02_FULL_72_37. Taxonomy (GTDB): domain Bacteria; phylum Methylomirabilota; class Methylomirabilia; order Rokubacteriales; family CSP1-6; genus GWA2-73-35. The sequence continues at coordinate 3,590 of MGCE01000086.1, read as the reverse complement.
AAGCCGCAGATGAAGAACGTCGTCCACACGAGGACGTTGAGGACGCCATGGAGCGTCAGGCTGTGGTAGTAGGACTTCACGAGCGGCGTGCTCGGGTAGACGTCCATCCCGGCGTGCTCCAGGGCCTGGAAGAAGCCCGTGAGCACGCCGCCGAAGAGCGCGACGAGGGCGACGGCCACGAACGCGGCGGTCAGGCGGTCTTCCGAGCGCGTCATCGCCGGGCCTCCACGATCAGCTTGCCCGCCATCGTGTGATGGGCGATCCCGCAGTACTCGTGGCAGATGATGAGGTACTCGCCGGGCGTGTCGAAGTGCGCCTCCGCGTGCGCGACCTGCCCGGGCAGCAGCATCACGTTGACGTTCGCCTTCGGGATCAGGAGCCCGTGGACGACGTCCTTGCTCGTCGCCCAGAAGTGCACCGTCGAGCCGGCCGGGACGCGGATCTCGTTCGGCGCGAACGACCAGATCTGGGCCGTCATCCGCACCTCGTATTGCCCGGGCGCGATCTCGACGAGGCCCGGCTTGTCGAACGGTGCGGTCTCGGCGACCTTCGTCGGATCGATGCGGCGCTCCAGGCCCGGCAGGTGGACGCCCGCGCCGAACGCCGTCACGACGAGCGCCACGAGCATGCCCACCGGGATCGCGAAGCTCGGCAGGATCCAGGCGAGCTCGTAGAGGTAGACCGTGGTGCCCCGCTTCGCGGCCATGGCCTCAGCCCCTCCAGAGCTTCAGGTAGGCGTTCGTCCAGAGCGCGGCCAGCAGGAACAGGTAGATCAGCATGAACAGCAGGGCACCCTTCGGATGGTCGTTCTCGTCCATGAGCTCTCTCCCGGCCGCGCGGGCCTGCCGTCCCATGGTTCGCCGCAGCGACGCCGGCCGACGGACCGGCGCCGGAGCGATAGTAACCGGAATGCCGGCGGACGCCCAGCCGTCGTGCATGAGCCGTATGCCCTATGACCTCGGTCATAGGCTCGCATCGGCGCCCGCCGCTATCCTCGGCGAGAGGAGATCACGACGGCTGACATGATCGATCCCGACCCGCGGCTCGTCCACCTCGACGTCCGAGAGGACATCCGGCGCGGCGCCGAGCCGTTCGCCAGGATCATGGCCGCGGTGAAGGCCCTCGGTCCGGACGAGATCCTCGTCCTGCGCGTGCCGTTCGAACCGGTCCCGCTCTACGGCGTGCTCGGCCGACGCGGTCTCGCCCACCGGGCCGAGCACCTCGGGCCCGACGACTGGTCGATCCGCTTCTACCGCGAGCGCGGAGAGGGCGCACAGGTCGCCTCGCCGACGCGGCCGGCGGCGCCCACACCCGTCGTGCTCGACGTGCGGGGCCTCGAGCCGCCCGAGCCGATGGTGCGCGTCCTCGTGGAGCTCGACCGCCTCCAGCCGGGCCAGCGGCTCGAGATCGTGCACGACCGGCGCCCGACCCTGCTCTACCCGATGCTGGACGATCGCGGCTTCGTGCACGCGACGGACGAGACCGAGCCCGGTGCGGTCCGCATCCGCGTCGAGCGGAAGGGCGGCGGCGCGTGAGCGTCCCGCGCCCGGCGACGCGGCCCGCGCCGGATTCGACGGTGCCGCTCAGATACCTCGTCGCCGCGGCGCTCGCGTTCGTCCTGGCGGCCGCGGGCGTCGTGTGGCTGGCGCGCGAGCTGAGCGGGCACTATTACCATCCGCGCCTCGCGGCGCTGACGCACACGGTGACGCTCGGCTGGATCACCCTCGCGATGATGGGGGCCTCCTACCAGCTCGTGCCGATGCTGCTCGGGCGGCCGATCTGGAGCGAGCGGCTCGCGCGCTGGCAGTTCGCCATGCTCGTGGCGGGCGTCGTCGGCCTCGCCGCGCACTTCTACATCGCGGAGTTCTCGGGCATGCTCTGGGCCGCCGGCATCGTCGGGGCGGGGATCGGCGCCCACGCGGTCAACGTGGCGGTGAGCCTGCGCGGCCTCGCCCGTGTCACGTTCACCGTGCGGCTGTTCGCGATGGGCCTCGCCGGTCTCGTGCTCACGCTCGGCTTCGGCGCCCTGCTCGCCACCGACCGGGTCGTCAAGATCGTGCCCGCCGCGGGCTTCTTCCCGACGCTCCACGCGCACTTCCACCTGGCGCTCCTGGGCTGGGTCATGCCCGTGGTGCTGGGCGTGGCGGCCCGCGTGTACCCGGTGTTCCTCCTCGCGGGCGAGCCCGCGGGCTGGCCGGGGCACGCGCAGCTCTGGGGCCTGCTGCTGGGCGTGCCGACGCTCACGCTCGGCATCCTGGCGTCGCCGGCGCTGGTGCGCGTCGGGGCGCTCCTCGTCGCCAGCGCCGTGGCGGGCCACGCGGCGTGGGTCCTCGAGATCGTGCGCTCCCGGCGGCGGCCCGCGCTCGACTGGGGCCTCCGATTCGTGCTGACGGGCGCCGCCTTCCTCCTTCCGGCGTCGGCGCTCGGGCTCGGCCTCGCCTTCGACGTCGTCGGCGGGCCGCGCCCGACGCTGGCGTACGTGGCCCTCGCCCTGGGCGGCTGGATCTCGCTCACGATCGTGGGGATGATGCTGAAGATCGTCCCGGTCCTCGTCTGGTACCGCGTCTACGCGCCCCACATCGGGCGCACGCAGGCGCCCCCGCTCAAGGAGCTCGGCTGGCCCGCGGTCGAGGGGCTCGCGTGGTGGCTCCTGACGGGCGGCATGGTCGGACTGGCCGCGGCGCTCGCCGCCGGCAACGCCTGGTGGATCGGCGCGGCCGGGACGGTCGTCACGCTCGGCGCGCTCGCGTTCGGCGCGACGCTGGCGGCGACGCTCCACCACCTGAGTCCCCACGCGGCGCGGTCGTAGCCCGCCCTCACCTCGCGTCTGCTACGCTTGCCCGGGTGGAAGCCTTCGTCGTGTCCACGTCGGTCGTCGCCCTCGCCGAGGTGGGCGACAAGACCCAGCTCCTGTCGTTCGTGCTGGCGGGGCGATTCAAGCGGAAGACGTCCATCATCCTCGGCATCCTCCTGGCCACGCTCGCCAACCACTTCCTCGCGGGCTGGGTGGGCGCCTGGCTCGCGAGCCTCGTAGCCCCCGGCCTCCTGCGGTGGCTCGTCGCGGTGGCGTTCTTCGCGTTCGGCGCGTGGGCGCTCAAGCCCGACGAGCTGGAGAAGGAGCGACGGCTTCGCGGCGCCGGGGTGTTCCTCACGACGCTGGTCGCGTTCTTTCTCGTCGAGATGGGCGACAAGACGCAGCTCGCGACCGTCGCGCTCGCGGCCCGCTACGACTCCCTCGTCACGGTGGTCCTGGGCACGACGCTCGGCATGATGATCGCGAACGTTCCCGCCGTGTGGGTGGGCGAGACGCTCGCCCACCGCGTCAACATGCGGTGGATGCGGTGGGGCGCCGCGGGGCTCTTCGTGGCGCTCGGGGTCCTGACGCTGCTCGTGCGCTAACCGAGCGCCGCCGTCAGCTCCGCGACCGTCGCCCGGGCGTGCTCGAGGGAGGCGTCGCGCCCCTGCTCGGCCTCGACCGCCGCGAATTCGCGCGCGACCGCCTGCATGGCGCGGTCGTCCAGCACCGACTCGGCCATCGGCCACAGGACGCCGTCCTCCTTCGCGATGTGCTCGCGCAGGAGTGCGACGTA
>MGCE01000085.1:401-6492 GCA_001790315.1 Candidatus Rokubacteria bacterium RIFCSPLOWO2_02_FULL_72_37 | reverse complement strand
GGGCGGGGTCGGCGAGACCCGTCCCCGCCGCGTGGCCACGGACCCGGCGCGCAGGATGGAGCCCAGCCGCACCGGGGCAGCGCACGCGTGCCGCGTGGTCGAGCGACCCCGCCCGAGGCGCACCCTGCGCCACCCGCCCGCCACACGCGAGGACCGTTCGTGAATAGTGCGGGCTAGTGCGAATCGCTGATGCCGCTGGGTCCGGGGCCGCCGTAAGCTAGCGCCGTGCTCCGCATCGCCAACTGCTCGGGCTTCTTCGGCGATCGGCTGGCCGCCGCGCGCGAGATGGTGGAGGGCGGGCCGATCGACGTCCTGACCGGCGATTACCTCGCCGAGCTCACGATGGCCATCCTGTGGCGCACACGCCAGAAGCGCCCCGAGGCCGGGTTCGCGGCGACGTTCATCGCCCAGATGGAGCAGGTCCTCGGTCGCTGCCTCGAGCGGGGAATCCGCGTCGTCGTGAACGCGGGCGGCCTGAATCCGAGGGGCTGCGCCGAGGCGCTCGCCGCCGTCGCGCAGAAGCTCGGGCTCTCGCCGCGCATCGCGTACGTCACGGGCGACGACGTGCTCGATCGCCTGGAGCGCTGGCAGGCGCAGGGCCACGCCCTCGCGCACCTCGACCGGGGGATCCCGCTGGCCCAGCTCCGGGCGCCGATCCTCACGGCCAACGCCTACCTCGGGGGCTGGGGGATCGCCGAGGCCCTCGGGCGCGGCGCCGACGTCGTGATCACCGGGCGCGTCACCGACGCCTCGCTCGTCGTCGGCCCCGCCGCGTGGCGCTTCGGCTGGCGGCGGGACGACTGGGACCGCCTCGCCTCGGCCGTCGTCGCCGGCCACATCCTCGAGTGCGGCGCCCAGTGCACCGGCGGCAACTACGCCTTCTTCCAGGAGGTGCCCACCTACACGGGCATCGGATTCCCGCTCGCGGAGATGCGCGAGGACGGCGGGTTCGTCGTCACCAAGCACCCCGGCACGGGCGGGCTCGTCTCGGTCGGCACGATCACCGCCCAGCTCCTCTACGAGATCGACGCCCCCGGATACCTCAATCCCGACGTCACCGCGCGCTTCGACACGATCAGGCTCGAGCAGGAGGCGCCGGACCGGGTCCGGGTGAGCGGCGTGCGCGGCGAGCCGCCGCCGCCCACGACCAAGCTCTGTCTGAACTACCTGGGCGGCTACCGGAACAGCGTGACCTTCGTCCTGGCGGGGCTCGACCTCGTCGAGAAGGCGAAGCTGGTCGAGGACACGCTCTGGCCCGCCGTCGGCGGGCGCGAGGCCTTCGCCGAGACCGCCGTGAGCCTCGTGCGCTCGGACCGCGAGGACCCCGAGACGAACGAGGCGGCGTTCGCCTCCCTCAAGATCACGGTGAAGGATCCGGACCCGAAGAAGGTGGGGCGCGCGTTCACCAACAAGGCGATCGAGATGGCGCTCGCGCACTATCCGGGCTTTCACACGACGGCGCCACCCCAGGAGGAGTCGGCCTACGCCGTGTACTGGCCGGCGCTCGTGCCGGCGGAGCTGATCGAGCAGGTCGTGCACCTCGAGGGCGCGGCGGCCCGCGTCCCGCCGGTGCTCCCGCCGCGCGAGCCCGTGCGCGTGGACGTCCCGGCCGTCGCGCTCCCGCCGGCGCCCTCGGGCCCGACCGCGCGCGTGCCGCTCGGGTGGCTCTTCGGCACGCGTTCGGGCGACAAGGGCGGCAACGCCAACCTCGGCGTCTGGGCCCGGACGCCCGAGGCCTACGCGTGGCTCCTGGCGACCGTCACGCCGGACCGGCTGCGCCAGCTCCTGCCCGAGTGCCGGGGCCTCGCCGTCGAGCGCCATCTGCTGCCGAACATCCTGGCCGTCAACTTCGTGATCAAGGGGCTGCTCGGGGAGGGCGTGTCCTCCTCGACGCGGAGCGACCCGCAGGCGAAGTCGCTCGGCGAGTACTTCCGCGCGCGTCACGTGGAGGTGCCGCGGGCCCTGCTGTCATCCTCACACCACCGAGAGGGGATCCCATGGACATCTCGCGACGCGACGTCCTGAAACTCGGCGTCGGCGGCCTGGCCGCCGGCGCGATCCGGCCGCGCCCGGCGGCCGCCGCGGAGTTCCCGGCGAAGCCCGTCACGCTCATCTGCCCCTGGCCGCCCGGCGGCTCGACCGACGTGAGCATGCGCGCGCTCGCCGAGGCCACGAGCAAGCACCTCGGCCAGCCGGTCGTCATCGAGAACAAGCCCGGCGGCAGCGGCACGGTGGGCCCCGCGACGATGGCGGCCGCCGCGAAGCCCGACGGCTACACGCTCAGCCAGATCCCGATCACCGTGTTCCGGCTCCCGTTCATGATCAAGGCGACCTGGGATCCGATGAAGGACTTCACCTACATCATCCACACGACCGGCTACACCTTCGGCGTCGTCGTCAAGGCCGACGCCCCGTGGAAGACGTGGAAGGAGTTCCTCGCGTACGCGAAGGCCAACCCCGGCAAGGTGCGCTACGCGACGCCGGGCGCGGGGACGACGCTCCACATCACGATGGAGCAGATCGCCCACCAGGAGGGGATCAAGTGGACGCAGGTCCCGATGAAGGGCGGCGCGGAGACCACGCCCGCCGTGCTCGGCGGCCACGTCGAGGCGACGGCCGACTCGACGGGCTGGGGGCCGCAGGTGGACGCCGGCAACCTGCGCCTGCTCGTGACGTGGGGCGCCGCGCGCACGAAGCGGTGGCCGAACGTGCCGACGCTCAAGGAGTCGGGGCAGGGGATCGTCTCGAACTCGCCGTTCGGCTTCGCGGGCCCGAAGGGCATGGACCCGAAGGTCGTCAAGGTCCTCCACGACGCGTTCCGAAAGGGGATCGAGGAGCCCGTGTATCTCCAGACGCTCCAGCGGCTCGACATGGAGCCGTTCTACAAGAACACCGCCGACTACACGGCCTACGCGAAGGAGCTGGCGGCGGAGGCGAAGGCGCAGGTCGAGCTGCTCGGCCTCGCCAAGAAGTCGTAGCGTGCGGCGGGCCGACGTCGCGTCGTCGCTCTTCTGGATGGCGCTGGGCGGCTTCGTCGCCTGGTCGGGTTGGGACCTCGAGCTCGGGTCGGTCAACGACCCGGGCTCGGGGTTCCTGCTGTTCTGGGTCGGGCTGATCGTCGTCGGGCTCTCGGTCGGGGTCCTGGTGAGCGCCCTCCGCGCGCCGGCCGGGCCCGCGCGGCCGATCTGGGCGGGCGCGCGCTGGGACAAGGTGGCGCTCGTGCTGGTGGTGCTCGTCGCGTACGGCTGGGCGCTGCCGCGCCTCGGCTTCGTCCTGACCACGACCGTCGTGCTCGTCTTCCTCTTCAAGGTGGTGGAGCCGCAGCGCTGGTCGGTCGCGATCGGCGGCGCGGTCGCGAGCGCGCTCATCGCGTACCTCGTCTTCAAGGTCTGGCTCGGCGCCCAGCTTCCCGCCGGGTTCCTCGAGCTCGGCTGAGCCGTGGAGCTTCTCCAGCAGATCGGCACGGGCTTCGCCGTCGCGCTCCAGCCGACCAACCTCTTCTACTGCTTCGTCGGGGTGTTCATCGGGACCCTGATCGGCGTGCTGCCCGGGATCGGCCCCGTCGGCGCGATGTCGCTGCTCTTCCCGGTCACCTTCAAGGCCACGCCCGAGGCCGCGATCATCATGCTCGCGGGGATCTACTACGGCGCCATGTACGGCGGCTCGACGACCTCGATCCTGGTCAACATCCCGGGCGAGGCGGCGTCGGTCGTGACGTGCCTGGACGGCTACCAGATGGCGCGCAAGGGGCGGGCGGGGCCCGCGCTCGGGATGTCGGCGTTCGGCTCGTTCCTCGGCGGGACGGCGTCGATCGTCGGGCTGATGTTGCTCGCGCCGCCGCTCTCCCAGTTCGCGATCAAGTTCGGGCCGGCCGAGTACTTCAGCCTGATGGTGCTGGGGCTCTCGATCCTGATCTACCTCGCCCACGGCTCGATGGCCAAGGCCCTCATCACGGCGGCCTTCGGCATCGTGCTCGGCCTGATCGGCCTCGACTCGATCAACGCGCGGCCCCGCCTCACCTTCGACCGCCTCGAGCTGGTGGACGGCGTCGGCCTCGTGCCGATCGTCATGGGCCTCTTCGGCGTCGCCGAGGTGCTGCTGAACGTCGAGCAGGCCCTCAAGCGCGAGGTCTTCCAGACGCGGATCCGAGGGCTCCTGCCGAGCGCGCGCGACTGGGTCGAGTCGAGGTGGCCGATCGTGCGGGGTTCGGTCCTCGGCTTCTTCCTCGGCATCCTGCCGGGCGGCGGCGCGGTGATCTCGTCCTTCCTGTCCTACGCGCTCGAGAAGCGGCTCTCGAAGCACCCGGAGCGCTTCGGCCATGGGGCGATCGAGGGCGTGGCCGGGCCGGAGACGGCGAACAACGCCGCCACGGGCGGTGCGTTCATCCCGCTGATGACGCTCGGCGTGCCGCCCAACGTGATCATGGCGCTGCTGCTCGGCGCGTTCATGGTCCACGGCGTCCAGCCGGGGCCCCTCATGATGAAGCAGAACCCCGGCCTCTTCTGGGGCGTCATCGCGAGCATGTACATCGGCAACCTCATGCTCCTCGTCCTGAACCTGCCGCTGATCGGCATGTGGGTGCAGGTGCTCCGCGTGCCCTACCGGATCCTGTTCCCGCTGATCCTGCTCTTCTGCCTGGTGGGCGTCTACACCGTCGGCAACACCGTCTTCGACATCTACGTGATGATCCTCTTCGGGCTCGTGGGCTACCTCATGAAGAAGCTCGAGTACGAGCCGGCGCCGCTCGTGCTCGCGTTCGTGCTGGGCCCCCTGCTCGAGAACAATCTCCGCAAGGCGATGATCCTCTCGCAGGGAAGCTTCGCGATCTTCCTCACGCGTCCCATCTCCGCCGTGTGCCTGCTGGTCGCGCTCTTCCTGCTGGTCTCGCCGCTCGTCCCGCGCCTCGGCAGGAAGCGCGAGGAGCTGGCGGTCGAGGAGGTGAGCTGAGCCGCGGGCCGTCACTCGGTCCGGGTGCCGGGCTGCATCAGGACCCGGTGCGGGTCGAGCACGTCGCGCAGGCCGTCGCCGAACAGGTTGATCCCGAGCGTCGTGACGAAGATGGCGGCCCCCGGGAAGGCGGCGAGCCACCAGTGGGTCAGCATGTAGACGCGCCCCTCGCCGAGCATCGCGCCCCACGAGGGCGTGGGGGGCTGGATGCCGAGCCCGAGGAATGACAGGAACGACTCGAGGATGATCATGCGCGCCACCTCGAGGCTCGCCATGACGATGATCGTGTTGACCAGGTTGGGGAGCACGTGGACGCGCAGGATCCGCATGCTGCCGAGGCCGAGCGCCCGCGCGGCCAGCACGAACTCGCGCTCGCGGAACTTGAGCGTCTCGGCGCGCACGACGCGGGTGTAGATCGGCCAGCCCGTGAGCCCGAGCACCACGATCATATTGCCGAAGCCCGGGCCGAGCGCCGCCACGGCGGCGAGCGCGAGCAGGAGGAAGGGGAAGGCGAGCATCACGTCCACGAGGTTCGAGATCACCGCGTCCACGGTGCCGCGGAAGAAGCCGGCGAGGAGGCCCATGAGCACGCCGAGCACCATCGAGAAGGCGACGGCCAGCGCGCCCGCGCTGATGGACACGCGCGCGCCGTAGATGATGCGCGAGAGGGTGTCGCGCCCGAGTGGATCGGTGCCGAGCGCGTGCTTCCAGCTCCCGCCCGCCTCCCAGACCGGCGGGAGCAGCCGGTCGCCGATGGCCTGGCGGTAGGGGTCGCGGGGCGCCAGGACCGGCGCGATCGCCGCGCAGAGGACGGCGACGCCGACGATCGCGGCGCCGACGGCGAGGAAGCGCAGGCGCCGGAGCCTAGGCATGCTCCTCGTCGAGGCGGACGCGGGGATCGAGCCAGGTGACGGCGATGTCGGCGAGCAGGTTGGCCAGCACGATCAGGAAGGCGAGGAGCACCACCGCGCCCTGGACCACCGGGTAGTCGTAGGTGTTGATCGCCTTCACGGCGAGCGAGGCCACGCCCGGCCACGCGAAGACCGTCTCGGTCACGACGGCGCCGCCGAGGAGGCGTCCGAACTGCACGCCGAGGATGGTGACGATCGGGATCGCCGCGTTGCGCAGCGCGTGCTTGAACAGG
>MGCE01000085.1:0-383 GCA_001790315.1 Candidatus Rokubacteria bacterium RIFCSPLOWO2_02_FULL_72_37 | reverse complement strand
GCGCAGCGCGTGCTTGAACAGGAGCACGCGCTCGCCGACGCCCTTGGCCCGCGCGGTGCGGATGTAGTCCTGCGTGAGGACGTCGAGCATGCCCGAGCGCGTGAGCCGCATCGTGAGCGGCGCCAGGTACGCGCCGAGCGTGATCGCCGGCAGCACGAGGTGCTCGAGGCCTCCGCGCCCGGACGCGGGCAAGAGGCGGAGTTTCACGGCGAAGACGATGATGAGCATGATCCCGAGCCAGAAGATCGGCATCGCCTGGCCCGTGACGGCCCCGACCGTGCAGAGGCGGTCCACCACCGAGCCGCGGCGGATCGCGGAGACGACGCCGAGCGGGATGGCGATCAGGAGCCCCACCGCCATGCCGGCGAACGTCAGCTCGAGCG
>MGCE01000084.1 GCA_001790315.1 Candidatus Rokubacteria bacterium RIFCSPLOWO2_02_FULL_72_37 | reverse complement strand
AGGGGTCGCCAGGACCCGTTCCCGCCGCGTGTGCGCCGGACCTCGCGCGCCCGGACGGAGCCCAGCCGCGACGGGGCAAGCGGACGCGTGCCGCGTGGTCAGGGCGACCCCTCCGGCACGCGCCCGGCGGCCCGGCAGCACGGGCGGCGGGGCTCAACGTGACTTCGAGGACGGAACGCCAGCGGCGCGCAGCAGCTCGAAGATCCGCGCCGGCGTCAGCGGCAGGCGGTCCACCTCCACGCCGCGGTCGGCGAGCGCGTCCTCGACGGCGGTGGCGACGACGGCGCCGGGCGCGATCACGCCGCTCTCGCCGACCCCCTTGATCCCGAGCTCGTTCACGGTCGAGGGGAACTCGACCTGGACGAGGTCGATCGGCGGGACGTCGTCGGCGCGCGGGAGCGCGTAGTCCATGAGCGAGCCGGTCAGGAGTTGCCCCTGCGAATCGTGCACGACTTCCTCGAAGAGGGCGCTCCCGAGCCCCTGCGCGGTGCCGCCGTGGACCTGGCCCTCGACGACCATCGGGTTGATCGGCTGACCGCAGTCGTGCACGACGACGAGCTTCGTGACGGCGAGCGCGCACGTCTCGAGGTCCAGCTCGACCACCGCGGCCTGGGCGCCGAACGCCCACGTGACGGTGCCTGGATAGAAGAAGACGCAGGCGCCGAGGCCCGGGCCGCCGGCCTGCGCGAGCGCGCGGCTCCGCACCGCCGCGCGCGCGACCTCGCCGAGGGGCAGCCGCCGGTCGGGCACGCCGCGGACGGTGACGTGGCCGTCGGCCAGCAGCACGTCGTCGGCGGCGCACTCGAGCATCTCGGCGGCGACGAGCCGCGCCTTCCGGGCGACCTCGCGTGCCGAGCGTGCGACGGCCGGCCCGGCCACGGCGGCCACGCGGCTCGCGATCGTTCCCATCCCGAAGCCGACGCGGTCGGTGTCGCCACCGCGGACGATGACGCGCTCGAGCGCGACTCCCAGCTGGTCGGCGCAGACCTGCGCGAGCGTCGTCTCGTGCGCCTGCCCCTGGGCGCCGACGCCCACGTCGACGAAGACGATCCCGCTCGGGTCGACGCTGATGTCGGCGCCCTCGAAGGGGCCGATGCCCGTGCCTTCGACGTAGGCGCACAAGCCGATGCCCAGGGGCCGTGCGCTCTCGCGACGCGCCGCTTGCTCCCGGCGCCACGCCGGGTAGTCGAGGCGCGCCAGCAAGGCATCGAAGGCCGCGACGTAGTCGCCGGGGTCGTAGGCGATGGGGACGCCATCGCGATAGGTCAGGCCGGTGGCATACGGCATGTCCTCCGCGCGGATCAGATTGCGCCGTCGGAGCTCGGCGGGGTCCACGCCGAGGCGGTGCGCGGCACGGGTGAGGAGCACGTCCAGCACGAACGCGGCCTCGGGGCGCCCGGCGCCGCGGTACGCCGCGGCGAAGCTCTTGTTGGTGACCACGTCGTGGGCGAGCGCGCGGTAGTTGGGGATCCGGTAGGGGCCGACGAGGTGGTTGACGGTGTTGGCCGTCATCGCGCTGCCCAGCGTCGGGTAGGCGCCGTGATCGCGCGTGAACGTCGTCTCGAGCGCCGCGATCGTGCCGTCCGCGCCCACGCCGAGCCGCGCCTCGTGCGTCTGGTCGCGATCGCCCCCGGCGGTCAAGAAGTGCTCGCGGCGCGTCTCGATCCACTTGATCGGACGCCCGAGACGCCGGGCGACGGCCGGCACGAGCAGATCCTCCGGGTACACGTGGCCCTTGATGCCGAAGCCGCCGCCGACGTCGGGCGCGATGACGCGGACCATCGTCTCGGGGAGCCCGAGCAGGGACGCCACCGCGCTCCGCACGTTGAACGGCACCTGGGTCGAGCACCACACGGTGAGACGGCCGCTCACGGGGTCGGGTGCCGCGACGACGCCGCGCGGCTCGATCGGGACGCCGGTGACGCGCGGATACGTCAGGCGCGCGGCCACCACCACGTCGGCCTCGGCCAGGGCGCGCGCGACGTTGCCGACCACGCTCTCGTGCGAGCCGGCGTGGTTGTCGCGCCAGGCGGCGTGCACCCGGACTCCGGGGTCGCCGGGCGCCGCGGCGACGGGCAGGGGCTCGTACTCGACGACCACGGCCTCGGCCGCGTCCGCCGCCCGGTAGGCGTCCTCGGCCACGACGACGGCCACGGCCTCGCCGACGTGGCGGACGCGGTCCCCGGCGAGCGGCGGGTGCTCCCAGGCGGGCCAGGAAGGTTCGCGGATGAGCGGCGGCACCGAGGCGGCGAGCTCCGGGGCGTCCTTGACGGTGAGCACGGCGAGCACGCCCTGCCGTCGCAGCGCCCGCCGGGCGTCGATCCCGAGGACGCGCGCGTGGGCGTGGGGACTGCGCACGAGCGCCAGGTGGGCCAGGCCCGCCAGCCACAGGTCGTCCACATAGCGGCCGCGGCCCGTGAGGAAGCGCCAGTCTTCCTTGCGCTTGAGCGAGGCGCCGACGAGGGTGGGTGTCGCGGCGCCCCCGCTAGCGCGAGGCCCGGAGGTGTTCATCGCGCCGGGCCTGGAGCTCGCGGTCGGTGTAGCTCATGAGATCGGGTCGGGCCTTGCCGAGCATCACCTGGAGGTACGCGGGCTCGAGGCCGGCGTTCTCGTAGCCGTGGATCACGCTGGCGGGACAGGACACGCAGTCCCACGGCCCGAGGACCGTCTCGACGCGGTGGCCCGCCTCGTCCTGGAAGAACACCCGCACCTTCCCCCGCAGGATGAAGAAGACCTCCTCGACCTCGTGCGTGTGCGCCGCGTTGCCCTGGCCGGGTGGCACGAACATGATGCTGAGCGTGAAGTGCTCGGGCGGGATCCATCGGCCGCCGCTCTTGCCGGATGCGCCAGGTCCGATGAAGCGGTGCTGCGCGCGGCGGAAGCCGTCGACGCGCGCGTCGGCGAAGGCGTCCCAGTCGGGCACGCGATCCACGAAGCGCGCGACCTGACGCTCGAGCAGGGCGGATAGCGGCTCTTGCATGGTTTCCTCCGGGCAGGGATTCTACCAGAGCCGCAAGTGCCTACGCTTCGGGCGAAGCGGTCTAACTCGCCGGAAACCCGGCACTGGCACATGGTTGCCCACGCGGATATCCACGGGTCGATCACAATCGCTGTGGAAAACTGATATCCTTCCTGCGATGTCACGCGAAAATCTGGTCGGCCGCCTGCCGTCCGAGCTCGAGGATCTCGCCGCGGCCCTCGGGGCCTCCCGTTACCGGGGGCGCCAGGTCGCCACCTGGATCTATCGGAAAGGCGTGTTCGATCTCGAGGCGATGACCGATCTCCCGAAGGACTTCCGCGAGCGGCTCGCCCTGGGCGCATGCATCGCGGTGCCCGAGCCGGAGCGGGTCGAGCCCTCCCGGGACGGCAGCCGCAAGCTGGTCTTCGTCCTCGGGGACGGGAGCCGGGTGAGCTCCGTGCTGATGCCCGACGACGATCGGATGACCCTCTGCGTCTCGACGCAGGTGGGCTGCGGCTTCGAGTGCCGATTCTGCCTGACGGGCGTGATGGGGCTCGAGCGGAACCTGACGCCGGCCGAGATCGTCGGCCAGGTGCTCGCGGCCAACCGTCTGCTCGCTCCCGGTCAGCGGGTCACGCACATCGTGTTCATGGGGATGGGCGAGCCGCTCGCGAACTTCGCGGCGCTGGTGACCTCGCTCCGGATCCTCAGCGACGCCAGGCTCGGCGTCGGCTACTCGCCCCGCCGCATCACCGTCTCGACCGTCGGGCTCGTGCCGGGCATCGAGAAGCTCGGCCGCGAGAACTTGAAGGTGAACCTCGCGGTCTCGCTCCATGCCGCGACCGACCAGGCGCGCGAGCGGCTCATGCCGGTGAACCGCTCGTTCGATCTCGCGGCGCTGATGGCGGCGCTCCGGCGCTATCCGCTCGCGCCGCGCCAGCGAATCTTCTTCGAGTACGTGCTGCTCGACGGCGTCAACGACACACCCGAGGAAGCCCGCCGGCTCGCCCAGCTCCTCCGGGGGCTTCGCGCGAAGGTCAACCTGATCCCCTTCAACGACTGGGAGGGGGCCGAGTTCCGGCGGCCGCCGCTCCCACGGATTCTCGCCTTCCAGTCCGTCCTGCTCGACGCGGGGATCACGACGACCGTGCGCTGGAGCAAGGGGGAGGACATCGGCGCGGCGTGCGGCCAGCTCCGGGAGTCGGTCACCGCGTGAGGGCGCGGACCGTCTCCTTCGCGACCCTCGGCTGCCGCCTGAACCAGGTGGACAGCGCGCAGCTCCAGACGGCGCTCGAGGCGCGCGGTTTCCGCACCGTACCGGTCGAGGCGCCCGCCGACGTGGTCGTGGTGAACACCTGCACGGTCACGGCGCGTGCCGAGTTCTCCGACCGGCAGGCGATCCGCCGGGCGGCGCGCGTGAGCCCGGGCGGACGGCTGGTCGTGACCGGTTGCTGGGCGCAGACCAGCCCCGGCGAGGTCGCGGGGCTCGCCGAGGTGGATCTGGTCGTCGGCAACGCCGACAAGGCGCGGCTGGCCGAGCTGATCGACGGCCTCCTGGCCGGTGCGGGCGCGCGCGTCCACGTCTCGGACATCGCCGGGGCGCGCGGGGTGGAGATCCCGCCGCTCGCGCATGTCGGCGCCCGTTCCCGCGCGTTCCTCAAGGTCCAGGACGGGTGTCAGCACCGGTGCGCGTTCTGCATCGTGCCGCGCGCGCGCGGCCGGAGCCGGAGCCTCGAGCCGAGGGTCGTCCTGGACCACGCGCGCCGGCTCGTCGAGGCGGGCCACGTGGAGCTCACCCTCACGGGCGTGGACCTCGGCTCCTACGGCGCCGATCTCCACCCGCGCACGACGCTGGCCGCGCTGCTCCGCGGGCTCGCGGCGCTTCCCGGCTTGCGCTGGCTGCGCCTGTCCTCGCTGCTCCCGGCCTACTTCACCGAAGACCTGCTCGAGACGCTGGCGACCTCGCGGGTGATCGCCCCGCACCTGCACGTGCCCCTCCAGAGCGGGAGCGACCGCGTGCTGCGCCGCATGCGGCGGCCGTACACGGCTGCGATGTACCGGCGCCTGATCGAGCGTCTCGCGGCGGCGATCCCGGCGCTCGGTCTCGGCGCCGACGTCATCGTCGGCTTCCCCGGTGAGAGCGACGCCGACTTCGCGGAGACGCGGGCGCTCGTGGGGGCCCTGCCGTTCTCGTACCTGCACGTGTTCCCGTTCTCGCCGCGGCGGGGAACCGAGGCCGCGGCGCTCGCCGATCGCGTGGACGGCGCGACGTCCGGGCGTCGGGGCCGCGAGCTCCGCGAGCTCGGGCGCGCGAAGGGCGCCGCGTTCAGGGAGCGGCTCCGGGGAAGCGTGCAGGAGGTGCTCGTGCTCGAGACGCGCGACCGGGGCACGGGCGGCCTGATCGGCCTCACGGGGAACTACGTGGAGGTGGTCTTTCCGGGGCCGGACGGGCGCATGCGCACGCTCGCGCGGGTCCGCGTCACCGGCGTGCGCGGCGAGCGCGCCCTGGGGGAATTCGTGTGAGCCGGCCATCCATCGGGATCATCGGCGGCAGCGGGCTCTACGAGCTCGAGGGCCTGACCGGCGTCGCGTGGGAGCGGGTGCGCACGCCCTTCGGCGCACCGTCGGACGCGTACTGCGTCGGGACGTTCGCGGGGCGGCGCGTGATCTTCCTGCCCCGCCACGGACGTGGACACCGGCTCATGCCGAGCGAGCTGAACTTCCGCGCGAACGTCTGGGGTCTGAAGGCCCTCGGCGCGGAGTGGGTGATCTCGATCTCCGCAGTGGGCTCGATGAAGGAAGCGATCCGGCCGCTCGACCTCGTGATTCCCGACCAGTTCTTCGACCAGACGCGCCGGCGCGCCTCGTCGTTCTTCGGCGACGGGATCGTCGCCCACGTGGGGATGGCCGAGCCCGTGTGCGCCGACCTCGCGGGGGCGCTCGAGACGGCCGCGCGTCGGACGGGGGCGACCGTGCACCGCGGCGGCACCTACATCTGCATCGAGGGCCCCCAGTTCTCGACGAAAGCGGAGTCGCGGATCTACCGGGGCTGGGGCGTGGACGTGATCGGCATGACCAACATGCCGGAGGCGAAGCTGGCGCGGGAGGCCGAGCTCTGCTACGCGACGCTCGCGCTGGCGACGGACTACGACGTCTGGCACGAGACGCACGAGGTGGTGTCGGTCGAGGCGGTCGTCCAGAACCTCCTGAAGAACGTCGCGACGGCCAAGGAGGTCCTCCGGCGCGTCATCCCCCTGATCGGTTCGCCGCGGGAGTGCGCCTGCGGCAGCCTGCTCGAGAGCGCGGTGATCACGCGCCCGAGCGCGTTCCCCCCGGCCACCCGCCGCAAGCTCGACCTGCTGCTCCGCCGATACTTCCCGGCGCGCCGCCCTGCGACGCGGCCGGCCGCGAAAGGGGCGCGTCGCCGTGGCTGATCTCCTGGTCGTGGGCTCCGTGGCGCTCGACAGCGTCGAGACGCCGTTCGGGAAGGTGAGCGAGGTGCTCGGCGGCTCGGCGACGTACTTCTCGTACTCGGCGAGCTTCTTCACCCAGGTGCGCCTGGTCGCGACGGTCGGCGGGGACTTCCCCGAGACGCACCGGCGCCTGCTCGCCGACCGGGGCGTGGACACGCGTGGGCTCCAGGCCTCCGAGGGCAAGACGTTCCGCTGGGCCGGGGAGTACGGCTGGGACCTGAACGAGGCGAAGACGCTCGACACCCAGCTGAACGTGCTCGCGGACTTCCGGCCCGACCTCGGGGACGATCTCCGCCGCACCCCGTTCCTGTTCCTCGCGAACATCGACCCCGCGCTGCAGATCGACGTCCTCCGGCAGATGAAGGAGCGGCCCCGCCTCGTGGCGCTCGACACGATGAATTTCTGGATCCAGGGCAAGCAGACGGAGCTGCGCCGGGCCCTCGGCGAGGTGGACGTGGTCACGATCAACGACGCCGAGGCGCGCCAGCTCGCGAGCGAGCCCAACCTGATCCGCGCGGCCCGGGCGATCTCCGGGATGGGCCCGCGCATCGTGGTCGTCAAGCGGGGGGAGTACGGGGCGCTCATGCTGGCGGACGGCGCGTTCTTCTTCGTCCCGGCGTACCCGCTGGAGTCCGTGTACGACCCGACGGGTGCCGGCGACACCTTCGCCGGCGGCTTCATGGGCTACCTCGCGGCCCAGGACCGGGTGGACGCCGCGGCCATGCGGCGTGCGGTCGTGTACGGCTCGGTCATGGCCTCGTTCACGGTGGAGGACTTCTCGCTCCGGCGCCTGACGCGGCTCAAGCCGGCGGACATCGCCGATCGGTATGCGGCGTTCCACGATCTGATCCGGCTCGAGGCATGAGCGAGACCAAGTACGCGCGACTGCTCGAGCTGCTCCGGGGGATGGAGAGCGTCGTCGTCGCCTTCTCCGGCGGCGTGGACTCGAGCCTGCTGGCCCGCGCGGCGAAGGACGCCCTCGGCCCGCGGGCGGTGCTCGTCACCGCGGACTCCGAGACGTACCCCGCGGGAGAGCTCGCCGAGGCACGGCGGCTCGCAACACTCCTCGGCATGCGCCACGTCGTCGTGCGCACGGAGGAGCTGGCGAATCCCGACTACGCGGCCAATCCGATCAATCGCTGCTTCTTCTGCAAGGAGGAGCTGTTCACGAAGCTCGCGCCGATCGCGGAGCGCGAGGGCTGCCGGACGCTCGTCTACGGCGCGAACATGGACGATCTCGGCGACCACCGCCCGGGCATGAAGGCGGCGCAGGCGCGCGGCGTGCGGGCGCCGATGATCGAGGCCGAGCTGTGGAAAGCGGAGATCCGTGAGCTGTCCCGCAGCCTCGGCCTCCCGACCTGGGACAAGCCATCGTTCGCCTGCCTGTCCTCGCGCTTCCAGTACGGCGACCACATCACCGCCGAGAAGCTCCGCAGGGTCGACGCCGCCGAGGAGGTCGTCCGATCGCTCGGCTTTCGCCGGTTCCGCGTCCGCCATCACGATCGACTCGCCCGGCTCGAGATCGCGCACGAGGAGATGGCGCGGCTCTGGGAGGACGGGCGGCACGAGGCGATCGTCTCGCGCCTGCGCGAGCTCGGGTATTTCTACGTCGCGCTCGACCTGGCCGGCTTCCAGTCCGGGAGCGCGAACCTGCTGCTCCGGCCGCGGCCGAAGACGCCGGGGGCCTGAGCGGTGGACCGCGAGGTCGTGCGGCGGCTCCTCGAGGACGTGCAGGCCGGTCGCCTCGACGTCACGGCCGCGGCCGACCGGCTGCGGCGCCTGCCCTACGAGGACCTGCGCTTCGCGAAGGTCGACCACCACCGCGCGCTCCGCGGCGGCGCCGCGGAGGCGGTGTTCTGCCCCGGCAAGACGCCGGAGCAGGTCGTCGCGATCGTGCGCCGGCTGGCCGAGCACCACGCCAACGTGCTCGCGACGCGCGCGAGCGCGGACGTCGCGGCCGCGGTCGCCGGCGCCGGGCTCCCGCACGTCTATCACGCGGGGGCGCGGCTCGTCGTCGTCCGCCCGGAGCCCGCCGAGGCCGTGGGGCTCGTCGTGGTCGCCGCCGCGGGAACGGCCGACCTGCCGATCGCCGACGAGGCGGCGCTCGTGGCGGAGGCCCTCGGCAACCGGGTCGAGCGCGTGTGGGATTGCGGGGTGGCGGGACTCCACCGGCTGCTGGACCACTACGATCTGCTCGCCGACGCCAACGTGATCGTCGCCGTCGCCGGCATGGAAGGGGCCCTGCCGAGCGTGATCGGCGGCCTCGTGGATCGGCCGGTGATCGCCGTGCCGACGAGCGTGGGCTACGGCGCCTCCTTCGGCGGTCTTGCCGCGCTCCTCGCGATGCTGAACTCGTGCGCGCCGGGCGTCTCGGTCGTGAACATCGACAACGGGTACGGGGCCGCGCACCAGGCGAGCCAGATCAACCACCTGGTCGCGAAGATCCGCTGATGCGCCGCGTGCCGGCGGGGCTGGGCCGCCGCTCCCTTGCTCGACCACGACGGCGCACCGGGCGCGACGCCGGTGACGACGCACGACCTGCGACGCGCGCTGACGACACG
>MGCE01000083.1 GCA_001790315.1 Candidatus Rokubacteria bacterium RIFCSPLOWO2_02_FULL_72_37 | reverse complement strand
GCCGAACGAGAAGGGCGCGGTCCGCGCCGTGGACGCGGGCGTGGACGCGATCCACACGGTCGTCTCGGCGAGCGAGAGCCACAACCTCGCCAACGTCAACATGACGATCACCGAATCGATCGCGAAGCTCCGCGCGGTCCAGCAGGTGGCCGAGCGTGCGAAGGTGCACGTGGGCTGGGGCATCTCGACCGCGTTCGGCTGCCCGTTCGAGGGCGACGTGCCGGTCGCCCGCCTGGAGAGCGTGGTCGCGCGCTTCGTGGACATGGGCGCGCGCGCGATCGGCCTCGGGGACACCACCGGCATGGCGAACCCGCGCCAGGTCGGCGAGGTGCTCGGCCACCTGATGTCGCGCTTCCCGGGGGTCGAGTGGACCCTCCACACCCACGACACCCGCGCGATGGCCATCCCGAACATCCTGGCGGCGATGGAGTGTGGCGTCACGCACTTCGACTCGTCGATCGGCGGGCTCGGGGGCTGCCCGTTCGCGCCCGGGGCGTCGGGCAACGTGTGCAGCGAGGACCTCGTCCACTGCCTGCACGCGATGGGCGTCGAGACCGGCATCGACCTCGGCCGGCTCGTCGCCGTCTCACGGCGGGTCCAGGAGATCGTCGGCCGCACGCTGCCCGGTCAGATCGTCAAGGCCGGCCAGGTCACGCGCCGCTACCCGCTGCCCGACGGCGTCGCCGCGCGGCTCCCGGCGCGCGCATGACGAAGACCGCGCGGCGGATGCTGGCGCTGATGGACCGCGCCACGACGCTCTGGCACATCCCCGTCGTCGGCCGGGCCAAGGGGCGTCTGATCCGGCGCCTGATCGACCGGCACGGGTGCACGCGCGCCCTCGAGATCGGCTCGCTCTTCGGCTACTCGGCGATCCTCACCGCGGGCGCGATGCGGCCGAAGGGGCGGCTCACCTGCATCGAGGCGAACGCGTACCTGGCCCACATCGCCAAGGAGAACGTCGCGGCCGCTGGGCTCGCGAGGCGCGTGAGAGTGATCGTCGCTGACGCGCTCCGGATGATCCCGCTCCTGCCGGGGCGCTTCGACTTCGTCCTGATCGACGCCGTCAAGGAGGACTACGCCGACTACCTGCGCCAGGTCGAGCCCAAGCTCGTTCCCGGCGCCGTGGTCGTCGCCGACAACACGGGCATCTACCGCCGCGACGTCGCCCCGTACCTCGAGTACGTGCGCCGGCCCGGCGGGCGCTGGGCCTCGCGCGCGTACGAGTTCGACGACGACGCGATGGAGGTCTCGATCCTCCATGGCTGACGCCGCGCGGCGCGCCGCGTTTCTCTCTCCGGGGCGCGATCTCGCCGCCGCGGTGGACCTCGCGCGCCGCGCCGAGGCGCTCGGCTACGAGAGCGTGTGGGTCACCCACGGGCTCGGGCGCGACAGCTTCCTGGTGCTCGCGGCCTACGGCGCGGCCACGACGCGGCTCGGCCTCGGGGTGGGCGTGCTCCCGATCTACCCGCGCCACCCGGTGGCGACGGCCCAGGCGGCGCTGACACTCTCCGAGCTGACGGGCGGCCGCTTCGTCCTCGGGCTCGGCGTGAGCCACCGCGCCTCGATGGAGCAGATGCTCGGGCTCTCGCTGACGGCGCCGCTCGGCGTCATGCGCGAGTACGTCGCGGTGCTCCGCGGCGCGCTCGGCGAGGGTGCGGCGTTCGAGGGCCGGCACTTCAACGTCCGCTGGAGCCTCGCCGTCCCGGTGCGGCCGCCGGCGCCGCGCATCGTCCTCGCCGCCCTCTCGCCGCGGATGTGCGAGCTGGCCGGGGAGATCGCCGACGGCGCGGTGCTGTGGCTCTGTCCCCCCGCCTACGTGCGCGACGTGGCGCTGCCCGCGCTCGACCGGGGGCGGCGGCGCGCGGGGAAGACGCTCGAGGGCTTCGAGGTCGTCGCGGCGGTCCCGCTCGCGGTCACCGACGATCGGCCCGCGGCGCTCGAGGC
Source organism: Candidatus Rokubacteria bacterium RIFCSPLOWO2_02_FULL_72_37 (assembly GCA_001790315.1). GTDB lineage: Bacteria > Methylomirabilota > Methylomirabilia > Rokubacteriales > CSP1-6 > GWA2-73-35. Next base: position 11,053 of record MGCE01000083.1, on the reverse strand, counting down.
GTTCCGGGGCGAGCTCGTGCGCTACGTCATGCTGCCGTTCTACCGGGCGATGCTGGAGGCGGCCGGCCTCGGCGAGGCGCTCCGAGCGTACGACCGGAGCGGCGAGGTGCCCGTGGCGCTCGCCGAGGCTCTGGGCGCCGTCGGCGACGCCGGCGCCGCGCGAGCCTACGTCGAGGCGTATCGCCGCGCGGGTGTCACGCTGCCCGCGATCCGTCCGATCACGTTCCCCGACGCGCCGTGGTACCGCGCGACGGTCGAGGCCGCTGCTCGGTGGTAGGGCGGGAGTCAGCGGGCGGGCGCATGGGGCATCGCCGCGGGGCGAAACGCTCGGCGCCGTGCCGGCGTCTCAGGAGGTGAGGTGAGGATATGGCCAGGACCGTCACGCTCGCGCTCGCCCTGCTCCTCGCGGCGCTGGCAGCGGGGCCCGTCCCCGCGGCGGCCGGCGGCGTGCGCATCGTCATCGGCGGAACGCCGTTCCCCCACACCGGCCACCCCCGCCACGTCCATCGGCACCCCGGCCGCGTGATCGTCGCGCCCCGGCCCGTCTACCTCGCGCCGCGCACGTGCTGGGCGCCCGGTGCCTTCACCCATCAGTGGGTGCCGCAGAGCCAGGTCTACTACGCGTGGGTGCCGGGCCACTACAACACCGACGCCCTCTGGGTCGAGGGCCACTACGCGCCCCAGGTCTTCCCGTCCGGGTACTGGCAGCCGATCTGGATCGAGGGGCGCTGGGTCGCCTGCTGAGCGCCGCACCCGGCGCGGCGCGAAGGACCGATCGCCGCCCAGCTCAAGCGCGACCACGCGTAGCGCCGTGATACAACTGTAGGCCCATGCGGGCCTACGTCGCCTCGCGCCTCGTCCAGACCGCGCTCGTCGTCTTTCTCTCGCTCACGGCGGTCTTCGGCATGGTGCGCCTGTCGGGCGATCCCGTGCTGCTCTTCATGCCGATGGACATCCAGGCGAAGGACGTGAACGAGTTCCGCGAGCGCCTGGGGTTCAACGACCCGATCGCGATCCAGTACGGGCGCTTCGTCGCGGGCGCGCTCCGCGGGGACTTCGGCGAGTCCCTCCGCTACCGGCGCGATGCGCTGGCCCTCGTGCTCGAGCGCGTGCCGGCGACGCTGCTCCTCGGCGGCACGGCGCTCCTGCTGACCCTCGCGATCGCGGTGCCGCTCGGCGTCGTGTCCGCGGTGCATCGCGACAGCCTGCTCGACCACCTCGGGACGCTCGCGACCGTCCTGGGCCAGGCGACGCCGGGCTTCTGGCTCGGGCTCATGATGATCTACCTCTTTTCCGTGCAGCTCGGCTGGCTGCCGACCGGCGGGCGAGGGTCGCTCGCCCACCTCGTGATGCCCTCGATCGTCCTCGCCGCGTTCTTCGCCGCCCGCATCGCGCGGCTCACCCGCTCGGCCGTCCTCGACGTGCTCGGCGAGGACTACGTGCTGACCGCGCGCGCCAAGGGGCTCGGCGAGGCCCGGGTGATCGGCAAGCACACGCTGCGCAATTCGGCGATCCCGATCGTCACGCTCGCGGGGCTCGAGGCGGGCCAGCTCCTCGGCGGCGCCGTCATCACGGAGACGATCTTCGCCTGGCCGGGCCTGGGCCGGCTGACCGTCCAGGCCCTCCTCAACCGCGACTTCCCGGTCGTGCTCGCGGCGGTCTTCCTGATCTCGGTGCTCTACACGCTCATCAACCTGGCCGTGGACCTCCTCTATGGCTGGCTCGACCCGCGCGTGCGCCTCCGATGAACCGCCCATGAAGAAATTCCTCGGGGTAGGCGTCACGCTCGTGACGCTCGTCGTGGCCGTCGCGGCGCCGTGGCTCGCGCCCCACGATCCGCTGCGGGCCGACCTCGTCCAGAGCCTCAAGCCGCCGGGCACGCCCGGCCACCTCCTGGGCACCGACCAGCTCGGGCGCGACCTGCTGGCGCGCGTGCTCTACGGCGCGCGCCTCGCGCTCTTCATCGGCGGCTGCACCGTGCTGCTCACGGCGGTGGTGGGCGGCCTGCTCGGGCTCGTCGCGGGCTTCGTCGAGCGCTGGCCCTCCGCCGTCCTCATGCGCATCGCCGACGTGCAGCTGTCCTTTCCGTTCATCCTGCTCGCGATGACCATCAATGCCATCGTGGGGCTCGGCCTGCGCAACATCATCCTGAGCCTTTCGGCCGCGGGGTGGGTCGTGTATGCTCGCGTGGTGCGCGGCGAGGTGCTCTCCGTGAAGCAGCGTGAGTACGTCCACGCCGCCGCGGCGCTCGGCGTCGGCCGCGCCCGGCTGCTGTTCCGGCACGTCCTGCCCAACGTGGCGCCGTCCATCGTGGTGGTCGCGAGTCTCCAGTTCTCGCAGTTCATCGTGGCGGAGGCGGCGATCAGTTTCCTCGGCTTCGGCGTCCAGCCGCCGACGCCCGCGTGGGGCAGCATGCTCTCGGAGAGCCGCGACTTCCTCTATGTCGCGTGGTGGCTCGCCGCGTTCCCCGGCGCGGCGCTCGCGCTGACGGCACTCGGTGTCAACCTGCTCGGCGACTGGCTGCGCGACCGCCTCGACCCCAAACTCAGAGTCTGAACATGACGGCGCCACCCGTGCCCAGCGCCCGAGACAAGGAGATTTCCATGCGTGGCCTCCGAAGCGCTCTCGCCGTCTCGCTGCTCCTCGGCCTCCTCGCCGCGGCGCCCGCCGGCGCCCAGGATCGCGTCAAGAGCAAGGAGGTGGTGATCGGCCTCGGCGCCGAGCCGCGCACGATGCTCGCCGTCACGATCGTGGACTGGACGACCAACACGCAGCTCGAGCACATCTACGATCGCCTGCTCGACCGCGACCCGAAGACGCTGCGCCCGAAGCCGATGCTCGCGACCGGCTGGAGGATCGTCAACGACACGACCTGGGAGTTCACGCTCCGCCAGGGCGTCAAGTTCCACAACGGCGAGCCCTTCGACGCGCAGTCCGTCAAGGCCACCATGGACTACCTGAAGAACCCCGCCAGCAAGAGCCACTATGCGGCGTACTGGCGGCTCGTCAAGGAGGTCCAGATCGTGGACCCGTACACGGTCCGGCTCGTCACCGAGAAGCCGTGGCCGAGCCTGATCGACCGTGCGTCGCTGACCGACTTTCTCGTCCTGCCGGCCAAGGCGCTCCGGGAGCTCGGCCCCGAGAAGCTCAACCAGCACCCGATCGGCACGGGGCCATTCAGGTTCGTCGAGTGGCGGCGCGATGAGCGACTGGTGCTCGAGCGGAACCCCGACTACTGGGCCGGCCCCGCCGATGTCGCCCGCGTCACGTTCCGCTTCATTCCGGAGTTCAGCGCGCGGATGGCCGCGCTCCTCTCCGGCGAGATCGACATCATGAAGGACGTCCCGCCCCACGTGGTCGAGGCCGTGGAGCGGAGCGGGCGCGCGAAGATCCGCGCGGCCGTCTCCTCCCGCATCAACTACCTCGCCCTCGTCAACCTCAAGCCCGGGCCCATGCAGGACCCGCGCGTGCGCCGCGCGATCAACCACGCGGTCAACGTGGACGAGCTGATCGCGCAGGTGCTCAAGGGGCGCGCCACGAAGATCTGCGGGCCGCTCTCGCCCGCGAACGTGGACTACGCCCCGGTCGAGTGCTACACGCACGACCCGCAGCGCGCCGCGGCCCTCCTGAGGGAGGCCGGCCACGATCCGGCGAAGCTCCAGCTCACGCTCGATACGCCGTCGGGTCGTTACCCGCTCGACAAGGACGTCTCGCTGGCGATCGCCGCGCAGCTCCAGCGGCTCGGCATCAAGGTCAACGTGGTCGTCAACGAGTGGGGCACCCACCTGGACAAGATCAAGAACCGCAACACCGGCGACATGTTCTTCCTCGGCTGGGGGCCGGCCGTGTTCGGGCAGGGCGTGATCGAACCGCTCTTCCAGGCCAACCAGACCTACTCCTCCTACGGCAACAACCCGCTGATCAACGAGAAGATCGCCAAGGCGATCACGATCGTGGATCCGAAGGGCCGCGCGGCCGCGTACGCCGAGCTGCAGCGGCTCGCCCACGAGGAGGCGGCGTGGGTGCCGCTCTGGCAGCAGCACGACCTCTACGGCGTCGCGAGCCACGTCGAGTGGTCGCCGCGCGCCGACGAGAAGGTGTGGATGTACGACGCCAAGGTGGTGGCGAGGTGAGCCTCACGGTCTTCACCAACGCGTTCCTGATCGACTGCACCGGCGCCGACCCGCGGGAAGGCGCCGCCGTCGTCGTCGAGGACGACCGGATCAAGGACGTCCTCCCGGGCGGCACGGTCGGCGCGCTGCCCGGCCCCGTGACGACGCTCGACTGCAAGGGCGCGACGCTCATGCCCGGCCTCACCGACGCCCACGTCCACATCTGCGCGGTCACCGAGAACATCACCGACCAGCACCGCTACTACCCGCCGAGCTACATCGCCGCCCGCGCGATGCGCCGCGCCGAGGAGTGCTTGCTGCAGGGGTTCACGACCGTGCGCGACGCCGGCGGCGCCGACTACGGCTTCCGCCTGGCCCTCGAGGAGGGGCACTTCCCCGGCCCGCGGCTGCTCGTCAGCGGCCACTACGTCTCGCAGACCGGCGGCCACGGCGACAAGCGACGCCGCGCCGAGTGGATCCCGCCCCTCGACTGCTGCATCGGGATGATCGGCTCGATCGCCGACGGCGAGGCCGAGGTCCGCAAGGCGGTGCGCGAGCAGCTCCGCCGCGACGTGGACCAGATCAAGATCATGGCTTCCGGCGGCGCGATGTCGCCCTCCGACGAGCTCGACACGACCCAGTTCACGGTGGCCGAGATGCGCGCCGCGGTGGAAGAGGCCCAGGCCGTCGGCAAGTACGTGCTGTCCCACGCCTACTCGGACTCGGCCGTCCGCAACGCGGTCGCCGCCGGCGTCCGCTCGATCGAGCACGGCAACCTGATCCGCGAGGCCGCGGCCCAGGCGATCAAGGACGCGGGCGCCTTCCTCGTGCCCACGATGGTCACCTACGAGGCGATCTACCGCGAGGGCAAGCGCTACGGCATCGGCGACCACCAGGTCCAGAAGATCGACCTGGCGCGCCAACAGTCCGTCCAGGGGCTCACGTACGCTTACCGGGCGGGCTGCAAGATCGGCTCGGGCTCCGATCTCCTCGGCGACATGATGACCCAGCGCGCCGTCGAACTCGAGTTGAAGGGCCAGGTGATGACGCCGATGGAGGTGCTCCTGTCGGCGACGAAGGTCAACGCCGAGCTGTTCCGCATGCAGGACCGGATCGGCACGGTCGAGCCCGCCAAGTACGCCGACCTCCTCGTCGTCGCCGGCAACCCACTGAAGAGCCTGCGCGTGTTCCAGGTCCAGGACAACCTCCGGCTCATCATGAAGGGCGGCCGGGTGTTCAAGCGGACCCTCTGAACCCCGACGGGCATGACGCTCGACCTGCGCCTGGCGCCGATGGCCGCGGTGACGAACGCGCCGTTCCGGCTGGTCGCGCGCGAGTGCGGCGCGGGACCGCTGACGAGCGAGGAGATCGACGCCCGCGCTCTCGTCGCGGGCAACGCCAGGACGCTCGAATTGACCCGGGTGCTGCCCGGCGAGCAACCGGTCGCGATGCAGCTCCTCGGTGCGGACCCCGACGTCCTCGCCGAGGCGGCGCGCCGGCTCGAGGCCGCGGGCGCCGACGCGATCGACCTCAACATGGGCTGCCCCGTCGCCAAGGTGGTCGCCAAGGGCCAGGGCGCGGCGCTCATGCGCGACCCGCTCGCCGCCGCGCTGATCCTCCGCACCCTCCGCAAGGCGATCGGCGTGCCGCTCACGGTCAAGATCCGCGGCGGCTGGGACGACCGCACCGTGAACGCCGTCGAGATCGCGCGGATCGCCGAGCGCGAGGGCGTCGCCGCGCTCACGGTCCACCCGCGGACGCGCTCGCAGCAGTTCGCGGGCGTGGCGCCCTGGGAGATCGTTGCCGCCGTGGTGGACGCCGTACGCGTTCCTGTCGTCGGCAACGGCGACGTCCGCAGCGCCGCCGACGCCGCCGCCATGATGCGGGCGACGGGCTGCGCGGCGGTCATGATCGGCCGCGGCGCCCTCGGCGCGCCGTGGATCTTCCGCGGCGCCCACGTGCCCCGCGACGAGCGGGCGCGGATCATCCGCCGCCACTGCGCGCTGATCGAGACGCACCTGGCGCCGCGCCTCGCGATCGTCCAGACGAAGAAGCACCTGGCGTGGTACTGCCACGGCCTCGCTGGCGCAGCGAGCGCGCGGGAAGCGTTGTTCCGCGCGCCCACCGCGGCCGCCGCGCAGGACGTCTTCTGGGGCCTCTGGTGACGGCGGCGCACCGTCCCGCCGCGTGATCCGCCGCCCGCCCCCCCGGTACGGCGCCGTCATCTTCGACATGGACGGCGTGCTGGTGGACTCCGAGCCGATGCACGTGGACGCGATGCGCGAGGTCCTCCGGCCGTTCGGCGTCGAGTACACGGACCGCGAGAACCGGGAGTTCTTCGGCCACACCGACCTGGAGGTGTTCGGCGTGCTCCGCGCCCGCCACCGCCTGCCGGTGGACGAGTCGGAGCTGACGCGCCGGCGCACGGCGCTGCTGATCCGTCTGACGCGCGAGCGCACGGTGCCGATGGCGGGCGTGCCCGAGGTGCCCCGCCGGCTCCACGACGGGGGCTACCGCCTGGCCGTCGCCTCGTCGTCCGCGCCCGAGCTGATCCGCGTCACGGTGGACCGGCTCGACCTCGCGGTCGAGCTCCGGGAGCAGGTCTCGGGCCTCGCGGTGGGCCGCGGCAAGCCCGCGCCCGACCTCTTTCTCGAGACCGCGCGGCGGTTGCACGTGCCGCCCGGCGAGTGTCTGGTCGTCGAGGACTCGCGCAACGGCCTGCTCGCCGCGAAGGCCGCGGGGATGGCGTGCGCGGCGATTCCCTGCCCGGCGACGCGCCACGAGGACTTCGGCGAGGCCGAGTTCCGCCTCAGCGCCCTGCCGGAGCTGCTGCCGATCCTCCTCCGTTAGCCGGCGGCGAGGAGGCCGGCCAGCAGCGTCGCGATCCCGAGGAACGAGAGGAACCCGACGACGTCCGTGACGGTCGTCAGGAAGATGGACGACGACTGCGCCGGGTCACGCCCGAGCGCGGCGAGCGCGATCGGGATCGTCGCACCGGCCAGGCCCGCGGCCACCATCGAGATGACCATCGAGAGCCCGATGACGAACGCGAGCCCCGACGAGCGGCTCCACACCCAGACGCCCGCCGACGTCGTGAGCGCGATCGCGAGACCGTTGAGGAAGGCGACGCGGACCTCCTTGCTCGTCACGGCGAACCAGTGGCGCGAGCGGATCTCGCGGAGCGAGAGCCCGCGCATCGTGACCGCGAGCGCCTGCGCCCCGGTGTTGCCCGACTGGCCGGCGACGATCGGCATGAGGACCGCGAGCGCGGTGAAGCGCGCGATCGTGCTCTCGAACAGGCCGACGACCGCGGAGGCGAGGAACGCCGTCGCCAGGTTCAGCTCGAGCCACGGCAGCCGCTGGCGGACGGAGAAGAGCACGCCCGAGAGCGCGCGCTCCTCGGCGCTCACGCCCACCATCGTCTGGATGTCGGCGCTCGCTTCCTCCTCGGCCGCCGCGACGAACGCCGCCTGCCGCACGACGCCGAGCAGGCGGCCCTCCACGTCCACGACCGGGAGCGTCGCGAGCTTCCGCTCCGTGAACAGGTCGACGACCTCCTCGCGCGAGGCGACGGGGAGCACCTGCGCCCGCACGGGGCGCACGAGCCGCTCGAGCCGGTCCTCGGGGTCCGCGGTCGCGATGTCCTGCACGCGCACCTCGCCGACGAGCCGGCCGTCCGGCTCGACGACGAAGACCTCGTGGATCAGGCGCCCGCGCGCGGCGCGCAGGCGCACGAGCGCGGCGCCGGCGGTGGCGTCGGGCCGGAGCGTGATCGCGCGCGGGTCCATGAGATGGCCGGCGCTGTCGGCGTCGTACGCCATGAGGCTCCGGAGCTCGGCGGCGACCGCGGGCGGGAGCAGCCCGAGCCAGCGGGCGCGCACGTCCGGCTCGCAGCGCGCGAGCGTCGCCGCGGCCCGCGCCGGGTCCATCGCGGGCAGCAGCCGCCGCACCGCGTCGGCGGCGAGGCGCGCGAGGACCTCGGCCGCGACCTCGGGCGTGAGCCGCTCGAAGAGCGCGAGCGCGTGGGGGACGGCGTGGGCTTCGAGCAGGCGCGCCGCCTCCTCCGGCGTGGCGCCCTCGAGGAGCCGCGCCGCCGCGTCGGGATAGCGGCCGACGAGCGCCTCGCCGAGCGCGCGGGCGGCGCCCCGCGCGTCAGCGGTCACGCCGCTCCTCCGCGGACCCGCCCGGCGCCGGGCGCGCACGCGCCGAGGCGAGCTGCTCGACCACGCCGGCGAGCCCGATCCAGCACAGCTCGCCCAGGCCGAGGAGCGTGCCGAGCGGGCCCTCGATCCGCGGCGGGCGGTCCGCGTCGGCGGCGAGCCGGCGCATCGTCTCGTACCGGACCGCGCCGACGAACACGCCCGCCTCGTCCACGACCGGCAGCGCGTGAAGCCCGCGCCAGCCGGGGTGGGCGACGACCGCCTGGAGTCCGTCGCGGACGCCGAGCCGTGCCGTCGCGGAGCGCATGACGGCACCGAGCGGCGCGGCCGCGTGCGCGAGCATCAGCTCGCGGAGGTTCAGCACGCCCACGAGCCCCCGCGCGCGGCCGACGACGTAGAGGTAGTAGAGGACGTGCTGGGGTGTGCGCTGCACGTGCGCGAGCGCTTCCTCGACGGACAGGTCCTCGGGCAGCGCGAGCACGCGCGGGTCCATGACGGCGCCCGCGGTGCGCTCGGGGTAGCGCAGGAGCGCCGCGAGCGGCGCCGCGGCCGCCGGCGGCAGCGCCGCCAGCAGCGGCTCCTGCGCCTCGCGCTCCAGCCGGCGCACGAGCACCGCCGCCGTGTCGAGCGGCAGCGCCGCCAGCGCCGCGGCGCCGCGCTCGGGCGCGAGGCGCCCGAGGCACGCGACGGCGCTCGGCGTGGCCATGTGGCGCAGGACGGCCGCGACGACTTCGGCCGGCGCCGCGTCGAGCAGGGCCGCCACCTCGCCCACGGGCAGCCGCTCGAGGACCGCGGCGGCGGCGTCGGGGTGGGCCTCGAGCAGCTCGCGGGCGAGGGCGTCCTCGAGCGCCACCCTAGCGGTCCTCCACGAGGAGCGACACGCCCTCGCTGAACTCCTTGGCGGGCACGAGGATCCGCCCCTCGCCGCCCTCCAGGATCACCGCCGAGCTGGTGAACTCGACGATCCGGCCCTGCACGCCGCCGACGCGCACGACGTCGCCCAGCCGGTGGGTCTGCCGCAGGTAGTGGCACGCGATGATGTTGGCGACCGCCGTGCGCGCGCCGAGCGCGAAGGCGAGGGCCACGCTGCCGCTGCCCGCGCCGACCGCGAGCAGGATGATCGTGGTGAGGAACCGGATGTCCACGCCGACCTGGTCCACCGCGGTCACGAGCGCGATCACCACGACGAGCGCCTGGACGAGCCGGCCGATCAGCGCGTCGTGGGCGATGCCCGCCGCGGTCGCGGCGGCCCGGGCGGCGTCGCGCCCCAGGTTGCCGAGGAGCACGCCCGCGATCAGGACCAGGATCGCGAGCAGGATCCGCGGCAGGTGGTACGAGGCGGCCGCGAGCCACGTGGCGAGCAGCGGCAGCCCCAGCGCGTCGGTCGCGGCCGTGACGAAGAGGAGCAGGACCCCCCAGTACACGATCGCGCCGAGCAGCTCGGCCACCGGCCGTTCGATCCCCACCCGGTGCAGGAGGCTCTGCGTCGGACGGCCGTCGACGAGGCGCCCGAGCCGCGCGAGCCCGCGCGCCGTCCACGTCCGGAGCAGACGCGCGAGGAGCCAGCCGGCCAGCAGCAGGATGCCCGCGGTGAGCGCGCGCGGCAGCAGGTCGCCCGCGCGCTCGGCGAGCGTCGCGAGCGCGTGCTCGAGCGCGGTCGTCCAGCGCGTGTAATCCATCGCCCCCCGGCCTCCGCTCCCCGTCAGTCCGAGCGCCCGCGCGCGGCGACGTCCCAGACCGCCTCGACCTTCTCGCCGCGGAGCGCGTAGATCCGGTCGTAGAGGTTGACCGTCGGGTCGCAGTGCGGCGGGAAGAACTCGATGCGCTCGCCGAGGCGGGGCGCCCGTGCGGGGTCGGTGATCGTGAGACGGCCGTGCTCGTCGCCCGCGAACGCGTACTCGAGGCCCGGGCGCTCGACGGGCTCGGGCGGAAACGGTTTGTCGGTCGAGAAGGCCTTGAGCCCGGCGTCCACCATGGCGCGGTCCGCCGTCGGCACGCTCACGACCGTCGCGATCACGGTGAGCGCCATCTCGAAGTCGGTGAGCGCGGCGCCGGTGCGGCCGCCGATCCGGCGATATTCGAGGTCCATCACGCAATAGGAACCCGCCTGGAGCTCGGTGAGCCCGGGCAGCTCGACGTCGATGTCCCAGGTGCCGGTCGAGCCGCCCGCGACGATGTCCACGGCCAGCCCCGCCCCCTCACAGAGGCGGCGCGTCTCCATGAGCGGCGCGAGCGCCGCGCGCGAGGCCTCGCGGCGGGCCTCCCACCCGACGACGTGGGCGCAGTGTCCCGCGTAACCCTGGAGCCCGTGGAAGCGCAGCGCGCGCTGCCCGGCGACCGCGCGCGCCAGCGCGACCGCCGGCGGCCCGGACTGGATCCCGGTGCGCCGGTTGCCGACGTCCACGTCCACCAGGACGCCGAGCGTCACGCCCTCGGCGGCGGCCTCGCGCCCGAGGTCGGCGACGTTCTCCGGATTGTCCACGACGACGAGCGTGTCGGGCGCCTCGGCCGCGAGGCGCAGGAGGCGGCGGATCCCGCCCGGCGTGACCACCTCGGTCGTGATCAAGAGCCCGCGCACGCCGGCGCCCGCCATCACCTCGGCCTCGCCGAGCTTGGCGCAGGCGACGCCGAGTGCGCCCGCCGCGACCTGGCGCTTCGCGATCTCGGGGCAGCGGTGGGTCTTCGCGTGCGGGCGCAGGCGCTTGCCGGCGCGCCGCACGTGCGCGGCCATGCGCTCGAGGTTGCGCTCGAACCGGTCGAGGTCGAGGAGGAGCGCGGGCG
>MGCE01000082.1:10251-16517 GCA_001790315.1 Candidatus Rokubacteria bacterium RIFCSPLOWO2_02_FULL_72_37 | reverse complement strand
ACCACCTCCTGATCGTCGCCGAGCACACCGCGAGCCACGTCGAGCCGGGGCGACGCGCCCGGCTCGAGCTGACGATGCGGGAACGCCTGCAAGCCCGGCTGGGCGTCCGGCCGGTGCTCGAGCTCGTTCCGGCAGGGACGCTGCCGCGCAGCGAGTTCAAGGCGCGCCGCGTGACCGACGACCGCGATCTCTACCATCACACGCTGGAGCGGCGCGCCTGAGCGGTCCGCGGCGGGCCGGGAGGAGCGACACGAGCATGTTGGACCCCGACGCGATCGAGCGCGTGGCCGCCGCCCGCCGGGCCTGGGAGGCCGACGAGCTACGGCAGTTCCTGGAGCGCCAGCCGGAGTCGCGCGCGGAGTGCCGCACGGCCTCGGGCCTGCCGCTCAGGCGCGTGTACACGCCGGAGGACGTGGCCGGCATTCCCTTCGAGGACATCGGGCTCCCGGGGCGCCCGCCGTTCACGCGCGGTCCGTACCCCACGATGTACCGGGGGCGGCTCTGGACGATGCGCCAGATCGCCGGCTTCGGCACGGGCCAGGACACGAACGCGCGCTTCCGGTACCTGATCGAGCAAGGACAGACAGGCCTCTCCGTCGACTTCGACATGCCGACGCTCATGGGCTACGACTCCGACGACCCGCGCTCGCTCGGCGAGGTCGGCCGGGAGGGCGTGGCCGTCGACACCGTCGAGGACGTCGAGGCGCTCTTCGACGGGATCGACCTCGAGGCCATTTCCGTCTCGATGACGATCAATCCCACGGCGTGGATCCTGCTCGCGATGTACGTGGCGGTGGCCGAGGCGCGCGGCGCGGACCTGCACCGGCTGTCCGGGACCGTGCAGGCCGACATCCTCAAGGAGTACGTCGCGCAGAAGGAGTGGATCTTCCCGATCCGGCCGTCCATGCGCCTCATGCGCGACATGATCGTCTTCTGCGCCGAGCGCATGGCGCGCTACAACCCCGTCAACATCAGCGGCTACCACATCTCCGAGGCCGGGGCGACGTCGGTGCAGGAGGTCGCCTTCACGATGGCCAACGGCATCGCGTACGTCGAGGAGGTCGTGAAGAGCGGGGTGCCCGTCGACGCCTTCGCCCCGCGCCTGGCCTTCTACTTCGTGGCGCAGGCCGACTTCTTCGAGGAGATCGCCAAGTTCCGCGCCGCGCGCCGCGTCTGGGCGAAGCTCATGAAGGACCGGTTCGGGGCGACGAAACCCGAGTCGATGCGCCTGCGCTTCCACTGCCAGACGGCCGCGGCCACCCTGACCAAGGCCCAGCCGATGAACAACGTCGTGCGCACGGCGCTGCAAGCCCTGGCGGCCGTGCTGGGCGGCTGCCAGTCCCTGCACACCAACGGCCTCGACGAGGCCTACGCGATCCCGTCCGAGCAGGCGATGAAGCTGGCGCTCCGCACGCAGCAGATCATCGCCGAGGAGACGCGGGTGGCCAATGTCGTCGACCCGCTGGGCGGCTCCTACTACGTGGAGGCGCTCACCAGCCAGATCGAGGCCGAGGTGCACCGGATCCTCGCGAAGGTGGACGAGCTGGGCGGGACGGTGGCGGCGGTCGAGAGCGGCTACTTCCAGCGCGAGATCGCCGACTCCGCCTACGCCATCGCCCGCGAGCGGGCGTCCGGCGAGCGCCCGGTCATCGGCGTCAACCGGTTCGTGGAGCCGCCGGCGCCCGCGGCGATCGAGATCCACCGCGTCGACCCGGCGGTGGAGGCGCGCCAGATCGAGCGGGTCCGCGGGGTCCGCCGGCGCCGCGACGCCCGGCGCGTGATCGCGCTGCTCGAGGAACTCGCGCGCCAGGCGCACGACCCGGCGGTCAACCTGATGCCCGTCACGATCGAGCTGGTCCGCGCGCACGCCACGCTCGGCGAGATCGTCGCCCGCCTCCGCGACGCCTGGGGCACGTACGTGGAGCGTCCGGTCTTCTGACTCGTGTGCCGTCCGCGAAGTCCTGTGACGCCCCGTGAAGTCCTGTGACGCCCCGTCGCCCGTGGAGCCGGGCCGCCGGGCGCGCGCGGGGGCGCGTCCCCCGAGACCCGTGTAGTCAGCGCGCGGAGGCCATAGCGCGTTCGACCAAACGCGCCGTGCTCGATGGCAGTCGTGGTCGAGGGGGACGCACCCCCGCGCGCGCCCGGCGGCCCGGTTGCGCGGGCGACGGCTAGCTAGACCGCCGCGACCTCCGCGGGGACCCGCTCCGGCGCCTGGAGGCGCCGCGAGATCTCGACGAGCGGCCGCTGCAGCTGGCCGAGCAGGTCGACGACACCGCCGAAGGCGTCGGCCATCGCGGTCCGCTCCGTGCGCAGGGTCTGAACCTCCGCCTGCAGCGCGCTCACCACCTGACGCAGGTGCTCGAGCTCGCCGCGCAGCCGCTCGCACTCCTGTTCCGTGGCGCCGAGGGCGCGGCGCAGGTTGTCGCGGTCCTCGAGCATCGCGGGGATCACGCGGCCGAGCTGGTGCTGGCTCTCGTCGAGCCATCGGATGACGCGCTGCCGATCGTCGAGAAGCTCCGAGTCGTTCATCGCCCGTGGCGCCTCCTGAGGGTGGATGCTGGTGTCGGCGGTGTCCTGGTGCGGGAGCGCGACGAGCTCGTGAGAGGCCCCGGTGGCGAGCCACGAGCGCCGGCCCCGGCGCTCGACCGGTGGAAGCTCGAGCGCAGCGTCCGCGGCGCCGCGTCGATCCAGCACCACGCGGACCCGGGAGTCGCTCGAGTGGCGGTTGCGAAGGTGTTCATACAGCGCCGGCTCCGACCGTGCGACGATGACCAGGTAGCGCGTCCCGAGCCCGGGAACGTCACCGCGAGACCCGGATTCCGGGAGAGCTCCGATCATCTCCAGGAGCAGCGAGCGAAGCAAGCCCACCGGCATCGCCCTGGCGTCACGCTCTCTTCGTCAAGGTGTTGGATACGGCGGGACTCTATCACCCAAGATGTTGGGCTTCAAGCGCCAAGTGCAGCACGCGTCATCCGGCGCGGCCGGCGACCAGCGCCCAGGCCGACTCGGCGAGCGGGCGGGCGCGCCGGCCCCGCGAGGGCGCGTTGGGATCGTTGGCGGTGCCGGCGACGACGCGCCCCATGATGCCCTGCGCGATCGCCGAGAGCCGGAACATCGAGAACGCGAGGCAGAACTCCCAGTCGGGGATCGCCGTGCGCCCGGTGCGCCGGCAGTAGGCCGCGAGGTACTCCTGCTCCGTCGGGATGCCGAGCTCGCGCAGATCCCTGTCCGCGAGCCCCTCCCAGTCCCGCGCGAACCGGTACGGCAGGCAGTTGTAGGCGAGGTCGGCGAGCGGGTGGCCGAGCGTCGCGAGCTCCCAGTCGAGCACGGCGGCCACGCGCGGCTCGGTCGGGTGGATGATCGTGTTGCCGAGCCTGAAGTCGCCGTGGACCAGCGTCGTCTCGTCGTCCGCCGGGCAATGCGCGGGCAGCCACTCGATCAGCCGCTCCATCGCCTCGATCCGCTCCGTCTCGGAGGCGCGATATTGCTGCGTCCAGCGGTGGATCTGCCTGGCGAAGTAGCTGCCGGGGCGGCCGAAGTCGGCGAGATCGAGCGCGCGCCAGTCGGTGGTATGCAGCCGCGCCAGGGTCTCGTTGAGCGAGTCGTAGATGCCCGCGCGCTCGCGCGGTGTCGCACCGGGGATCTGCGGGTCCGTGATGACGCGTCCGTGCACGCAGTCCATCACGTAGAAGATCGTGCCGATGACGTCGGGATCCGCGCAGAGCGCGTAGGTCCTCGGCACCGGGAAGCCCGTCGTGCCGAGCGCCGTGATGACCCGGTACTCGCGATCGACCGCGTGGGCCGAGGGCAGGAGCTTGCCCGGAGGCTTGCGCCGGAGCACGTATTCGCGCCCGGCGGCCTCCAGGTGGTAGGTCGGGTTCGACTGACCGCCGCGGAACTGGCGCACGGTGAGCGGGCCACGGAAGCCCTCCACGTGCGCGGCGAGCCAGCGCGCGAGCGCCTCCTCGTCGAAGCGGTGGACGTCGCGGACCTCCGCGAGCGGCGGCAGCATGAGCGCAAGTATAATCGCTGAGCCGTCATGACACGAGGCTCCGCGAGGTGACCCCATGATCCGTGAGATCCCCGGCAAGAAGCCGCCGCGCGTCCACGCCGACGCGTTCGTCGACGCGCAGGCGGCCGTGATCGGCGACGTGACCATCGAGCAAGGCGCCGGCGTCTGGCCCTTCGCGGTTCTCCGCGGCGACCAGAACTACGTGCGGCTCGGCAAGCACTCGAACGTCCAGGACAACTCGGTGGTTCACGTCGACCCGACGTGGCCGTGCATCATCGGCGACAACGTCACGATCGGCCACCGCGCGGTCGTCCACGGCTGCACCGTGATGGACAACTCGCGCATCGGGATCGGCGCCATCGTGATGAGCGGCGCCGTCATCGAGGAAGGCGCGCAGGTGGGCGCGGGCGCCCTCGTGCCGCCGGGCAAGGTCGTGCCGGCCGGCACGCTCGTCATGGGCGTGCCCGCGAAGCCGGTGCGCCAGATGAGCCGTGAGGAGATCGAGGCCATCCTGAGGAACGCGCGCGAGTACGAGGCGCTCTGGCGCACGCACTACGGCCCGCGGAGCGCCTGAGATGGCCCGCTTCCGCGGCAAGACGGTGATCGTGACCGGTGCCGCCGGCGGCATCGGGCGCGCGGCCGCGGCGCGCTTCGCCGGCGAGGGCGCGCGCACCGTCCTCGTGGACGTCGCGGCGGCCGGCCTGGCCGACAGCGTCGCGGTGGTCGAGCGCGCCGGCGGCGAGGCGCTCGCCGTCGAGGCGGACGTGACGCGCTGGGCGGACGTCCAGCGCTACGTCGAGGTCGCGCTCACGCGCTTCGGGGCCGTCGACGCGTTCTTCAACAACGCGGGCGTCCTGGGCGCCGTGAGCCCGCTGGTCGACTACCCCGAGGACGCCTTCGACCGCGTGCTCGCCGTCAACGTCAAGGCCGTCTGGCTCGGGATGAAGGCGGTCGCGCCGGTGCTCCGCGCGCGCGGCGGCGGCGCGATCGTCAACACAGCCTCGATCGCGGGGCTCCGCGGCACGCCGAACCTCATCGCGTACTCGGCGTCGAAGCACGCCGTCGTGGGCATGACGAAGAGCGCGGCGCTGGAGCTGGCGCGCCACGGCATCCGCGTCAACGCGATCTGCCCGGCGCCCATCGAGACCCCGATGGCGCAGGCGCTCGAGGTCGGCGTGAAGCGCGACCGCCTCACCGCGACGATCCCGCTGCGCCGCTACGGGACGCCCGACGAGGTCGCCGCGCTCGTGGCGTTCCTCGCGAGCGACGAGGCCGCGTATATCACGGGCGGCATCTACACGGTCGACGGCGGCGCGATGGCGTGATCGTCGCGGTCACCGGCGCCTCGGGGCTCGTCGGCTCGGCGCTCCGGCGCGCCCTCGCCGCGCAGGGCCACGACGTGCTCCCGCTGGTCCGCGGCGCCGCGCCGGCGCCGGGCGAGCGGGTCGTGCGCTGGGATCCCGCCGCCGGGACGCTCGCCGCGGCGGACCTCGAGGGCGTGGACGCGGTCGTCCACCTCGCCGGCGAGCGCATCGCCGGCCGCTGGACCGCGGCGAAGAAGGCGCGCATCCGCGACAGTCGCGTGCGCTCGACGGCGCTGCTCGCCGGCACGCTCGCCCGCCTCGCGCGGCCGCCGCGCGTGCTCGTCTCCGCCTCCGCCGTCGGCTGGTACGGCGACCGCGGCGACGAGATCCTGACCGAGGGGAGCCCGCCGGGCACCGGCTTCCTCGCCGAGGTCTGCCGCGAGTGGGAGGCGGCGACCGGGCCGGCGGCGCTCGTCGGCATCCGCGTCGCGCACCTCAGGATCGGCATGGTGCTGAGCCGCCGCGGCGGCGGGCTCGCGGCGCTGCTCCCGGCGTTCCGCCTGGGTCTGGGCGGGGCCGTCGGCCGCGGGGTCCAGTGGATGAGCTGGATCGCGCTCGACGACCTCGTCGGCGCGCTCGTCCACGCGCTCGGCGCCGACACGCTCGCGGGGCCCGTCAACGCGGTCGCGCCGCACCCGGTGACGAACCGCGAGTTCACGCGCACGCTGGGACGGGTGCTGCGCCGCCCCGCGTTCCTGCCGTTCCCGGCGCTCGCCGCGCGGCTCCTGCTCGGCGAGATGGCCAACGCGCTCCTGCTCGCGAGCGTGCGCGCGCTGCCGCTTCGGCTCACGGCCTCGGGCTACGCGTTCGAGCACCCGCAGCTCGACGGCGCGCTCCGCGCCGAGCTCGCCCGCTGACCCGTCCGCGCGAGCCTGCCCTCCGGGACCCGA
>MGCE01000082.1:2081-10182 GCA_001790315.1 Candidatus Rokubacteria bacterium RIFCSPLOWO2_02_FULL_72_37 | reverse complement strand
GGGGCGGGGGAGGCGGGGAGACTCGGCGCAGGCGCGCTCGATCTCGTCGACGGTCTTCGGTGTGCCCGCGGTCAGGACCTCGCACCCCCCCGGCGTGATGAGCACGTCGTCCTCGATGCGCACGCCGATGCCGCGGAGCTCCTTCGGGATCGGGTGGACGAGCTTCTCGGCCTTCGCCTTCTCCTCGTCCTCGAGCTTCTTCGCGGCGGCCGCGCCGAGGCGGAGGCGGCGGTCCCACATCTCGTCCTCGCTGTATTCCCGCAGGTGGAACGTCGCGGTCTCCCGCGTCGGGTCCACGTAGAGCCCGGGCTCGACGGTCAGCACCATGCCCGGCTCGAGGCGCCGCGACTCGCCCGCGACCTTGTAGGCGCCGACGTCGTGGACGTCCATGCCGAGCCAGTGCCCGGTGCCGTGCATGTAGAACTCGCGATAGTGATGCATCGCGAGCGACTCCTCGACGCCTCGCGGGAGCAGGCCGAGCGCGACGAGCCCCTCGGTGAGCACGCGTCGCGCCGCCTCGTGCACCGCCTCGTAGCGGGCGCCGGGCCGGGCCGCGGCGATGCCCGCCTGCTGCGCCCGCAGGACGACCTCGTAGATCGCGCGCTGCGGCGCGCTGAAGCGACCGTTCACCGGGAAGGTGCGCGTGATGTCGGCCGAGTGGTAGCCCCACTCGCAGCCCGCGTCGATCAGCAGAAGATCGCCGTCCTCGAGCCGCCGCGTGTTCTCGCTGTAGTGGAGGATGCAGGCGTTCGGGCCCGAGGCGACGATGGACGGGTAGCCGTTGCGCGGCGAGCCGTTCACGCGGAACACGTACTCGAGCGCCGCCTGCACCTGGTACTCGAAGAGGCCCGGTCGCGCGTAGCGCATCGCCTCGACGTGCGCGTCGCGGGTGATCTCGCACGCCCGGCGGTGGCGTGCGAGCTCCGCCGGCGAGCGGCGCAGGCGCAGCTCGTGCAGGAGCGGTCCCGGATCCTCGAGGCGCACGGGCGCCGCGTGGCCGCGCGCACGCGCCGCGCGCAGCTCGGTGACGAGCCGGAGGATCCGACCGTCGAACGCCGACGTCCCGAGCCGGTAGTAGAGCGTCGGCCGGTCGAGCGCGTACTCGCGCAGCTTCGCGTCGAGCTGGTCGATCGGGTACGCGGCGTCGGCGCCGAAGGTCGCGATCGCGCCCTCGACGCCCGCGCGGTAGCCGTTCCAGATCTCCAGCTCCCGGTCGCGCGGCCGCACGAAGAGCACGTAGCGCTCCTTCGGATCGGCCGGGTTGAACACCGCCACCGCGTCGGGTTCCCCGAAACCGGTGAGGAAGAAGAAATCGGAGCTCTGGCGGAACTCGTACTGAACGTCGCCGTTGCGGCCGACCTCCTGGCCGCCCGGCACGACCGCGAGCGCGTCGCCCAGCGCGGCGGCGAAGCGCAGTCGCCGCTCGACGAAGGGGGCCTGATCGCCCACCGCTGTCGTCATCGTGAGGCATAGCATACAATGGCGCATGATTCCGCTCACGGTCTACCTGCCCTTCAACCGCGGCGTCCTGGGCGCGGCGTTCGCCCCCGCCAAGCGCGGCGCGAAGCCTCCGGCGGCCTGCGGCCGCTGGGTCATCGTGCAGGACCAGGGGCTCGTGCTCCCCGAGGGCGACGCGTTCCACCTCCCGGAGGGCGAGATGCCGCCCGGCTTCGGCACGGCGCTCGGCGAACCGCTCTGGCTCGGCACGCTCGAGGGCATCGAGTGCTGGACCGCGGCGCTGGCCCGCGGCGCCGCGCTGCCGCCGGGGTTCCGCCGCGAGACCCTCGTGCCCATGCAGGGCACGCGCCTGCCCGACGCCCTCCTCACGCTCGCGGGCATGGCGATGCAGGCCCTCTGGTGGCAGGGCACGAGCGGCCACTGCCCGCGCTGCGGCGAGCGCACCGAGCGCATCGAGGGCGAGTGGGGCAAGCGCTGCCCGCGGTGCCGCTACGAGCACTACCCGCACCTGCATCCGGCCGTCATCGTGCTGGTCCAGGACGGCGACCGGGTGCTCCTCGCGCGCAAGGCTGGCTGGGCGCCCGGGCGCTACGCGCTCGTCGCGGGCTTCGTCGACAACGGCGAGTCGCTCGAGGGCACGGTGGCGCGCGAGGTGAAGGAAGAGGTCGGCGTCGACGTGAAGGACATCACCTACGTGGGGAGCCAGAACTGGCCCTTCCCGAGCCAGCTCATGGTCGGCTTCGTCGCGACCTACGCGGGTGGCGAGATCAGGATCGACCCCGAGGAGCTCGAGGACGCGCGGTGGTTCCCGCGCACCGAGCTGCCCGCGGGGCCCACGCGCCACAGCATCGCCGGCTTCATCATCGAGCGTTACGCGCGGCGGAGCGGTCAGGCCGCCGTGTAGCCGCCGTCCACCGGCAGCGCGACGCCGGTGACGAACGCCGCCTCGTCGCTCGAGAGGTAGAGGATCGCCGCGGCGACCTCCTCCGGGCGCCCGAAGCGCCCGAGCGGGTGCTTCTTCGCGATCACCTCGCACCAGGCCGGGTCCTGCCGGAGCTCCGCGGTCATCGGCGTCTCGATCACGCCCGGACAGACGCAGTTCACGCGCACCGCGGGCGCCCAGCTGAGCGCCATCTGCCGCGTGAGGTTGGCGACCCCGCCCTTCGACGCGGCGTACGAGGGCGAGATCGAGCCGCCGACGAGTCCGAAGATGGACGCGAGGTTGGTGATCGCGCCGGCGCCGCTCGCCGCCAGAGCGGCGTGCGCGGCCCGTGAGGCGAGGTAGGTCCCGGTCAGGTTCACGTCGAGGACGCGCCGCCACTCCGCGGGCGGCGGCGCCGCGTCGCGCGCGGCGGGGCGCACGCCGGCCGAGTTCACGAGGGTCGTGAGCCGGCCCCAGCGCCCGAGCGTCCGCTCGACCATGCCCGCGCACGCCTGCTCGTCGGTGACGTCGACGGTGAGCCCCAGGGCCTCGCCGCCCGCCGCCTCGATCACCCGCGCCGTCTCGGCCGCGGCGGCCGCGGTCACGTCGGCGCACGCCAAGCGCGCGCCCTCGGCCGCCAGGCGCAGCGCCGTCGCCCGCCCGATCCCCGAGCCCGCCCCCGTCACCAGCGCCACCTTGTCGCGCATGCGCATCGCGGCGCCTCCCTCAGATCTTGCGCTCGCGCCCGGCCCAGTAGGGGTCGCGGAGCAGGCGCTTGAGCAACTTGCCGGCCGTGTCGCGCGGGAAGTCGGCGTGAAAGGACACCTCGCGCGGGACCTTGTAACCGGCCATGCGACGGCGCGCGAAGTCCAGGACCTCCGGCGCCGTGAGCGCGGCGCCGTCTCGCGGCAGCACCGCGGCGTGGACGCGCTCGCCCCAGGCGTCGTCGGGCACGCCGAACACCGCGACGTCCGCGATCGCCGGGTGGCGGTGGAGCACGTCCTCGATCTCGGCCGGGTAGATGTTGACGCCGCCCGAGATGATCATGTCGCGCTTCCTGTCGCAGATGTGGACGAAACCCTCGGCGTCCACGCTGGCGACGTCGCCCACCGTGGCCCACTCGCCGCGCTCGGCCTGCCGCGTCGCCGCCGCGTCCTTGTAGTAGCCGTCGAACATGCCCCCGAAGCGGCGCACGTAGAGCTCGCCCGGTGTGCCCGTCGGCACCGGGCGGCCGTCGTCGTCGAGGATCGCGAGCTCGACACCCGGGGCCGCGCGCCCGCACGAGCCGGGCTTCCGCAGCACGTCCTCGGGCCGGAGGATCGTGTTGATGCCGAGCTCGGTCGATCCGTAGAACTCGTAGAGGGCCGGGCCGAAGTACGCGAGCGCCGCCTCCTTCACGCGCATCGGGCACGGCGCGGCGGCGACGACCAGCACCCGCATCGAGGACGCGTCGTAGCGCGCCCGGACGGCCGCCGGCAGGTCCACGATGCGCTGCACGAGCGTCGGCGCCATGAACGTGCTCGTGCAGCGGTGCCGCGCGATCAGGCGGAGCGCCTCTTCGGCGTCGAAGCGCGGCATCACGACCACGGCGCCGCCGAAGACGTGCGTGAACTGCACGAAGCCGCCCGGCGCCGAGTGGTGGAGCGGCCCCGCCGCGAGGTGCACGTGCCCCGGCTCGGCCAGGCCGAAGGCCTCCATAAAGCGGCGGGTGACGCCGGGATCGACGCCGCGCCGGAGCGCCCCTCGGGGCCGCCCCGTCGTGCCGCCCGTGTAGATCATCGAGCCGCCGATCCCCTGCGCCGGGTCCACGGTGAGGGGCGCCGGATCGCCCGCCGCGATCAACTCGTCGACGTGGCGCGCCCACGCCGGCCGCGCCGCGCCGACCGCGATCCAGTCGCGCACCCCGGCGGCGCCCGCCCGCACCCGCTCGGCGACCGGCAGGAACTCCGCGCTCACGAAGACCGCGCGCGCGTCGGAGTGGTCGAGGATGTAGGCGACCTCCTCGGCGACGAGCCGGTGGTTCATCGGCACCGGGATCGCGCCCGCCGCGCGCACCGCCGCGGGGATCAGCACGGCCTCGAGCGAGTTCTGCGCGTAGACGATGACGTGCTCGCCGTGCGCGAGGCCGAGGCCGCTGAGCGCGCTCGCCAGCCGGTTGCGCCGCTCCACGAACGCGCGCCACGTCAGCGCGCGCTCGCCCTCGAGCAGGGCGGGGGCGTCTGGGGCGCGCTCGGCGTGGGCGGCGAGGACGTCCATGGGTCGCTGCGCGGGGAGTGTAGTGAGACGGCGGGCAGGCGTCAAGCGGCCGGGCCGCGGCGGGGGCTGCTCAGGGGGCGGTGGGGTCCTCGCCCTCCCGGGAGCGCGGCGCGAGCGCCGCGATCATGAGGTCGGCCGTCGCGAGATTCGTCGCCAGCGGCACGTTGTGGACGTTGCACACGCGAAGCAGCGCGCGGATGTCGGGGTCGTGCGGCTGCGCCGCACCTCCTCGACGTCGAGTCCGATCTTGTCACGCACGAGGCGGGCGGTGTGCCGCGTGGCGACGATGTGGAACCTCGCGAGCGTGTCCCTGTTGAAGGTCGCCCAGGCGATCAGATCCACCTTCTTGTTGTCGTGCGCGATCAGCGCGAGCCTGCGCATCGCCGGACCCTGCCCCACCGCCGTCAGGCCGCGTCGGCCGGCGCCGCCGCGCGGCGGCAGAAGACGATCTCGGCCACGCCCTGCTCGACCTGCTGCCGCACGATGCGCGTGTGACGGGCGAGCAGGCCGCGCATGCGCGCGTTGTCGGCGAGGACCCAGGCGCGGAACTCGTGGATCCCGTGCGCCTCGCCGGCGCGCAGGATCTCTTCCAGCAGCACCGCCCCCAGCCCCTGCGCCTGCCAGGCATCCTCCACGACGAGCGCGATCTCGGCGTCGGACGCGTCGGCGGCCGCCTCGTAGCGCCCGACGCCGACCAGCACGGGTTCGCCGTCCGCGCCGTGCCGCTCGGCGACGACCGCGACCCGCCACACGCCGTCCACGTGGGCGAAGTAGTGCGCCCACTCCGGCGGGAGCGAGCGCATCACGGTGAAGAACCGCTGGAACGCCGTCTCGAGACCCAGCCGGTCGTACAGCGCAGAGAGTCGCGGCTCGTCGTCGGGGCGGATCGGGCGGATCCGCACCGAGGCGCCGTTGCGCAGCCTGACCGAAGCCGCTTCCGGTGTCGTCATCCCAGACGGCTCTCGTGCAGGCGCCGTGCCAGCCGCGGCCCCCTGAGGCTCACACCGGGTCACCGGCTGACGGCGCAGGGACTTACGGCGGGCAGCGGCGCGCGGGCACGGAACCGGCGACGGACTGCTGTGCTGTCACGTTCGGCACGCGCCGACGCCGGTGACAGTCGCGGCGGCGGGCGTTCCGCCCGATGCCCGGGGATTGGTCAGGGCTCTTGACGCCCAGCCGGGGTTCACCCCACACTGCGGCGCGCCGCGCGCGTAAGGAGGACACCATGACGCAGACCGACCTACGAAGCTTTCTGGCCGCGATCGAGGCCTCGGGCGACCTCGTCATCCTCGGCCGCGCGCGCGATCTCATCATCCGGGGCGGTGAGAACGTCGCGCCCGGCGAGCTCGAGGCGCTGCTGCGCGGCCACCCGGCGGTCGCGCAGGTGGCCGTCGTGGGCGTCGCCGACCCGATCCTCGGCGAGCGCGTGTGCGCGTGCGTCGTGCCGGCGCCCGGCGCCGCGCCGACGCTCGAGGCCCTGCGCGAGCACCTGCGGCGTGCGCGGATCGCGCACTACAAGCTTCCGGAGCGGCTGCTCCTCCTGCCGGCGCTCCCCGTCGTCGGGGACAAGCTCGATCGCCTCGGCCTCGCGGCGCGGGCCGCCTCGGCCTCGTGCTAGGCTTGGGGTCCGTCCGCGAACTCGTGTGAATGGTCGCCGCGCGCCTGGCCGCCGGGCGCGCGCGGGAGGGGTCGCCAGACACGACTTCGAGAACGGCACAAAGGCGCCCGGGCCCACGACACCCCAGGGCCCGCAAGGAGCGAGAGCGATGGCCCAGATGACGGGTGGCGAAGCGCTGGTGAAGCAGCTCGTGCGGGAGGGCGTGCGCGTCGTCTTCGGCCTGCCCGGCGTGCAGATCTACGGCACGCTCGCGGCGCTCCGCGACGAGCCGGGCGTGCGCCTGATCACCACGCGCCACGAGCAGGCGACGAGCTACATGGCCGACGGCTACGCGCGCGCGGGCGGCGACATCGGCACCGCGCTCGTCGTCCCCGGCCCCGGGCTCCTGAACGCGGCGGCCGGGCTCAGCACCGCCTACTCGGCCTCCTCGCCGGTGCTCATGATCTCGGGCCAGGTGCCGCGCGCCCAGCTCGGCCGCGACGTCGGCGCGCTCCACGAGGTGAACGACCAGCTCGACGCGATCGCGCCGATCACCAAGTGGCGCCGTCGCGTGCTCCAGGTGGCCGACGTCCCCGCCGCCGTCCACCAGGCCGTCTGGCACCTCAAGACGGGCCGGCCGCGGCCGGTCGAGCTCGAGCTGCCGTGGGACACGATGGAAGAGGAGGGCGACGCCGAGCTGCTCGATCCGGTCCGCGTCGCGCGCCCCGCCGCGCCCGACGCGGACCTCGACCGCGCCGCGGAGCTGCTGCTCGCGGCCGAGCGGCCGCTGATCTACGCGGGCGGGGGCGTCAACCTCGGCGGGGCTCAGGAGGCGCTGCTGGCCGTGGCCGAGTACCTCCAGGCGGGCGTCGCGACCTCGGCCGAGGGCAAGGGCGCCGCGAGCGACCACCACGACCTCGCGCTCGGCGCCGCGCTCTGGCCCAAGAGCCCGCTCAAGGCCCACCTCGAGGCGGCGGACGTGATCCTCGTCGTCGGCAGCCGCTTCAACCTCGCGGGCCCGAAGGCCGAGCAACAGGTGATCCAGCTCGACGTGGACGCCGACGAGATCGGGCGGAACCACAGGAAGACCCTGGGGCTCGTCGGCGACGCGCGCGCCACGCTCGAGCGGCTCCTCGAGCGCCTGCGGGCCGGGGCGCCCCCGCGCCCGTCGCGCAAGGCCGAGCACCAGGCCCTGCGCGCGGCCACGACGGCCACGATGACGCTCGAGCCGAACGCGTCGATCCTGAGATCGCTCCGCGCCGGGACGCCCGAGCACGCGATCGTCGTCGCGGGCATGACGCAGATCGGCTACTACACGCGCCCGTTCTGGCCCGTGTACGAGCCGCGCACCTACCTGACGTCGTCCTACTCCGGCAACCTCGGCTTCGAGTACCCGACGGCGCTCGGCGCCAAGGTGGCGTGTCCGAGACGGCCGGTGATCGCGCTCGCGGGCGACGGCGGCTTCATGTACAACGTGCAGGAGCTGGCGACCGCCGTGCTCCACAAGATCAACGTGGTCGTCGTCGTCTTCAACGACAATGCGTTCGGCAACGTCTCGCGCGACCTCGACGAGGCCTGGGGCGGGACCTTCGGGGCGGCGCTCGCGAACCCCGACTTCATGAAGCTCGCCGACGCCTTCGGCGTCGCCGGCCTGCGCGCCGAGGCGCCGACCGAGATCGGCCGGCTCGTGCGCGAGGCGATCGAGCTCGACCGCCCGGTGCTGATCGAGGTGCCGGTCGGGCGGATGGCGCGGCCCCCGTTCTTCACGCCGCTCCGCACGCTCGCGAAGTACACACGGAAGGGAGCCTGAGATGGAATTCGAGTACTCGAAGAAGACGAAGATGCTCATGGAGCAGCTCCAGGAGTTC
>MGCE01000082.1:0-2067 GCA_001790315.1 Candidatus Rokubacteria bacterium RIFCSPLOWO2_02_FULL_72_37 | reverse complement strand
CGACGCGCTTCCAGGTGCCGCCGATCATGGAGGAGCTGAAGGCGAAGGCGCGCGAGCGCGGGCTCTGGAACCTCTTCCTGCCGGAGAGCGAGTACGGGGCCGGGCTCACCAACCTGGAGTACGCGCCGCTCTGCGAGATCATGGGGCGGTCGCCCATCGCCCCCGAGGTCTTCAACTGCTCGGCGCCCGACACCGGCAACATGGAGGTGCTCGTCCGCTACGGCACGCCCGAGCAGAAGAAGCAGTGGCTCGATCCGCTCCTCGAGGGCAGGATCCGCTCGGCGTTCGCGATGACCGAGCCCAAAGTCGCCTCGTCCGACGCGACCAACATCGAGGCGTCGATCGTGCGCGACGGTGATGCCTACGTGATCAACGGCCACAAGTGGTGGACCTCGGGGATCGGCGACCCGCGCTGCAAGATCCTCGTCTTCATGGGGAAGACCGACCCGAAGAACCCGGACAAGTACAAGCAGCAGTCCATGATCCTGGTGCCGCGGGACGCGCCCGGCGTCAAGGTGGTCCGCCTGCTCACCGTGCTCGGCTACGACCACGCCCCGCACGGCCACGGCGAGGTGGTCTTCGAGAACGTCCGCGTGCCGGCCGCGAACATGCTGCTCGGCGAGGGGCGCGGCTTCGAGATCGCCCAGGGCCGCCTCGGCCCCGGGCGCATCCACCACTGCATGCGCCAGATCGGCGTCGCCGAGCGCGCGCTCGAGCTGATGTGCAAGCGCGCGCAGCAGCGCGTGGCGTTCGGCAAGCGCCTGGCCGACAACGACGTCACGCTCGAGCGCCTCGCGCAGTCGCGCATCGAGATCGATCAGACCCGGCTGCTCGTCCTGCACGCCGCGTGGATGATGGACACGGTCGGCAACAAGGCGGCCAAGCAGGCGATCGCCGAGATCAAGGTGGCCACGCCGAACATGACGCTCCGCGTGGTCGAGCGCGCCATGCAGCTCCATGGCGGCGGCGGCGTGAGCCAGGCCTTCCCGCTCGCCTCCATGTGGGCGCACTCGCGGACACTGCGCTTCGCCGACGGCCCCGACGAGGTGCACCGCCGGCAGATCGGCCGGCTCGAGCTCAGGAAGTGGATGTAGCGGGCCGCGCCGGGGGGAGGACGGCGCGCGTGGCGGCGAGCGCCTCGCGCGCCGTCTCCTCGGCGTCGCGCGTCCACGCGGCGGGATTCGGCGCCTCGTAGGAGAGGTAGTCGCGGTAGCCCTTCTCCGTCATCAGCGCGAAGAACTCGCGGAACGGCACGATGCCCCGCCCCGGCGGCAGCCGGTCGATGGCCTTTCCGGGTTCGAGGCCGCCGCGCGGGACGTCGCTGTACTGCACGTAGGCGATCTCGGCGGGCGCCACGTCCGCGAGATCGGCGAGCGAGGTACCGCTGCGCCAGAGGTGATAGGTGTCGAGCAGGAGCCCGACGGCCGGGTGCGCGGCGCGCGCGAGCACCTCGCGCACCGGCGCGAGCGCATTGAGCTGCTCGGCTTGCGAGTTGAACTCGACCGCGAGCCGCACGCCGCGCCCGGCCGCGAGGTCACCGACCTCGCGCACGCTCTGCGCCGCGCGGCGCGCGTCCCCCCGCCCCTTGTCCACCGGGCTCATCACCCGCCCGCAGCCGAGCGCCGCCGCGCGCGCGCACTGCTCGTCGAACACGCCGAGGAGCCGGCGCCGCTCGTCGCCCTCGGCCCACATCCAGCCGAGCTCGACGCCGACGCAGGCGACCGGGAGCCCGCTCGCCCTGACGAGCCGCTCGACGTGACCGTCCGGCGCGCCCTGCTCGGCCGCGCGGTGCCAGTCCACGCGGCGCAGCTCGACGGCGTCCCAGCCCGTGGCCCGTGCGACGCGCAGCACCTCGGCGAGCGGCGTGGTGTCGAGCGTCCACGTGTGCAGCGCCAGCATCGAGCTCACGCCACGAGCCCGCCCGCCGGCGCGCAGGCGCGGGCGGCAGGGGTCGGCGGGACTCGTCCCCGCCGCGTGTGCGGCGGGTCCCACGCGCCCGGACGGAGCCCAGCCGCAACGGGCCGAGCGGACGCGTGCCGCGTGGTCCCGCGATCCCTGCCGCCCGTG
>MGCE01000081.1:22074-23076 GCA_001790315.1 Candidatus Rokubacteria bacterium RIFCSPLOWO2_02_FULL_72_37 | reverse complement strand
TGCGGGAGGGGTCGACGGGATCCGTTCCCGCCGCGTGGGTTGCGGACCTCGCGCGCCCGGCCGGAGCCCAGCCGCCACGGGGTAGCGGACGCGTGCCGCGTGGTCCCGCGACCCCTCCCGCACCTGCCCGCCGGCCACGGGCCGATGGCGAGGACGCAGGGCGACAGGTGAGCGGCGCGGCGCGCGGCTATCTCGAGATCCCGCCGCGGCTCAACCTCGGGGACTGGGTCGTGGACCGCCACGCCCGCGAGGGGCGCGGCGACCGGCCGGCCGTCCACGCGGGCGACCGCGTCTACACCTTCGAGGACCTCCGCCGCCTCTCCAACCGGGCCGCGAACGCGCTCGCGGGACTCGGGATCGGTCGCGGTGACCGCGTGCTCCTACGCCTCGGGACGAACCTGGACTGCATGCTCGCGTTCCTGGGCGCCTCGAAGCTCGGTGCCGTGCCGATCCCGACCTCGCTCATGCTGCGCGCGACCGAAGTCGGCGCGATTCTCGAGAACAGCGCGGCGACGGTGGCCGTCGTCGCCCCCGAGGCCCTCGACGTCGTGGAGGCGGCGCGCGGCGGGGCCCCGCGCCTGCGCCACGTGCTGCTCGGTGGCGAGGGAGGCGACCCGGCGCGCACGCTCGGGACGCTGATGGCGCGCGCCGGCGAGGAGGCGGCGCCGGCGGTCACCGGCCCCGACGATCCGGCGTTCATGGTGTACTCGTCGGGCACGACCGGCACGCCCAAGGGCGTCGAGCACGGCCACCGCTGGATCATCGGGACCGGCGACCCGATCACCCGGGCGATGATGCAGCTCGGCCCGGACGACGTCTGCTACCAGCCGCAGGACTGGTCCTTCATCTACGCCCTCGGCTGCAACTTCCTCTACCCGTTCCACGTGGGCGCCTCGGTCGTGCTCCCCGCGCCCCGCTTCGACCCCGCGGACGCCGTCGCGACGATCGAGCGCCACCGGGTCAGCGTGTTCTGCGCGGTGCCGACCATCTACCGGATGATGC
>MGCE01000081.1:10989-22066 GCA_001790315.1 Candidatus Rokubacteria bacterium RIFCSPLOWO2_02_FULL_72_37 | reverse complement strand
CGACACGTTCAACGAGTGGCGCGAGCGCCTGGGCGTGACCGTGTACGACGGCATCGGCCAGAGCGAGAGCCACATCTTCCTCGCCAACCAGCTCGGCAAGCCGATCAAGCCGGGCTCGCTCGGCGCGCCCCTGCCGGGCTACCGCGTGGCGATCGTCGACGACGACGGGGCCCCGCGGCCGCCCGGCGAGCCCGGGCACCTCGTGATCGGCAACGATCACCCCGGCCTCACGCTCGGCTACTACCGCGACCCGGAGCGCTGGGCCTCGGTCAACCACGGGGGCTGGTACGACACCAAGGACTTCGCCTACGTGGACGAGGACGGGTGCTACTGGTACGTGTCGCGCTCGGACGACCTCATCAAGAGCCGCGGCTACCTGATCTCGCCCAAGGAAGTGGAGTCGGCGCTGATGGAACACCCGGCGGTGCTCGAGGCCGGTGTCGTCGGCGTGCCCGACCCGGTGATGGGCCAGAAGGTCTGCGGCTGGGTCACGCTCAAGCCGGGATTCGCCGCGTCGCCCGCGCTGGCCGAGGAGGTCAAGGCGCACGCCCGTCGCACGATCGCGCCATTCAAGACGCCCCAGGAGGTGACCTTCGTGGCGGAGCTGCCGAAGACCCTCACGGGGAAGGTGCTGCGGCGCGAGCTCCGGGCGCAGGGAGCCGCATGAGCCTCCGGCTCCACGTGCTCTCCGGCGGGCGGCTCCGCTCCGACAAGGGGCTCTTCACCCCGGGACGGGACGAGGGCGTGCGGGAGGCGGCGCCCGTCGCCTGCTTCCTGATCCGCCACCCGCAGGCGGTCGCGCTCTTCGACACGGGCTGCCACCCCGAGGTCGCGACCGAACCGTTCAAGCGCTGGGGCGGCCTCGCGAAGGCGTTCGAGCCCCGGTTCACGCCGGAGGAGACCGTCGTGCCCGAGCTCCGGCGGCTCGGGCTCGGCCCGGACGACGTGGACCTCGTGCTGTGCTCGCACCTGCACATGGACCACTGCGGCGCCAACGCCTTCTTCCGGCGGGCGACCTGCGTCGTTCACGCGCGCGAGCTGGCCACGGCGCGCGATCCGAAGAGCGAAGGCCGAGGCTACTTCCGCGCCGACTGGGACCATCCGATGCCGTGGCGGGAGGTGGAGGGCGAGCAGGACCTCTTCGGCGACGGACGCGTCGTGCTCGTGCCGGCGCCCGGGCACACGCCCGGGACGATGATGGCCGCCGTGTCGCTCGATCGGACGGGCACCATGCTCCTCGCCTCCGACGCCGTGATCGTGCGGGAGAACCTCGACGAGGACCTCGTGCCGCGCAACACCTGGGACGCGGACGCCTGGTGCCGCTCGGCCACCGAGATCCGCCGCTGGCAGGCGCGCGGCGCGCTGGTGGTGTTCGGCCACGACGCCCGGCAGTGGGCGACGCTCAGGAAGGGGCTCGAGCCGTATGACTGAGCGCCGGCCGGGTCGGCGGGCGTCGTGAGCCCGCCCGCCACGCCGAAGCTCGTGGGCGCGCGCGTGCCGCGCCTCGAGGACCCGCGCCTGCTGACGGGCCAGGGCAGCTACGTGGACGACCATCGCCCCGCCGGCCTGCTCCACGCCGCGTTCCTGAGGACGCCGCACGCCCACGCGCGCATCGTCCGGATCGACGTGCGCGCCGCGCTCGCGCTGCCCGGCGTGGCGGCGGTGCTGACCGGCGAGGACATCGCGCGCGACTCGAAGCCCGTGCGCGCCGGCTCCCGGATGCCCGCCTACAAGGTGACGTCCTTCCCGGCGCTCGCGCAGGGCAAGGTGCGCTACTCGGGGGAGGCCGTCGCGATGGTGGCGGCCGAGAGCCGGTACGTCGCGGAGGACGCCGCCGAGCGCGTCGTCGTCGAGTACGAGCCGCTCCCCGCGGTCGCCGACATGGAGGCCGCCCTCGCGCCCGGCTCGCCGGTGCTGCACGAGGAAGCGGGCGACAACCTCCTGCTCGCGCGCGAGTTCGCCCGCGGCGACGTGGACGCGGCGCTCGCCGGTGCCCACCTGGTGGTGCGCGAGCGCTTCCGCTTCCACCGCCACACGGCGGTGTGCATGGAGAACCGCGGCGCGCTCGCCGAGTACGCGAGCGGGACCGGCGCGCTCACGCTCCGCTCGTCGGCGCAGTGCCCGGGGCTCGTCCGCGACATCCTCGCCGACCTGCTCGACATGCCCGAGCACCTGATCCGCGTCGTGGCCACGGACGTGGGCGGCGGCTTCGGCGCGAAGGCCTCGCTCTATCCGGAGGAGATCGCGGTCTGCGTGATGGCGCGCCGGCTCGGGCGCCCGGTCAAGTGGATCGGCGACCGGCGCGAGGACCTCCTCGCGACCTCGCACGCGTGGGACGAGATCATCGAGGCCGAGCTGGGCGTGGCCGCCGACGGCGCGATCGTGGGCCTGCGCGCCGAGGTGAAGGTCGACGTCGGCGCCTACTCGATCTACCCGTGGACGGCCGCCATCGAGCCCGTGCAGACGATCTCGTTCCTGCCCGGGCCGTACCGCGTCGGCCACTATCGCGGCAGGACGCGCGGCGTCACGACGTGCAAGGCGCCGATCGGGCCGTACCGCGGCGTCGGGCGCCCGCCGGCCGTGTTCGCCGTCGAGGGGCTCCTCGATCGCGCCGCGCGCCGGCTCGGCATGGACCCGACGGAGATCCGTCTCCGGAACTTCATCCGCGCCGAGGAGTTCCCGTACAAGTCGCCGTCGGGCATCGTCTGGGACACGTCCTCCTTCACGGAGACCATGCTCCGCTCGCGCGAGGCGCTCGGCTGGGAGGCCGCGCGCGCGGAGGCCGCGCGGGCGCGCGCCGCCGGCCGCTGGGTGGGCGTGGGCGTGGCCTCGTACGTGGAGCTGACCGGGATCGGCTCGGCGATCACGGTCTCGCCGGGGATGCCCGTGCCGACGGGCACCGAGGCCGCGACCATCCGCATGGACCCCTCGGGCACGGTGACGGCCGTCTTCGGCATCGCCTCGCACGGCCAGGGGCTCGAGACGACGCTCGCGCAGGTCGTCGCCGACGAGCTCGGCGTGCCGCTCGAGACCGTGCGTGTCCTCCACGGCGACACCGCGCTCTCGCCCTACGGCACCGGCACCTACGCGAGCCGCAGCGCGGTGCTCGCCGGCGGCGCGGGCATCCTCGCGAGCCGCGACGTGCGCGAGAAGATGCTGAAGATCGCCGCGCACCTCCTCGAGGCCGACCCGGCCGACCTCGTCGCGCAGGACGGGCGCGTGGCGGTGCGCGGTCTCGGCGACCGGTACGTCAGCGTGCGCGACGTCGCCAGGACGGCCTACAGCGGGGTGCGGCGCCTGCCGCGGGGCATGGAGCCCGGGCTCGAGGCCACGCGCTTCTACGACCCGTACTACGGCACCGCGTCCAGCGCGACCCACATGGCGGTCGTCGAGGTGGATCGCGAGACGTTCGGCGTGCGGATCCTCCGCTACCTGGTGACGGAGGATTGCGGGCGGATCATCAACCCGCTGATCGTGGACGGCCAGGTGCACGGCGGCGTGGCCCAGGGCGTGGGCGCGGCGCTCCTCGAGGAGATGGTCTACGACGGCGAGGGACAGCTCCTCACCGGCACGCTGATGGACTACCTGGTGCCGACGGCGAGCGAGGTCCCCGTGATGGAGGTGCACCACGTGGAAACGCCCTCGCCGACGGCGCTCGGCGGCTTCCGCGGCATGGGCGAGGGTGGGACGATCGGCGCGCCGGCGGTGCTCGCCAACGCCGTCGCCGACGCGCTGTCCGACCTAGGCATCGAGATCAACGAGCTGCCGATCACGCCGGAGCGGCTGTTTAGATTATTGTATCGGCGGCGCGAGGACGGATAGCACCGAGGGTGGCCCGAGACAGGCGCGTGTGGAGGAGGGGGCGGCGCGAGGACGGATAGCACCGAGGGTGGCCCGAGACAGGCGCGTGTGGAGGAGGGGGCGCGCGAGGACGGATAGGGCCGTGGGTGGCCTGGGAAAGGTGCGTGTGGAGGAGGCGGCGCGCGTGGCACCGGACGCGCGGGCACGCGTGGGGGACGCATGAATCTGGGACTGGCAGGCAAGGTGGCGCTGGTGACGGGAGCGGGGCGGGACATCGGCCGCGAGATCGCGCTGGTGCTCGGGCGCGAGGGCGCGGCGGTCGCCGTCAATTACGCGAAGTCGAAGGCCGAGGCCGAGGCGACCGCGTCCGAGATCCGCGAGGGCGGCGGCCGGGCGCTGGCCGTCGAGGCCGACGTGACGGACTACGCGGCCGTCAAGCGCATGGCCGAGCGCGTCACGGGCGAGCTGGGTCCGATCGACGTGCTCGTCAACAACGCGGGCATGGTCCGGCGCAAGTTCTTCCTCGAGAGCCGCCCCGAAGAGTGGCCCGCGCAGATCGACATCGGCCTCTACGGCGTCCTGAACTGCTGCCACGCGATCGCGCCCGGGATGGTCGAGCGCAAGGGGGGACGCATCGTCAACATCGCGGGCGACTCGGCGCGCGTCGGGCAGGCGCAGCTCAGCATCACGGCGGCGGCGCGCGGGGGGGTGCTCTCCCTCACGCGCACGCTCGCGCGCGAGCTCGGGCGGGCCGGCATCACCGTGAACGCCGTCACCTTCGGCTGGGTCGAGACGGGTCACGCCGACCCGAGCTTCTGGGACGCGAACCGCGAGAAGATCCTCCAGGCGTACCCGATCAAGCGCCTGGGACGCCCCGGCGACATCGCGCCGCTGGTGGCGTTCCTCGCCTCGGACCTGGCCTCCTGGATCACGGGCCAGACCGTCAGCGTCAGCGGCGGCTACACGACGATATGAAGCCACGGCCTCCTGTCTCAGGCCAATAATGGCCGACCTGCGCATCGAGAACGCCGACTGGCTGCTGACGCTCGACCGCGAGCGGCGGATCCTCCGCGACGGCGCCGTGGCCGTCGCGGACGGCAAGATCCTCGCGGTCGGCAAGACCGACGAGGTGGCGCGCGCGCACCCGGCGCAGCGCGTGATCTCCGCGCGCGGCAAGGTCGTCACGCCCGGGCTCGTGGACAGCCACATCCACACGACCTTCCAGATGAGCCGCGGGCTCGCCGACGAGGTCGGCAGCAAGAAGTTCCTCTTCGAGCGCATGTACCCGTACGAGGCGGCGCTCAGCGAAGCCGACGCGCTGGCCTCCATCCGGCTCTGCGTGCTCGAGCTGCTCAAGAACGGCGTGACGACGTTCATCGACGCGGGGAACTATCAGCCGCACCTCACGGCGGAGGTCGCGGGCGCCGCCGGCATGCGCTGCGTGGTCGCGCGCTCGAGCTTCGACGTCGCGGCCTCGGCGATGGGCGTGCTGCCGCCGTCGTTCATCGAGACGACCGACCAGGCGCTCGAGCGCGCCGAGGAGACCGTCCGCCGCCTGCACGGGAGCCACGGCGGTCGCGTGCACGCCTGGCTCCAGTTCAGGGGATTGAACAACTCGACCGACCGCCTGATCATCGAGCTGAAGCGGCTGGCCGACCGTCACGGCGTCGGCGTGCAGACGCACGCCTGCTTCGCGCGCGACACGATGGAGTCGTCGCGGGCGAAGCACGGGGTCACCGAGATCGAGCGGCTCGAGCGGCTGGGCGTGCTCGACGCGAACGTGCTCCTGATCCACGTCGGCTGGGCGACGGAGGCCGAGCTGTCGCTGCTGCGCCAGCACGACGTCAAGTGCGTGGCGGCGCCGTCCTCGAGCCTCCACAACGCCTACGGCAACATCCGCCAGGGCCACGTCCCCGAGCTGCTCGAGTCCGGCGTCGCCGTCGGCCTCGGCTCCGACCACGCCTCCTCGGGCATCGTGGACCTCTGCCAGGAGATGTTCCTGGTCGCCGGCGGCTACAAGGAGGTCCGGACGGACCCCGAGGCCATGCCGCCCGAGCGGGTGCTCGAGATGGCCACGCTCCACGGCGCCCGCTGCGCCCTCCGCGGAGACGAGATCGGCGCGCTCGAGGTCGGCCGCCGCGCCGACCTGGCGCTGTTCGACACCGCGCGCCCGGAGTGGCAGCCGCTCTACAACCCGGTCGCGAACCTCGTGTACAGCGCGACGGGCAAGAGCGTGGACACCGTGATCGTGGACGGGCGCGTGCTGGTCGAGGGGGGGCGGGCCCTGACGCTCGACGAGGGCGCGATCATCGAGGAGGCCCGACGCCGGGCGCCGGGCATCCTCGCCAAGACCAAGCTCGGGGACCTGGTCGCCCCGAAGTGGCCGGTGAGCTGACCCGGGCGGGAGGAAGGAGAACGGACGTGCCGTACACCGAGAAGATCACGTGGCAGGGCAGGAGCCTCACGCTCACGCGCGACGAGCCGCCGACCAAGGTGGTGGAAGCGCGGAGCGACGAGGTGCGGCTCGAGACGCTCGACATCACCGATGCGGCCGTGCGCCCGTCGAACCTGGACGCCGCCGAGGGCACACCGCTGCCCGTCTTCCAGGCGCCGGGCGTGCGCGTGGACGTGTCCAAGCGCAAGACGGCGCCGATGGGGTTCTGGCACCGCAACATGGAGCACGACGAGCTGATCTTCTGTCACAAGGGCGGGATGATCTGGGAGACCGAGCTCGGCACCGTCACGCTCCGCGCCGGCCAGATGCTGCTGATCCCGCAGGGCGTCGCCCACCGCGCGGTGCCGCCCGAGGGCGGCGGCGAGAACATCCTGATCGAGCTGAAGATGGCGCCGATGGCGCGCCGGGTGTTCCCCTGATGCCGGTCGTCGACTTCCACATCCACGTCTACGACTGGCCGATCGAGGCGCCGGCGTCGTTCGTCGCGTTCATGGACCGGGAGATGGCGCGCGCCTACGGCTCCTTCGCGGCGTTCGTCGAGCGCCACGCCAGCGGCGAGGCGTACGAGCGCGTGCTCGACGACGCCAGGGTGGACTACGGCGTGATTCTCGCGGAGCTGGCCCCGATCACCTCGGCGATCGGGAGCAACGAGACCGTCGAGCGGATCTGCCAGGGCCATCCGCGCCTGATCCCGTTCGCCTCGATCAATCCCTACCTCATCGAGAACCCGGCGCAGGAGCTTGAGCGGCTCGTGCGCGAGCGCGGCTTCCGCGGCCTCAAGCTCTACCCGACCTACAACTACTTCTATCCGAACGACCGGATGCTGTACCCCGTGTACGCGAAGGCCCAGGAGCTCGGCATCCCGGTCAAGTGGCACACCGGAACGTCCGCGTTTCCGGCCTCGCGCATCAAGTACGGCGACCCCATGCACATCGACGACGTCGCCGTGGACTTCCCCGACCTGGTCGCGATCATCACCCACAGCGGCCGGCCCCTCTGGTACGACACCGCCTACACGCTCGCCCGCATGCGGCAGAACGTGTACATGGAGATCGCGGGCCTGCCGCCCAAGCGCCTGCTCGACTACTTTTCCGACCTCGAGCGGGTGAGCGACAAGGTGCTGTTCGGCTCCGACTGGCCGAGCGTGCCGACCATGAAGGGCAACGTCGAGGCGATCCGCGCGCTGCCGCTCAGCGCCGAGGCCAGGGAGCGCATCCTCGGCGGCAACGCCGCCCGCCTGCTCAAGCTCGCCTGAGCCTGGCCTGGCGAGGCTGCCGGCGCAGCGCAAACCGCCATCACGGGCCGGCGCGCTTGCCCGGGATGTATCAGATATTGGCCGCTGACGTGGCGGCAGCAGCGTGATCGACTGCAGGGAGCCGCTTGCGTGCGGCTGACCGCCGGGGCGCGCAGGCCTAGAATGCGGGCACAGGAGGCGTGACGATGGCGGTCATGCTCAGACGCTACCGGTTCACCGTGGACGAGTACGACCGGCTGGCCCAGGCCGGGGTGCTGACCCAGTGCGACCGGGTGGAGCTGCTCGACGGAGAGATCGTCGAGATGACCCCGATCGGAGACCGCCACGCGAGCGTCGTCGCGCGGATGAGCGACGTGTTCGCGGCGCGCCTCGGCGAGCGCTGTATCGTCTGGGGCCAGAACCCTGTTGGGTTTCGCGTGGCGCGGTCGGTTCCCCAGCCGGACGTCACGCTCCTGCGTCGACGCGCGGACTTCTACGCCACCGGGCGGCCCGGGCCGGAGGACGTGCTGCTGCTCGTCGAGGTCATGGACAGCTCGGCCGAGACGGACCGGGGCGTGAAGCTCGCGCTCTACGCGCGCGCCGGAATCGCGGAGGTCTGGCTCGCGGATCTCGGCGCCGACGCGCTCGAGGTGTATCGCCGGCCGGCGGGTGCCGAGTACGCCGACGCACGCGTGCTCGGGCGGAGCGAGCGCGTGAGCCCGGAGGCGTTCCCCGATCTGGCGCTGACGGTCGCCGACCTCCTCGGCTGAGGGTCAGGCAGGGCCGAAGCCGATCGCGGCCTCCGCGCCCCGGACGAGCGGGCGGAAGCGGACGGGCAGGCCGATGGCGAGCCGCTCGAGCGGGATGTCCACGACACGGCCCAGGACCGACGGGCCTTCCGTGAGCCTCACAGCAGCGATCGCGTAGGGGACGGCGCCCTCGTGGGCGCGCGGGGCGACGCGGATCACGGTGAAGCTCGCGATGACGCCCTCGCCGGCGAGCGGCGCAGGCTCCCACGCACGGGCGTGGCAGGCGGGGCAGAGCGCGCGCGGCGGGATCTCGAGCGCGCCGCACTTGGTGCAGCGGATCCCGGTGAGCTCGCCCTCACGGACGCGCTCGAAGAAGCGCTTGAGCGTGACCGCCCCGGGGTCAGTCACGGCCGAACAGGCTCACGCAGACGGTCGCGGTGTTGCCGCCGAGGGTGTGGGTGAGGCCCTTCCTGGCGCCCTGGACCTGCCGGGGGCCGGCCTCCTCGCGGAGCTGCGTGACGACCTCGCCGATCTGCGCGGCGCCCGTCGCGCCGATCGGATGCCCTTTCGCCTTGAGTCCGCCGGAGACGTTCACCGGGATCTTGCCGCCGAGGCTCGTCAGGCCCTCGGCGACGGCGCGACCGCCGGCGCCGGGCTCGAAGAGGCCCAGCCCCTCGGTGGCGACGATCTCGGCGATCGTGAAGCAGTCGTGCAGCTCGACCACGTCCACGTCGGAGGGGGTGAGCCCCGCCTGGCGGTACGCGGCCGCCGCCGCGCGCTCGGTCGCCGGCACACGCGAGAGATCGCGCTTGTCGGCCATCAGCATCCAGTCGGAGGCCGCGGCGGAGGCCAGCACCCAGACCGGCTTGCGGGACTTCCGCGCCACCTCCTCGGAGGCGAGCACCACGGCCGCGCCGCCGTCGGTGAACGGGCAGCAGTCGAGGAGCTTCAGCGGGTCGGCGACGTAGGCGCTCTGCATCACCTGCGCGAGCGTGATCTCCTTCTGGAACTGCGCCTTGGGATTGTGCAGCGCGTGCCGGTGGTTCTTCACGGCGACCGCGGCCATCTGCTCTTCCGTCGTCCCGTACTTCTGCATGTGGGCGCGCGCGATCAGCGCGAAGACCCCGGGGAAGGTGAGGCCGAGCGGCTGCTCCCAGGCCGCGTCCGAGCAGTACGCGAAGTACTCGGTCGAGTCGGCGGTCGGGACGTTGAGCACCCGCTCGCCGCCGCCGCAGAGGACCACGTCGGAGACGCCCGCGGCGATCTCCATGACGGCGTGGCGGAAGGCGACGTGCGACGACGCGCAGGCGTTCTCGAACCGCGTCGTCGGCACCGCGGGCAGGCCCAGGATCGACGCCGCCTGCGGGCTCGTGTGCAGCTGGTGCTCCGTCTCGCCGCCCACGACGTTGCCGTAGTAGACGGCCTGGACCGCCGCCGCGTCGATGCCGGCGTCGGCCAGCGCATCGGCAGCCGCCTCGGCGAACAGCTCGGACGAGCTGCGCTCGTGCTTCCCGAACTTCGTCACCCCGACGCCGATCACCGCGACCCTGCGCATGAGCCCCCCCTTGTCGGGCCCATGCTAGCATCAAACTTCATGGCCCCGCGAGCCCTCGTGTTGCTGGGGTGCGGCTGGATCGCGCGGCGCCACGCGGCCGCCGCGCGGCGGCTCGGCATCCCGGTGCTCGCCGCGAGCCGCGACCTCGCCCGGGCGCGCGCGTTCGCGCGGGCCCACGGCGCCGCCGACGCGTTCGGCTCGTACGCTGAGGCGGTGCGCGATCCGCGCGCGTGCGGGGCCGTCGTGTGCACACCGCACGACCGGCACCTCGACGACGCGCTGCTCGCGCTCGACGCGGGTCTGCACGTGCTCGTCGAGAAGCCGATCGCGCGCACGCTCGCGGAGGCCGATCGCATGATCGCCGCCGCCCGCGTCGCGGAGCGCGTCCTGCTGGTCGGCGAGAACTTCCACTTCATGCCGGCCTTCCGCCACGTCCGCGCGCAGATCGCCGCGGGGCGACTGGGCGCGCTGCGCGAGCTGCACCTCGTCGCGCGCGGCTTCCGGCGCCATGCGGGCTGGCGGCTCGGGGTCGCCGCGGCGGGCGGCGGCACCCTCCTCGACGGCGGCATCCACTACGTCCACAATCTGCGCGCGTGGGGTGGCGAGGTGCGGCGGGTCTTCGCGCTCAGGCCGCCGCAGACGGTCGAGCTCGGAGGCGAGGACGCGGTGGACGTGCTCGTCGAGCTCGCCGGCGGCGTCGTGGGCCTCCTCGCCAATTCTCTTGGCGCGCGGGGCGTCCCCCGGTTTCAATGGTCGACAGTCACGGGCGTCGACGGCACGTGCTTCGCCGACAACCGGGGCCGGTGGGTCCTGCTGCGCGGTGTCGACGGCGCGCGGATCCGCCTGTTCGTCCGGGATACGCGAGGCCACGAAGCCATGCTGAAGGCCTTCGAGAGCGCGATCGCGACGGGCGCATCGCCCGAGATGGACGGCGTCGCGGGTCGGCGAGACCTCGCCGTCGTCCTCGCCGCCTACCGCTCGATCGCCGAGCGCCGCGCCGTGGACGTGCCGTGCTGAGCGAAGAGGCGCTCATCCTGATCGCGACCGCCGGCGCGATCGGACTGCTCGTGCTGGGCGTTCTCGAGCTCATCTCGCCGTCCCGGTCTCGCCATCCCGTGCGCCGGCGGCCGCCCGTGCCACTGAGGCCGCCGCCCGCGCCCGCGCCCGCGCCCGCGCCGGCGGCCGGCGACCCGATGGAGATGCCCGTCCTGCCGCGCAGCCACTTCGCGTCGCCGCCGTGGGCCACGCGGTCGGCCCCTCCCCCCTCGCCGCCGGAGGCTCCA
>MGCE01000081.1:4761-10974 GCA_001790315.1 Candidatus Rokubacteria bacterium RIFCSPLOWO2_02_FULL_72_37 | reverse complement strand
GCGGAGCCGGCCCCCCCGCCGCCGCCCCCGCCGCCGCGCCGCCGGCGGAGCAAGGTGTCGCCGCACGCTCGCCCGCACGCGGGGCGCCGCCGCGAGGCCGATGTCGGCACGGGCGAAGCGTCGGGCCAGATCGCCGAGCCCGCGGCGACACCCCCGGTGGTGCCCGACGCGCCCCGGGAGCCTGCGGCCGTCGAGGCGGTCGCGCGCCCGGCCGGGCCGTCCGAGCCGCCGACGATCGATCCGCTGCTCGTCGACACGTGCTTCACGCTCTACCAGGACGGTCGGTACGACGAGGTCCTCGCGCTCGCCGACGAGGTGCTCCGGCGGCCGCGCACCGAGCGCGTCTCGGAGGAGGCCGCGCACAGCACCGCGGCGCTGTGGTCGGTCGTCGGGCTCGCCAAGCAAGCGCTCGGCGACGACGAGGGGGCGCGCTACGCGCTCGAGGCGGCGCTCGAGATCGCGCCGGCGGACGAGCGCGAGACCTATCAGCAGCACGTCGCCGCGCTCGCGCTCAGCGCGGCGCAGACGTGGTTCGCGCGTGCCACCGGCTCCGAGACCGATGACCGCGTCGGCGCGATCCGCACGACGCTCGCCTGGACCGAGCGCGGCCTCGCGGCGGTGCCGTGGGATTCGCGGCTGCGCGATCTCCACGAGCGCGCGCGGCGGGAGCGCGGGCACGCCTGCGAGCAGGCCGCGCTCGTGCTGGTCCAGCGCCAGGAATTCGGCGCGGCGCGGCGGCTGCTGCGGGAGGCGCTCGACGACCCCGAGTGTCCCGCGGCCCGCGGCGAGGCGCTCCGCGAGATCCTGGCCGGCACGTTCGGCAGCGAGATCGGCCAGCTCACCGCGCAGGCCATCCGGAGCATGCAGGAAGCGCGCGAGTCCGAGGCGCTGGCCGCGCTCCAGCGGGCCGAGGAGCTGCTGGAGACCGTGCCCGCCGAGGCGCTGCCGCCGAAGCGCCGCGAGGAGGTCGACCAGCGGCTGTGGTGGGGCTACACCCGGCTCGGCACGCGCCGCGTGGAGTCCGGCGAGTACGAGGAGGCCCTGGACCCGCTGATCCGCGCGCTCCGCTACACGGACATCGGCCCGGATCGTCAGGCGGAGACGCGGTCGACGCTGGTGCGGGCGCTCGAGGGCGTCGCCGACGTGCGCTCGCTGGCGATCCGGCAGCTGGCCGACGGCGGCCAGTGGGACGAGGCGGTCCTGCGCGCGGAGGAGCTGCTCGAGCTGATGCGGGGCTGCGCCGAGCTGGGGCTCACGGAGCAGGACCTGTTCGCGATGCGCGCGAAGACCCAACGGCTCTGCGACGAGCTGGGGATGGAGAACCGCGCCTGAGGCCGCGCGGTCTCAGAGGGCGTGAACGAATCGGACTCGCGGGATCCCGGTGGGGGGAGTCGGGGGGAGCGGCGGCGCTCCCCCCGACGTTGACTCAGACCGTGATCGAGCGCGCGAAGTCGCGCCGGAGCGTCAGGCCGAGGCCCGGACGGTCCGGCGCGAGCACGTGACCGTCGACGAGCTCGAACCGCTCCTCGACGAGGTCGTTCAGCAGCGGGTTCTCGCCGCGCGTGAACTCGAGGGTCGTCACGCACGGCGTCGCCACGGCGAGCTGCAGGCCCGCCGCGAAGAGGATCGCCGAGCCCCAGAGGTGCGGCGCGACGGTGAGCCCGTGCGCCGCCGCGAGGGCGCAGATGCGGACGCACTCGGTGAGGCCGCCGGCGATCGCGGGGTCGGGTTGCAGGACGTCCACGGCGCGGGCCGCGATCAGATCGCGGAAGGCGAAGCGGGTCTGCTCGCTCTCGCCGGCCGCGATCGGGATGTCGGTCGATGCGCGGACCTCCGCCAGGCCGGTGACGTCGTCGGGCGAGACCGGCTCCTCCAGCCACCCGAGGTCGCAGTCCTCCACCTTGCGCGCGAAGCGCTGCGCCTCGCGCACCGACCAGGTCCCGTGCGCGTCGACCATGATGCCCACGCCGGGGCCGAGCGTCTCGCGCACCTCGCGCACGCGGGCGGCGGAGTCGTCCACGCTCCTGTCTTGCAGGCCGACCCGCATCTTCACCGCCCGGTGCCCGCGGGCGACGTACTGCCGGAGCTGCGCGCCGATGCCGCCGACCGGCGCCCAGCCGCCGCTCGCGTACGCCGGGATCCTGTCGCGGAACCGGCCGCCCAGGAGGCGCCACACGGGCTGGCCGAGGGCCTTGCCGAGCAGATCCCAGAGGGCGATGTCGATGCCGCTCAGCGCGGCGATCGTGACGCCGCGGCGGCCGACGACGGGGAACGCGCGGCCGGTGGCCGGGACGTAGTGGGCGCGGGTGCCGCTGTAGAGCGCCTCCCAGACCGCGGTCAGGTCGCGCGGGTCACGGCCGAGGAGCTGGGGGGTGAGCTCGGCGCGGATCGTCTCGACGACCCCCGCGTAGTGGCCGAGGTTACCGACGCCCACCTTCGCCTCGCCGAGGCCGACGTGGCCCGAGTCCGTCTCGACCTCGACGAGGCAGGTGTTGAACGAGTCGTTGCGGCCGAAGTCGCTGGTGTGCTGCCGGTCGGGCGGGATCTCGGCGCGCAACCAGCTGGCGCGGACGGCGGTGATCTTCACGCGGTCAGGGCTCGACGCTCCTGCGCCGGATCTCGTCCAGGAGCGGCTCGGGCACGCGGAAGAAGGACTCGACGACGGCGGGGTCGAAGTGGCTGCCCGCGCACCGCCTGATCTCGGCCTTGGCCACGTCGAAGGGCTTGGCCTTCGAGTACGGCCGGTCGAAGGTCATCGCGTCGAACGCGTCCACCACCATGAAGATCCGGGCGCCGAGCGGGATCGCGTCGGCGCGGAGGCCGCGCGGATACCCCGTGCCGTTCCACTTCTCGTGATGCGCCCACACGATCGGCACGGCGCCCCGCAGGAAGGGGATCCGCTCGATGAGCGACTTGCCGATCTCGGGATGGCGCCGCATGATCCGCCACTCGTCGTCCGTGAGGGGCCCCGGCTTGAGGAGGATCGCGTCCGGGATGCCGATCTTGCCGATGTCGTGCAGCAGGACGCCGTGGCCGAGCTCGGCCATCTCGGTCTCGGGCACGCCGTACTCGCGGGCGGTCGCCAGCGCGTAGCCGTGCACGCGCCGGGAGTGCGCCTCGGTGCCGACGTCCCGCGTGTCCAGGGCGGAGCCGAGCGCCTCGAGCGTGGCCCGATAGGTCTCCTGCAGCTGCTGGTAGGCGGACGCGACGTCCCGCGTCGCCTCGACCACGCGGCGCTCGAGGAGCTCCTGGTATTCCCGGCGCTCGATCAGGAGCTGGCGCCGCTCGATGGCGCGCTCCGCGGCGATCAGGAGCTCGTCCACGTTGACGGGCTTCATGATGAAGTCGTACGCGCCGAGCTTCAGGCTGTCGATCGCGGTCTTCACGTCGGCGGCGCCGGTGAGCACGATCACCGCCGCATCGGCGTCGGCCTCGCGCACCGCGCGCAGCAGCTCGATGCCCGTCATCTCGGGCATCTTGAGGTCGGTCACGATCAAGGGGGGGTGCTCGGCGCGAAACACCTCGAGCCCCTCGCGGCCGTCGCGGGCGACGCGGCAGTCGTACCCGGCCGAGAGGAAGATCTGGTGCAGGACCTCCCGCACCTGGCGGTCGTCGTCCACGATCAGGATGTCGCGCTGGGCCACGCTCAGCTCACCCGCTCGGCCTGCCCCGCCGCGACGACCTGGTTCTTGCCGGCGCGCTTGGCGGCGTACAGCGCCTCGTCGGCGGCGCGGAAGAGGTCGTCGGAGGTGGACGTGGCGCTGCTCCCGCTCGTCACCTCGTCGTCCGGCAGGCTCGCGACGCCGAAGCTCGCGGTCACGTGCTTGCCGTGAGGGAACGGGTAGGTGGCGATCACCTGGCGGATCCGCTCCGCGTACAGCCGGGCGCCGGCCTTCGCGGTCTCGACGAGGAGGATGGCGAACTCGTCACCGCCGTACCGGGAGACCACGTTGATCCCGCGCGAGTGCTTCACGAGGATCTGCGCGATCTCGCGGAGCGTCTCGTCGCCGCCGGCGTGCCCGAGCTCGTCGTTGACGGCCTTGAACCCGTCCAGGTCGAGGAGGACGATCGAGACGGGGTGATTGAACCGCCGGAAGCGGGAGATCTCCTCCTCGAGCCTGAGCGTGAAGAAGCGCCGGTTGTACAGGCCGGTCACCTCGTCCTTGAACGACGTCTCCCTGAGCCTGAGGTTGGTGGCCTCGAGCTCCTTGTACGCTGCGTCGAGGCGCGTGGCGAAGGTGTTGATGTCGGTGGCCTGCGTCTCGATGGTCGCGAACATGGTCGAGAACGACTTCATCAGGCTGCCCACCTCGTCGGAGCGGGCGCCGAGGTCGGTGAGGCGGGCCTGCTTGGTCATGAGCTCGGCGAGGCGCGAGACCGCGCGGCCGAGATCCCAGATCATGTAGACCCCGGCGAGCATCGCCAGCATCGTGAACAG
Organism: Candidatus Rokubacteria bacterium RIFCSPLOWO2_02_FULL_72_37; assembly: GCA_001790315.1. Taxonomy (GTDB): domain Bacteria; phylum Methylomirabilota; class Methylomirabilia; order Rokubacteriales; family CSP1-6; genus GWA2-73-35. Next base: position 6,536 of record MGCE01000081.1, on the reverse strand, counting down.
GATCAGCGCGGAGAGCCCGTAGAACTTGACCGTCTCGCGCGGGTTGAGCTCGGGGAGGACGTAGCCCTGGACGACGTAGGCGAGCACGAGGAGCGGGAGCACCGAGGACAGCGCCAGCGCGAGCAGCACCCGTTGTCCGAGTCGCCCCCCCACGAGCGGAGCGTCGGCAGACCGCTCGCTTGGCATGGGCGTCATTATAAGGGAGAATACCCCGGCATGCCGACGGTGGCCCCCAGGAAAATCGACTGCGTGGGGCTGTTCTGCCCGGTCCCGATCCTCCGCGTGCGTGACGCCCTGCGACAGATGGGGGCGGGGCAGGTGCTCGAGATGGTCTCGGACGATCCGGCGGCGCCCGCCGACATGGCGAGCTTCCTGGCGCGGAGCGGTCACGAGCTGCTGGCGACCGATCGGGATGGGACGGTTTTCCGCTTTGTCGTCCGCAAGTCGCGGTAGCGCCGGTCTCCCCGCCGCGGTCCCGCGCGTCTACCTCGACTACGCCTCCTTCTCGCCGGTCGATCCGCGCGTCGTCGCCGTCATGCGGCCGTTCCTCGAGGGCGGCGTCGGCAATCCCGGCGCGCAGCACTCGCTCGGCCTCGAAGCGCGCGCCTCGCTCGACGGCGCGCGGACGAAGGTCGGGCGCCTCGTCGGCGGCGCGCCGGGCGGCGTGCTCTTCACGTCGAGCGCGACGGAGGCGAACAACCTCGCGATCCGCGGGCTCGCCGGGCGCGCCCGCGGCCGTCACGTCGTGACCTCCGCGGTCGAGCACGTGTCGGTGCTCAACTGCTGCCGCGAGCTCGAGAAGCATGGCTTCCGCGTGACGTACGTGGGCGTCGACGCCGACGGATGCGTGGACCCGGCGGCGGTCGCGCGCGCGCTCTCGGACGACACCGCGCTCGTGTCGATCACGGCCGCCTGCGGCGAGATCGGCACGCTCCAGCCGATCCGGGAGATCGGGCACCTCGCGCGCGAGCGCGGCGTGCCGTTCCACGTCGACGCGGTCGGCGCGGCCGGCCGCGTGGCGATCGCCGTCGACGACGCCTCCATCGACCTGCTGACGCTCTCGTCGAACGACCTCTACGGTCCGCCGGGCGCCGGGGCGCTCTGGGTGCGGCCGGGCACCCCCCTCGTCCCGCTGATCCTCGGCGGCGGTCAGGAGGGCGGCTATCGGTCCGGCACGGAGAACCTGCCCGCGATCGCGGGCATGGGCGTCGCCGCCGACCTGGCGCGGGCGGAGGGCGCGGCGGAGGTCGCGCGCCTGCGGACGCTGCGCGACCGCCTGCTGGCGGGTCTGCTCGACCGCATGCCGGCGGCGCGGCTCACCGGCGCCCGCGGCGACGGCCGCCTGCCCCACCACGTGTCCATCGTCGTGCCCGACGTGAAGGCCGACGGCGTCCTGCTGGAGCTCGACCTGCGCGGGGTGGCCGCCTCCTCGGGTTCGGCCTGCAGCGCGGCGACGGGCGAGCCGTCCCACGTGCTGCGCGCGATCGGCGTGGATCGTGACGCGGCCGAGGGGTCGCTCTGCTTCACGCTCGGTCGCTGGACCGGCGCCGGCGACATCGACTTCGTCCTCGACGCCGTGCCCGCCGTCGTCGAGCGGCTACGCGGTCTCGCGCCCCGCTAGCGTGCCGTCCACGGAACGATGTCGCCCGCCACGCGTGGTGCCGGGTCGGCGGGCGCGGGCAGGCGGGAGGGGGCGACGACGACCACGCGGCATGCGTTCGCTGCCCCGTCGCGGCTGGGCTCCGTCCGGGCGCGCGGGGCCCGCGGCGCGCGCG
>MGCE01000081.1:2572-4723 GCA_001790315.1 Candidatus Rokubacteria bacterium RIFCSPLOWO2_02_FULL_72_37 | reverse complement strand
TTCGACGTGGACGGCACGCTCGTGTCGGCGCGCGGCGCCGGGCGCCTGGCGCTCACGCAGGCCCTCGTCGAGACCTTCGGCACCGCGGGCGCGGTCGATCGCTACGACTTCCGCGGCAAGACCGACCCGCGCATCGTCCTGGACCTGATGACCGCGGCCGGCGTTGCGCCGGCCGCGATCCAGGCGCGCATGGGCGCCTGCTTCGACGCGTACGTCCGCGAGCTCGAGCGATTGATCGGCGACGGCGCGCGCGTGCAGCTCATGCCCGGCGTCGCCGACCTCGTCCGCGCGCTCGCCCGCCGCGCCGACGCGCTCGTCGGGCTCCTCACCGGCAACATCGAAGCCGGCGCCCGCGCGAAGCTCCGGTCGACGGGGCTCTTGCCGCTCTTCCGCGTCGGCGCCTATGGCTCGGACGACGGCGATCGCCGGCGCCTCCCGGCGATCGCGCGGGTCCGCGCGCGGGTGACGAGCGGCCGGGAGTTCGCCCCGGAGCGCGTCGTGATCATCGGTGACACGCCGCTCGACGTGGACTGCGCGCGGGCGTGCGGCGCCGTCGCGGTCGCCGTGGCGACGGGCCAGCACGCGGCGGCGGAGCTCGCCGGGCACACGCCCGACCTGCTGTTCGAGGACTTCGCCGACGTGGAGCGGACCCTGACGCTCCTGACCGGGGACGCGCGATGAGCGGGCCGTTGCTCGTCCTGTGGCTGCACGTGCTCGGGGTCGTCGGCTGGATCGGCGGCGTGCTGTACCAGGCCCACGTCCTCGGGCCCGCCGCGCGCCGGGTCGGGGCGGAGGCGCTCGCGGAGGCGGCGCGCCGGGCACGCCCCATCACGTGGACCGCGATCAGCCTCGTGGTCCTGACGGGGTTCTACAACGTCACGCGGCTCGGCCCGCCCGCGCAGGTGCTGGCCAGCGGCGCCGGGCTCCTGCTCGCCGGCAAGTTCATGCTCGTGCTGGCGATGGTGGCGCTCGAAGCCCAGCGCGACTTCGCCCAGATGCCCCGGCTCGCGCGCGCGCTCGCGGCGCGCGACGATCCGGGGCCTGCCCTGGGCGCCATCGCGTGGCTCGATCGCCTCGTGCTCCTGCTCGCCGCGGTCGTCGTCTACCTGGGCCTCGCCATCTCCCGCGCGTAGCGCTCGCCGCCGCCGCGCCGCCGCTCGGACAGCGCGAACGACTCCGGCGCGCGGGGAGCCGGTGGGAGGCCGGGGGGAGCGGCGGTCGCTCCCCCCGACAGGTCCGGCGCGGCTGAGAATCGGGCGCGCGGGGAGCCGGTGGGGGGCGTCGGGGGGAGCGGCGGTCGCTCCCCCCGACATTTACTCAGAGATCGTCGACGTCGTGGCAGGTCCCGCAGGCGTTGATGTACGGGATCGGCATCGCCTTGCCCGGCTCGACGCCCTTGACCGCCTGGTTGGTCTTGCGCGGGACGTCGAACAGATGGCCGGTGATGTCGTTCACCCAGTAGTTCTTCCCGTCCTTCTTCGCGAGCCCCTTCCCGCCGGCGCCGGTCTGCATGGTCTTCGTCGCGTGGCAGTCGACGCAGTTGATCTGCTCGTGCTCGACGCCGACGGCCTTGGCCGTGTGCGCCTTGATCGCCACGTTCGTGTGACAGCTCGCGCAGAGCGAGTTGCCCGGGTCCCGCACCGGCAGCCGGAGCTGGTGCTTGACGTCACTCCTGCCGTGCGGGTCGTGACAGCTGTCGCACGACAGGAGCTGCGTGCCGTTGACGTACTTCTTCGACCGGATGAAGTCGGTCCCCTGCTGGTGGTGCGCCTTGGAGTGGACGCCGTCGCCCCAGAAGGACCCCTTGGGAGCGTCCTCCCTGATCGTGTACGTCGTCAGGTACTCGTTCCGGCTGATCCCCGGAACGAGCATCCGGTTCTCCTTGCTCACCGGCTGGTCATTTTTCAGATTCCCCTGGGGCCGGGTGTGACACTGGGCACAGATGACCGTCGCGCGCTCGGCGGCGAGCTTTACCGGATTGACGATCGTGGCCGCCTTTCTCGCTTTCGGCGCCTTCGCGTGCTCCGAACCGGGGCCATGGCAGACTTCGCAGCCGATGTTGATCTCGTTCGGCACGCCGTCGCCGTCGATGTCCGCCTCCCCGCTGGGATCGTTGACCGCTCCGGCCACGAAGTCGCCCGCGGCGGTGGT
>MGCE01000081.1:0-2554 GCA_001790315.1 Candidatus Rokubacteria bacterium RIFCSPLOWO2_02_FULL_72_37 | reverse complement strand
CCGCGGCGGTGGTCGTGAGCGTGTACCCCGTGAAGTGGCAGGAGGCGCATTCGCGCTCGAACGTCTTCAGCTTCGGCGGGTTCTTCAGCTTCTTGGCCTCGTCGTCGTACAGCCAATCGCCGTGATAGTCGCGCCACTGCGTCCGCGTCCGGTCACCATACGCGTCGTTGCCCGCCGTGTTGTACTGGAGGAACGGGAAGAGCGCTTTCTCCACGCGATAGAGGTAGCGTTGCTTGTAGAGTCCACCGCCGTAGGTCATCTCGACGGTATACGTCCGCGGGGGATCGGAGGCGTCCCGGGCGTTTTCCGTGCGGAACTTGAGCGAGCCGTCGGCGTCCTTGAAGAAGGTCGCAGTGAAGCTCACCGTGGCGGGATCGGCGGGCGGCTTTCCTGAGACCACGTACTTGTCGAACCCCCGCTTCTTGTCGAAGCCGGAGAAGTAGAGCTTCGTCCCGGCCATGAGCTTGTTCAGTCCGTCGTTGAAGCCGGGGAAGCGGGAGAAGTCCTGCAGCTTGCTCGGCTTGCCCACGACCGTGATCCCGAGCTTGTGGAGCGTCTTCTTCACCTCGCCGGTGTAGGCCTTGTGGCAGACGAGGCACCGAGAGCTGCCCACAAAGGTGGCGTTTTGCGGCGTCTTTCCGGAGACCTGGATCGCGAGCGGCTTGCTGGCCAGGTCGTCGGCGGCCACGGCCTTGTTCGCGAGGTCGCCGCCGGGGAGGTGGTCCCGGTCGGAGGGCTCGACGTAGACGAAATACTTTCCGTCGGGGACGCCGGAGATCGTGAAGGCGCCGTTCTTGTCGGTCGTCCCCTTGGCGTACTTGTCCCTGTTGGCCGCGAGGTTGTCTTCCATCGGCTCGTCGTTCGGCACGTCCTTCTTGATCTCGATCGACGGCGTCTTCGCGAGCCGGGCGACGTCGGCGGCCGGGACGAGGTACACGACGGCACCGGCCACGGGTTGCTTCGACCCGTCCTGCACGGCGCCTCGGACGCTCACCGCCTTCGCCTCGGCGAGCGGCGCCGTCCCCAGGACGGCCCACGCGGTCACGACGGCCAGCCAGGTCAGTCGCCCCGTCCCCATACGCTCCTCCTCGTCACCGGAGTCTCACCATCACCGTCCCGCCTATCCTAACGGGGCCGGCCCCATGGAGAGCAGATTCGTTTGCCTCATCTTTCGTCATGCGAGCGGCGTCGCCTGGCGCTGGCCCCCGGCCGGCCAGGCGGCGAGCGTGGCCATCACCTACGTGCTGAGCCCCGGCGGCGGAGGCCTCGAGGGTAGCGGCGTGGGCGCGGACAACCGCGTCCAGCGCCTCACGCTCCGCCGGGCGCCCTAGTTCTACGCGAGCGGCGCGACGCCGAGGTCGCGCGCGAAGTCGTTGCACTGGGCGACGAGCACCGGCGCCAGCGGGATGCCGTCGCGCCGCCGCACCTTCTCGCACTCGACCTCGGGCTCGCCGGCGACGTAGATCCGCTCCTGGCCCTCGGCGCGGGGCGAGGACTTGAGCGCGTCGAACATGTCGTCCATGTCGCGCTTGAAGTCCTCGATGGGGCGGAAGCGCGTTGGGTCGAGCGCGGCGAAGCAGTGCCCCGCGTTGTGCACGCGCCGCTCGCGCATGTCGGTCCGCTCGAACAGGTTGCCGTAGACGGCGCCGCTGAGCACCCCGGAGAGGATGTCGACCATCACGCCGAGCCCGTAGCCCTTGTGGCCGCCGGCCTCCCGCGAGCCCCCCAGCGGCGAGAGCTTCCGGTGCTGGAGGGCGACGCCGGGATCCGTCGTCGGGCGTCCCTGCTCGTCGAGCGCCCAGCTCGGCGGGATCGGCTTGCCCCAGCGCGAGGCGATCACGAGCTTGCCGATCGCCACGGTGGTCGTGGCCATGTCGAGGACGAACGGGGCGTGCCGCCCGGCCGGCGCGGCGAACGAGATCGGGTTCGTGCTGTACATCGCCTTGCGCCCGAAGGTCGGCACCGCGGCCGGCACGGGCATGTTGGTGGCGCTGAGCCCGATCAGGTCGTGCTCGAGCGCCATCATCGAGTAGTTCGCGGCCGCGCCGAAATGGCTCGAGTTCTTCACGGTCGCGATGCCGATGCCGTAGGCCCGGGCCTTCTCGATCGCGTTGCGCATCGCGAGCGTCGAGACGTAGTGGCCGAGGCACTTGCCGGCGTCGAAGAGCGCCGTGGCGCCCTCGTCCCGCACGATCCGGGGCTCGGCGTCGAGGACCAGGTAGCCGTCACGCCACCACTCGACGTACTTCGGCAGCATGCCGATGCCGTGCGAGTCGACGCCGCGCAGATCCGTGCGGACCATGAGGCCGGCGGTGATCTCGGCCGGGCGGTGCGGCATCTTCATCGCCAGCAGGACGTCCGCGATGAACCGCTCGAGCTTCGTGTGCTTCACGACGACGGGTGTCTCGGCCATGGGTCTCCTCAGAGTCCGGTGATCTTGAAGCCGGAGTTCTTGAGCTTGTACCGGCGGTTGATCGTCGCGAGCACCGCGGTGATGCCCTCGAGCGGACCGGCGTTGCCGAGCCCGCCGACGTCGAGCACGCGGAGCCCCATC
>MGCE01000080.1:884-7135 GCA_001790315.1 Candidatus Rokubacteria bacterium RIFCSPLOWO2_02_FULL_72_37 | reverse complement strand
CGCGCTGGAGGCCCCGGACGAGCTGGGCGAGGTAATCGCGCGGCAGCGGCTGGCGCTGGCCGAGCGCCTCGAAGGCGGCCTCGTCGATCGCGACGACCACGACGTCGGACACGAGACGGTCGCCGGCGAGCCGCATCACGAGGTCGAGCGCCCGCGCCTGCATGCCTTCCAGGTAGCCCACGGCGGAGGCCGCGGTGACGATGACGCTCGCGACCACGCCGACGGCCCAGAGCTCGAGCAGGCGCCGCCGGTGTCTCCTCCACCAGGGTCCGAGGCGCTCCACGGCGCGCGGCAGGCTCATGACCTGAACATACCCGAAGCGGGCGCGTCCCCCCCAGTGCGACGTGCGACCGGGACCGGCTAGCGCGCGATCGCGTGGGCGCCGCGGCGCGGATCGGCACCCGCCCAGCGGGTGCCCTCGGACCCCGTCTGCACCAAGCAGACGGCGCCCGCGCGCCACTCCCACTCCGGCCACTCGACGACGGAGTGGCCGAGTGCCGCGAGCGCGGCGCGCGTGTCGGGCGCGATGCGGCGCTCGACCTCGAGCTTGCCGGGCGCGTGCGCGTGCGGCCAGAACGAGTCGGGGAAGCTCCGCGAGGCGACGCGCGGCGCCTCGACGGCCTGCTGCGGTTGCATGTCGAACACGGTGACGTTCAGGAAGACCTGGAGCATCGCCTGCTGCTGGACGTCGCCGCCGGGCGTGCCAAAGGCAACGAACAGTCGGCCGTCCCGGAGCACCATCGCGGGCGCGGGCGTGAGGCGCGGCCGCTTACCGGGCGCCACCACGCTCGGGTGGCCCGGATCGAGCCAGCCCTGCGAGCCCCGCGGCGACACGACACAGCCCACGCCCGCGACGACCGGCGAGTCCACGTTGGGGTCGCTCGGCGTCGCCGAGAACCCGTTGCCCTCGGCGTCGATGACGGCGACGTAGCTGGTGTCGAGCGCGTCCGTGGGCTCCGCGGCGCTCGAGCCCCCCGCGATCGGCAGCCCGGCCACCCGGCTTCGCACGGCGGCGAGCCGCGCCGGATCGCCCGCAGGTGGCATGTCGGGGGCCGCGCGATCGCCGCGGAAGAGGCGTCGGCGCGCGGCGGCGTAGGCCTTCGACAGGAGCCCCTCGGCGGGAACGTCCACGAAGGCGGGATCGCCGTAGAAGGCGTCGCGGTCGGAGAACGCGAGCTTCACCGTCTCGGCCAGCCGGTGCAGGTACGCGGGCGAGTTGTGCCCGAGTTGCCTGAGATCGACGCCCTCGAGCAGGTTCAGCATCTGCAGCAGCACCGGGCCCTGGCACCAGAAGCCGCAGGCGGCGATCTCCCACGCGCCGTGGCGCGTCGTGAGCGCGGGGCCGACCTCGACCTCGAAGCCGGTCAGGTCCTCGAGGGCGAGCGGCCCGCCCTCCGCACGATGGAACTCGGCGATGCGCCGCGCGGTCTCGCCGCGGTAGAACTCGTCGCGCGCCGCGCGGATGCCGGCCGCGCGGCTCCCGCCTGCACGGCGCTCGGCGTGCGCCATCCGCGCCAGCGTCTCGCCCAGCTCGCGCTGCACGAGGACCTCGCCTGCCCGGTACGCGCGCCCGTCGCGCAGGAAGAGGGCGACGGACGTCGGCCAGCGCCGGTACTTGTCCGCGTTGGCCGCCATCTGGTAGGCGGAGAAGCGGGACACGGGGAAGCCACGGCTCGCGTGCTCGGTCGCGGACGCCGCGACGTCGGCAAACGACATCGTGCCCCAGCGCTCGAGGGCCGCGAGCCATGCGGCGGGTGCCGCGGGCACGACGGTGCGCGCGAGGCCCGGGGGAATCTGGCCCCCGTGGCGCCGGCGGAAGTACTCGACGCTCGACGCGCGCGGGTACGGCCCCACGCCGGACACCTGAACGGTCGCGCCCGTCTTCGCGACATGCACGAGGATCGGCGCGACGCCGGCGACGCTGACCATGTCGGGGTGCACGACGCCGAGCGTGAGCCCGGCGGCGACGCCAGCGTCGATCGCGTTCCCCCCGGCCGTGAGCACGCGCGCGGCGGCCTCGGAGGCGAGAGCGTGGCCGGCGGCCACCGCCCAGCGGGTACCGATCGCTTGCACGGTCGCGGTCGCGACGTGGACGGGTGCCTCCTGCTGGGAGGACGCCGAGTCGAGGCTCATGACGCGCTCATGATACCGCCGCCACCACCGGCCGCAAAGCGCGGACGTGCTACGCTCTCCCCGTGAGCCGCCTCCCGCTCGTCGGCGTGACCACGTCGGTCACGGTGGACAGGTATCCCGAGCGCGCTTACCTGAACTCCGCGTACGTGCGTGCCGTCGAGCTGGCCGGCGGCGCGCCCGTGCTCCTCCCGCCACCGCTCGGCGCCGACGCGCGCGACGCGCTGTGGGCGCGGCTCGACGGGCTCGTGCTGACCGGCGGCGGCGACGTGGACCCGCGCCACTTCGGCGAGCCCCGGCATCCGGCGGTCGCCGAGGTCTCCGAGGCGCGCGACGCGCTCGAGCTCGAGCTGACCCGCCGCGCCCTCGCCCAGGGGTTCCCGCTGCTCGCGATCTGCCGCGGCATCCAGGTGCTGAACGTCGCGCTCGGCGGTAGCCTCCACCAGGACATCCCGAGCGAACCGGGCTCGCCGCTCGCGCACAGCCAGACGGAGCGCCGCCACCAGCCCACGCACCACGTGAAGGTCCGGGAGGGCTCCCGGCTCGCCGCGATCCTCGGCACGCACGAGGTCGACGTGAACAGCTTTCACCACCAGGCGCTCGCGCGGCTCGGGCGCGGGCTCGCCGCCGTGGCGTGGGCGCCCGACGGCATCGTCGAGGGCGTTGAGGAGACGGCCGGCGGCGACCGATTCGTCGTCGGCGTCCAGTGGCACCCGGAGGATCTCGTCGAGCACGACCCGGCGGCGCGGCGTCTGTTCGCCGCGTTCGTCACCGCCGCCGGGGCGCGCGGCTAGCGGAGCAGCTGCCAGCGCGACGGAGCGTCGCGGACGACGTGCTCGCGCACGCGTCCCTCCCGTGCGAGCTTCACCAGGTGCGAGGCGACCGATTGCGCCGCCGTCGGGTGGAGCGCTGCGGGCACCTCGGCGTAGATGCGCGCGACCATCTCGGGGATCGTGCCGACGCCGTCGCCGAGCGCCTCGAGGATCTGACGCTCCCGCATCTCGCGGTGGTCGATGTACTCCCGGACCCGCCCGGGGCCGTCCTCGATGACGGGCCCGTGTGCGGGGTAGATGCGCCGCACGTCGAGATCCAGGATCCGGCGGAGCGAGGCCATGTAGTCGGCGAGGTCGCCGTCGTCCGACGGGATCACGGTCGTCGAGCCGCCGAGCACCACGTCCCCCGTGAACAGCGCCTTCTCCTCGACGAGGTAGAAGCAGAGATGGTCCGAGGCGTGGCCCGGCGTGTGGACGGCGACCAGCGTCGCCCCGTCGCCGTGCACGGCCTGGCCGTCGCGCAGGTCGTCGATCGCCTCGGGCAGGCCACTGTCCCTGAGGATCATCTTGGCGACCGGGATGCCCTTGAATCGCGCACGGAGCTGCGAGACGCCGCCGAGGTGGTCGCGGTGGCGGTGCGTGACGACGATACGCGAGGGCTGCCGCCACCCACGCCCCGCGAGGTAGCGCTCGAGCAGGGGCACGTAGGCGGCGACGCCCGCGCCGGTGTCGATCAGGACGGGGTCACGCCGGCCGACGAGATACGTGTTGGTCCCGGGGCCGGTCATCAGCCCGGGGTTCAGGCCGAGGACGCGCCCCACGAGGTCGCTCGGTGTCGCGGTCGTCGGGAAGTCGTGGTCGATCCAGCTCACTCGGGCCCTCCTCAGGCTCCTCGGGATTCGAACGTGACGACGCTCCGGGCGACCTCGCCCCGCTCGAGCGCGTCGTACGCCTCGTTGATCCGCTCGAGGGGATACGTGCGCGTCAGCAGCTCGTCCAGCTTCAGTCTACCCGCCCGGTACAGCTCGATCAGCCGCGGGATGTCCACGCGCGGCGCGCCCGCGCCATAGATGGAGCCGGTGAGCACGCGCTCCTCGAAGACGAGCGAGAGCACGGGGACGGAGACCTCGGCGGTGGCCGGCGCGACCCCGAGCACGACCGCGACGCCCCGCTTGGCGAGCGTGTCGTACGCCTGGCGCATCGTCCGCGGCTCGCCGATCACCTCGAACGCGTAGTCCACGCCGCGCCCACCGGTCGCGCCGCGGACCGCAGCCACCGGGTCGCCCGCCGAGGCGTCCACCGTGTCCGTGGCGCCGAACTGTCGCGCGAGCTCGAGCTTCCACGGGTGCCGGTCCACCGCGAAGATGCGCCCGGCGCCGGCGAGCGCGGCGCCCTGCACCACGCAGAGTCCGACGCCGCCCGTCCCGAACACCACGACGCTGCTCCCGGGCCGGACGCGCGCCGCGTTCACGACGGCACCGACGCCCGAGACCATCGCGCAGCCGAGCAGCGCCGCGCGGTCGAGCGGCAGGTCCGGCGGGATCTGGAGCACCGCCCGCTCTGGGACGACGGCGTGATCGGCGAAGCTCGCGACACCGCAGAAGTGCTTGAGCGGCCGCCCCTCGAGCGCCAGGCGCGTGGTGCCGTCGAGGAGGCACCCCGTCTGGCGCACCCGCATCCCCTCGTTGCAGAGCGCCGGGCGCCGGTCGCTGCAGTACTCGCACACGCCGCACGAGAGCCGCCAGAGCGTGAGCACGTGGTCGCCGGGCCGCACGGAGGTCACGCCGGCGCCGACCTCGGCGACGACGCCCGCGCCCTCGTGACCGAGCACCGCGGGCAGCGGCGCCGGCACGTGCCCCGTCATGACGTGCAGGTCGGTGTGGCAGACGCCGCACGCCGCCATGCGGATCAACACCTCGCCGGCGCGCGGCGGCTCGAGCTCGACGTCGCGGACCTCGAGGCGCCGCCCGACTTCCAGGAGCACCGCCGCGCGCACACGCATGTCTCGCCTCCTATCACGTGGGGGGGCCCGATATGGCCCCCCACACCCCCCAACGTTCGGGCCGCCCGTTCGGCCCCCCCCCAACGTTCGGGCCGCCCCAACGTTCGGCACGCTGCGGCGAGGCCGTGGCGCTCCTCGATTGCCCGAGCAGGCTCCTGGTCTACGCGACGCCCAGGAAGCGGCGCTTGACGTCCTCGTCGGCGTCGAGGCCCGCGGGCGTCCCCTCGTACACGATCTGCCCCTTGCTCATGACGTACACGCGATCGGCGACGCGGAGGGCCAGCGGCACGTTCTGCTCGACGAGGAGGACGCAGAGCCCCTCACGCTTCAGCCGCACGAGGATGCGTCCGATCTCGCGGACGATCAGCGGCGCCAGCCCCTCCGAGGGCTCGTCGAGCAGCAGGAGCCGCGGATTCGTCATCAGCGCCCGCGCCACGGCGAGCATCTGCTGCTCGCCGCCGGAGAGCGTGGCGCCGCCCTGGAGCCGGCGCTCCCGGAGGCGCGGGAACAGCTCGTACACGCGCTCCGCGGTCCAGGCGCCCGCGCCGGGGCGCGCACCGAGCAGCAGGTTCTCGACGACCGAGAGCGGTCCGAAGATCCGCCGCCCCTGCGGCACGAGGCCGATGCCGCGCTTGACGATACGGAACGGGGGAAGCCGGTGGATCGGCGCACCGTCGAGCCGAACGGCGCCCTCCCGCGGAGGCGTGAAGCCGACGATGGACCGGATGAGCGTGGTCTTGCCCACGCCGTTCCGCCCGAGGAGCGCGACGGCTTCGCCCGCGCGCACGGCGAGCGAGACGCCGTGGAGCACGTGGCTCTCGCCGTAGTAGGTGTGGACCGCCTCGACGTCGAGCATCAGCCTTCGTCCCCGGTGCCCAGGTAGACCTCGTACACGCGCGGGTCGGCCCGCACCGCGTCGGGCGCCCCCTCGCTCAGGACCTCGCCGTAGTGGAGCACCGTGATGCGGTCGGCGAGGGAGAAGACCACGTCCATGTCGTGCTCGATGATGAGCAGCGTGACCTCGCGCGGCAGACTCGCCAGCATGCGGGTCATCCGCTGCGTCTCCTCGGGGGACATGCCCGCCGTCGGCTCGTCGAGCAGCAGGAGGCGCGGCGCCGTCGCGAGCGCGATCCCCAGCTCGAGCTGCCGCTGCTCGCCGTACGAGAGGCGACCGGCCGGCTCGGCGAGACGCTCGCCGAGGCCGACCTGCTCGGCGACCTCGCGCGCACGGGCGATCGGGGCCACCAGGCGCGCGACCGGGCCGAAGACATTCCAGCTCCCGCGCCCGTCCGCGGCGGCCGCGAGGCGGAGGTTCTCGCCGACGCTCAACCGCGGGAAGAGGCTCG
>MGCE01000080.1:0-810 GCA_001790315.1 Candidatus Rokubacteria bacterium RIFCSPLOWO2_02_FULL_72_37 | reverse complement strand
CAGGTGCCCGGTGATCAGGTTGAAGAGCGTCGTCTTCCCGGCGCCGTTCGGCCCGATGAGCGCGCGGCGCTCGCGCGGCTCGACGGCGAGCGACACGCCGTTCAGCGCCTTGAGGGCCGCGAAGCTCTTCGTGAGGCCCTCGACCGCGAGCAGCGGGCTCACGCGTGGAGCCCCACGCGGCCCCGGAACGCGCCGACGAGCCCGCCCGGGGCGAAGAGGACGAAGCAGATGAACGTGACCCCGAGGATCAGCATCCACCGCTCCGTGTACGAGCTGACGAGCGACTGGAGCAGGATAAACGCCGCGGAGCCGAGCATCGCGCCGCCGAGCGTGCCGGTGCCGCCGATGATGACCATCAGCAGCGCCTCGCCCGACGTCGTCCAGAAGAACGCGTCGGGGGAGATCGTGCCGTTGAACTGCGTGTAGAGGGCGCCGGCGACGCCGGCGACCGTCCCGGCGACGACGAAGGCGAGCAGCTTGTAGCGGCTCACGGGATAGCCGACCGCCTCCATCCGGGCCTCGTTCTCGTGGATGCCCCGGAGCACGTGCCCGAAGGGCGAGCGGACCGCCCGCCACAGGACCAGGGCGGCGAGCGTCACGAGGGTGACCAGATAGAGGTGGAAGGCGGTCGGGTGCGCGGTGTCGAGGCCGAGCACGATCACCCGCGGGACGCCGACGATGCCGTCCTCGGCGCCGAGCCACGCCGCCTGGAACGCGTACGCGTGGAACATCTGCGAGAACGCGAGCGTCAGCATGATGAAGTAGACGCCGCTCACCCGGATCGAGAAGAACCCGATGACGAGCGCGGCC
>MGCE01000079.1:1093-13348 GCA_001790315.1 Candidatus Rokubacteria bacterium RIFCSPLOWO2_02_FULL_72_37 | reverse complement strand
ACCCGATAGGCCCGCGACGGGGTTCAGCATGCAGTTGAGCGCGAGCTTGGACCAGCGCTCGCCCCAGAGATTCGTCGTCACCCGGGCGAGCGCGACGTCGTTCATGACCGCCGCCAGCGCGCGCGCGCGCTCGGTGTCCCGGCCGTCGAGCTCGCCGATCTTGAAGCCGAGCGTGCCGGAGTCGGTGCGCATCGCGTGCCCGGGCTCGTACATGCCGGCGCCGATCGTGATCACGCAGCCGAGTGTCCGCGCGCGGCCGGCCACGGCCGCCACGCGCTCGTCGTTGATCCCGTTCTGGAAGTCCACGGCGACGCCCTCGGGCCGGAGGTAGGCGCAGGCGAGCGCGGTCGCCCACTCGGTGTCGTAGCTCTTCACCGCGACGAAGGCCGCGTCGAACGGCTCCTCGATCGTCTGCGCCTCGTGGAGATGCAGGGCGCGGACGGGGATCCGGTGCTCGCCGCACGTGCCGCTGAGCCGGAGCCCGTCGCGCTTCATCGCTTCGATGTGCTCCGGCCACTGGTCGAGGAGCGTCACGTCGCGCCCCGCCCTGGTGAGGAGCCCCCCGACGATGCAGCCGATCGCGCCCGCGCCGACGATCCCGATGCGCATCCCGTGTCCCTCCCGGCGGCTGAGCATATCACCCCGGCGCCGGGCCTATGGCGCGGGCCGGTTTCGCGTTAGCGTAGGGCCATGGCCCACGACTTCGACCGGATCACCGAGCGCCGAGGCACCGAGAGCAACAAGTGGCGGAAGTACGACCCGGACGTCCTGCCGCTCTGGGTCGCCGACATGGACTTCGCTTCGCCGCCGCCCGTGGTCCGGGCACTCCGCGAGCGCGTGGAGCACGGTGTCTTCGGCTACGGCCCGCCGCTCGAGCAGGTGACCGAGCTGCACGAGCTGGTCGCGGCGCGGCTCGAGCGCCTGTACCGCTGGCGCGTGGCGCCGGAGGCCGTGGTGCTCCTGCCCGGCGTCATTCCGGGCTTCAACGTCGCGTGCCGGATGCTCGCCGCGCCGGGCGACGGCGTGCTGCTGCAAGTCCCGCTCTATCCGCCCATCCTCCGCGTGCCCGGCAACTGCGGCCTCGCGGCCGACACGGCCGACCTCGCGCGCGGACCCGACGGCCGCTACGTGCCGGACTGGGAGGCGTTCGAGGCGGCCGTCGGCCCGCGCACGCGCGTGTTCCTCCTCTGCAACCCGCACAATCCGGTGGGCCGCGCGTTCCGCCGCGAGGAGCTCGAGCGCATGGCGGCCATCTGCCTCGGGCGCGGCCTCGCGATCGTCGCCGACGAGATCCACGGCGACCTGGTCTTCTCGGGCCACCGGCACACGCCCATCGCGTCGCTCGCCCCCGAGGTCGCGGAGCGGACGATCACGCTGCTCGCGCCGAGCAAGACGTGGAACCTCGCGGGCCTGAAATGCGGGCTCGCGGTGATCCCCGACGCCGCGCTCCGCGCGCGCTTCCACGCCGCCCGCGCCGACCTGGTGCAGACGGTCAACATCCTCGGCCACACGGCGGCGGTGGCGGCCTACCGCCACGGCGAGGCGTGGCTCGCGGAGCTGCTGGGGTACCTGGAGGCCAACCGGGACTTCGTGGTGGACTTCGTCGCGCGCTCGCTGCCCGGCGTGAGGGTCGCCGCGCCCGACGCGACCTATCTCGCGTGGCTCGACTGCCGTGACGCGGGGCCTGCAGCGGCCGATCCGTACACGTTCTTTCTCGGGAAGGCGCGGGTGGCGCTCAACGACGGCAGGACGTTCGGGCGGGGTGGCCAGGGGTTCGTGCGGCTCAACTTCGCCTGCCCGCGCGCGACACTCGCCGAGGCGCTCGGGCGGATGCGACGGGCTCTGGCCGCGGCCTGAGCGATGCGTCGCCAAGGGGGGCGCGCCCTGCGCCCGGCCGCGACACCGGGCGCGCCCCTATGCGATCCGCCCGCTCTCTAGGGCGCCGGCGCGGGCGGCGGAGGCGGTGGCGGCGGCACCGCGGGGATCCAGACCCAGACGTACTGTTGGTACTGCCAGCGGAGCTCGTAGCGCCCGTGCGGGTACTGCACGACGTTGGGATACACGGGCGGCGGCGCCGGCGCCGGCGCGACGTACACCTCGGGCGGCGGCGCGTAGACGACACGCGGCTCGCGCACGTAGACGACTTCCCGCCTGTGATACGCGGCTTCGGCGCGGTGCGGCCTGAGCAGCGGCCCAACCACCTGGTTGAACACGGCGAACGAGGCGAGCCCGAGCGCGATATCCGTGGAACTGCCGGCCTGGGCGGCGGGGGCCGAGACCCCGAGCAGGAGCGCCACCAGGGCGATCGAGGCGATCACGCGACGCATGGGCAACCCTCCTTTTGCCCCATGAGACGCGCCTGGGGGTCCGGATATTTAGTCGGCGGGCGGGCCGACGCAGGAGGGGGCGGAGGTAGGGCCAGAGCCGGTCGGCGATCGCCTGGTGGCCCGCGGCGTTCGGGTGGATGCCGTCGGCCTGGTTGAGCCGGGGATCGGCGGCCACCCCCTCGAGCAGGAAGGGCATGAGGGCGACCGACTCGCGGCGCGCGACCTCCGGGAACACGCGGGCGAACGCCCGGGCGAACTCGAGGCCGTAGTTCGGCGGCACGCGCATGCCGGCCAGCAACACGCGGGCGCCCGCCCGGCGCAGGCGCAGGACGATGCGCTCGAGGTTGTCGCGCGTCGCTCCCGGGTCCTGGCCGCGCAGCCCGTCGTTCGCGCCGAGCGCGACGATGACGACCTCGGGCGCGGCACGGAGCACCCAGTCCAGCCGGCGCAGTCCCCCGGCCGACGTGTCCCCGCTGACCCCCGCGTTGACGACGCGGTAGTCGAAACCCTCGCGGCGGAGGCGCACCTCGAGGCGCGCGGGATACGCCTCCTGCGCGCCGACGCCGAGCCCGGCGGTGAGGCTGTCGCCGAGCGCCACGATCGCGCGCGCGGCGCGCGCAGGCGCCGGCGACACGAGCATGGCGAGGACGGCGCAGAGGAGCGCGCGCACGGCCAGGCGGCTCATGACGCCAGTGTAGTATGGGCGTCGTGATGATCCGCGTGCGCGACCTCACGCTGCGGCTGCCGAGTGGCGGCCGGACGCTCACGGTCCTCGACGGTGTCTCGTTCGACGTCGAGGACGCGGAGGTCTGCGCGGTCACGGGGCCCTCGGGCAGTGGCAAATCCACGCTGCTCGGCCTCGTCGCGGGACTCGACCGGCCGACCGCGGGGACCATCGAGGTCGCGGGCGCGGAGGTGACGCGGCTCGGCGAGGATGCGCTCGCGCGGTTCCGCCGCGACACGCTCGGCTTCGTGTTCCAGGCCTTTCACCTGATCCCGACGCTGACCGCGGCGGAGAACGTGGCGGTACCGCTCGAGCTGGCGACGGTGCCCGATGCCCCGGCGCGCGCCGCGACGCTGCTCGACGAGGTCGGGCTCGCCGCCCGCGGCCACCACTATCCGGCGCAGCTCTCCGGCGGCGAGCAGCAGCGCGTCGCGATCGCCCGGGCGCTCGCGCTCCGGCCGCGGATCCTGCTCGCCGACGAGCCGACGGGCAACCTCGACTCCGCGACCGGCGGCGGGATCATCGAGCTGCTGCTCGGGCTCAACCGTGAGCGCGGCTCCACGCTCCTGCTGGTCACGCACGACGAGGCGCTCGCGGGCAAGGCCGATCGCGTCCTGCGGTTGCGCGACGGGCGCCTGCTCGACCCCGAGCGGTGAGCGTCGCCTTCCCGCTGCGCATGGCGTGGCGTCAGACGCGCGGCGCGTGGCGCCACTTCCTCGGCTTCGGCGCCTGCGTGGCGCTCGGCGTCGCCGCGCTCGTCGCCGTCGGCACGCTCGCGGTGAACCTCGACGGCGCGCTGACGCGTGAGGCGAAGACGCTGCTCGGCGGCGACGTCGAGCTCCGGGCGGCCCGGCCGCTCGGCGACGAGGCCGTCGCCGCGCTCGAGCGGCTGCGCCTCGCGGGCGCGCGGACGACGGCGCTCCAGGAGCTGATCGGCATGGCGCGGAGCGCGTCGGGTCGCACGCTGCCCGTCGAGGTGAAGGCGGTCGAGCCGGCGTACCCGCTGTACGGCGTGGTCGTGACGCGCCCGGCCGCGCCGCTCGCCCGCCTCCTGACCCCGCGCGAGGGCGGCGCCGGCGCCGTCGTCGACGCCGCGCTCCTCGAGCGCCTGGGCCTCGGGCCGGGCGATCGGCTCGCGCTCGGCGAGACGACGCTCACGATCACCGGCGTCCTCGTGCGCGAGCCGGACCGGCTCGCGAGCCTGGTGGGCCTCGGCCCGCGCGTCCTGGTCTCGGCGGAGACGCTCGCGCGGACGGGGCTCGTGCGGCCCGGGAGCCGGGTGCGGTATCGCGCCCTGGTGCGGCTGCCCGGGACGGTTGCCGCGGGCGCGGCGAGCGCAGACCTCGCGCGCGCCGTCGCCGACCCCGGCGTGCGCGTCACGTCCTTCGACGAGGCGCAGCCCGGTCTCCGGCGCTTCTTCCGCCGCCTCGCGACCTACCTCGGCCTCGTCGGGCTCGCGAGCCTGCTGATCGGCGGGATCGGGATCGCGGCGGCGGTGACGACGTTCGTCCGGCGCCAGCGCGCGACGATCGCGGTGCTGAAGGTCCTCGGTGCCGACGGGCGGACGCTCCTTGCCACCTACCTGCTGCAGACGCAGGCGCTCGGCGTCCTGGCGAGCCTCGTGGGCGCCGCGCTCGGCGCCGCGGCCCAGCCGCTGCTCGTGCGGGCGCTCGCGCCGCTCGCGCCGGTGGCCCTCGAGGCGCGGCTCGACCCGTGGACACTCGTCCGTGGCGTGGCGCTGGGGGGCCTCACCGCGCTGCTCTGCGCGCTCTGGCCGCTGCTCGAGGTGCGCGCGGTGCCGCCGTCGCTCGTGCTGCGCCGGGACGTGGAGGCGGGCGCCTGGCGGGCGCGCCGGCCCTGGCTGGCCGCGCTCCCCGTCGGCGCGGGGCTGGCGGCGCTCGCGGTGTGGCAGGCGGGGTCGCTCGGCCTCGGCGCGATCTTCGTCGGCGCCGCGCTGGCCGCCCTCTGCCTGCTCGCGCTCGTGGCGCGCGGGCTCGTCGTGCTCGGGCGCCGGGGCCTCGGCGCCCGGGGCTTCGCGCTGCGGCAGGGGCTCGCGGGCCTCGCGCGGCCGGGCGGCCACGCGGCGCGCGTCGTCACGGCCCTCGGGCTCGCGGTGACGCTGCTCGTGGCCGTCGCCCTCCTGGAGTCCGCGCTCGCCCGGCAGATCGCGCTCGAACGAAGGGACACCGCGCCCTCCTTCTTCTTCGTGGACGTGCAGCCGGACCAGGTCGATGCGCTGCGCCGGCTCCTCGCCGCCGCCAGCGGCGGCACGGCGCCGGCGCCCACGCCCGTCGTGCGCGCACGGCTCGCGGCGCTCGACGGCGTCCCGCTGACGCACGAGCTGATCGCGCGCCGCCGCGCCGCGGCGCCCGACGCTGCGCGGTACCTGACGCGCGAGTACGTGCTCACCTGGGCGGGCGAGGCGCCGCCGGCCGACGCGCTCACGGAGGGACGATGGTGGACCGAGGCCGAGGCGGCGGCGCGGCCGCGGGTCTCGCTCGAGGAGGAGGCCGCCCGCCGGCTCGGGGTGGGCGTCGGCGGCACCCTCACCTTCGACGTGCAGGGCATCGCGGTGACGGCGGAGGTGACGAACCTGCGCCGCGTGGACTGGCAGAGCCTCTCGGTCAACTTCTTCGCGATCCTCTCGCCCGGCGCGCTCGACGGGGCGCCCGCGACGTGGATCGCCACGGCGCGCGTGTCCGCGGTCGCCGAGGCGGGCCTGCAAGATCGTGTCGTCGCGAGCTTCCCCAACGTCACCGCGATCCCGGTGCGGGAGGTCCTCGAGCGCGCCACGGCCCTGCTGGGGCAGCTCGCCTGGGCGGTGCGGTGGATGGCGGCTTTCAGCGTGGCGACCGGGCTCGTCGTGGTGGCGGGCACGCTCGCTGCGACGCGGTGGGAGCGGCTCTACGAGTCCGTCATCCTCCGGACGCTCGGCGCGACGCGCGGCGCCGTGGCCCGCGCCTTCGCCGTCGAGTACGCGTGTCTCGGTGCCGCCGCGGGCCTGGGCGGGACGCTGCTCGCCGTGGTGCTCGCCTGGATCGTCGTGCGCTTCGTGCTCGACGTGCCGTGGACGCTGGCACCCGCGCCGCTCGTCCTCGGCGTCGGCGCGACGGCTGGCCTCTCGCTGGCCGTCGGCTCCCTCGCGACGTTCCGGCTGCTCGGGCAGAAGCCCCTGGCGGTCCTGCGGCGCGACTGAGCGGGCCCGTGGTAGCCTCCAGACGAGAGGGGGACCGCATGTTCACACCGCTCGGCCTCGACCACGTCGTGTTCCGCGTGCGCGACCAGGCGCGCTCGACGCGCTTCTACCAGGACGTGCTCGGCTGCTCGCTCGAGCGCGTGAACGAGAAGTTCTCCCTCGTGCAGCTCCGGTTCGGCGAGCATCTGATCGACCTGCTGCCCGCCCGGGCCGAGGACGGCGCCGGGGGCGTCGACCACGTCTGCCTCTCGATCCGTTGCCCCGATCTGGCGGCGATGGCCCGCGAGCTGCGGAGCAGGGGCGTGGCGGTCGACGGCGACGTGGTCCAGCGCTACGGCGCGTACGGTGACGGCCCGTCGCTCTATCTGCGCGACCCGGACGGCCACGCGCTCGAGCTCAAGGTGCGCGCGTGACGAAGCTCGAGCGCGTCCGCGCGGCGCTGGCGGGCCGGCCGGTCGATCACCCGCCGTTCGGTGTCTGGTATCACTTCGGCCTGCAGCACGCGCCGGCCGAGCGCACGGCGCAGGCGCATCTGGAGTTCTTCGAGGCCTACGACCTGGACTGGCTCAAGGCCATGAACGACTACTCGTACCCGATGCCGCCCGGCGTCGAGACGCTGCGCGCGGCGCGCGATCTGGCGCGGCTCGCGCCGCTCGACCTCGAGCGCACGCCGCTCGGCGAGCAGCTCCGCGTGATCGGGGTCCTGGCGCACGAGCTGCGCGACCGCGCGCTCGTCGTCGACACGCTCTTCGACGCCTGGAACACGCTCCGCCGCAACGTCGTCAAGGACGCGATGGGTCCGCTGATGCGCGAGCATCCGACCGAGCTCGAGGCCGCGCTCGCGATCGTGAACGAGAACCTCACGCGGTACGCGGTCGCCGCCCTCGAGCGGGGCGCGGCCGGCGTGTTCCTGTCGGTCCCGGCGTCGGAGGAGTTCGTGACCCGCGAGCAGTACGAGCGGTTCATGCGGCCGTACGATCTGGCGTTGCTCGAGGCGCTCCGGGGGCGCGGGGAGTTCCACGTCCTCCACGCGCACGGCGACCACCTGTACGTCGATCGGCTGCTCGACTATCCGGTCCACGCGCTCTCGTGGGCCGACCGCGATGCGGGGCCGTCCCTCGGCGAGATGCGGTCACGGACGCGGCTCGCGCTGATGGGAGGCATCGGCCACGCCAGGTTCGCCTACACCGCCGCGGCGACGATCCGGGCGGAGGTGCGCGACGCGGTCGCGCAGGGCGGGCGCGAGAAGCTCCTTCTCGCGCCCGGCTGCGCGCTCGCCACCTACACGTTCCCGGAGCTGATCCGCGTCGCGCGCGATGAGGCCCGACGCTAACATCTACCTCAGCGGCATGATCGGGAGCGGCAAGACGACGCTCGGCGAGCGGCTGGCCGCGCGCCTCGGTCGGCCGTTCCACGATCTCGACCGCGCGCTGGATCAGGAGCTCGGGCGGAGCTTCCACGCACTGGTGCGGGAGGAGGGCTGGCTCCCGTTCCGCGAGCTCGAGTACCGGATCTGCAAGCGCTTCGCCGCGCTCCGCGGCGCGGTCTGCGCCCTGGGCGGCGGCACCGTGCGCTACGAGTGGAACCGCGATGTCCTCCGCGCGACCGGGGTCGTCGTGCTCCTCGAAGCCGACCTCCGGACGCTGGCCGCCCGGGTGCGGGCGGCGGACCGGCCGCGGGTGAATCCCGGCGTGACGCTCGAGCAGGACCTCGAGCGGATCTGGACGTCCTCGGCCGACCTCTACCGGGGGGCGGCGGACGTCGTCCATCGGACCGACGAGGGCCGGACGCCGGAGGAGGACGTCGAGGTCCTGATCGCGCGGCTCCGCGGGCGCGGGGGGGAGTGAGAGCGTGGTCCGGCTCGAGTGTCCCCGCTGCACGGCGCTGTTCGAGAGCCAGCGCATGTTCACCGGCTGCCCGCGCTGCCGCGAGCAGCACGTCGCCGTGAACCTCGGCGTCAAGGCGGTCGGCGACGACTTCGGCGCGCTGCTCGCCGTGCTGCGCGAGAGCTATGGGCTCGACCTTCACGGATAGCCTCGGCGTCGCGTTCCTCGGCGCCGAGGTGCCGCGTCACGTGGTCGCGTGGTCGCGGGCCGCCGAGCGCGCGGGACTCGGCAGCGTCTGGCTCATCGAGGATTACTTCTACCCGGGGGCCTTCGCGCTCGCCGGCGCCGCCGCGGCGGTGACGGAGCGCCTCACCGTGGGCATCGGTGTCGTGAACCCCTACACGCGCCACCCGGCGCTGCTCGCGATGGAGACGGCGGCGCTCGCGGGCCTGGCGCCCGGGCGCGTGGTGCTCGGCCTCGGCGCGAGCAACCGCGCCTGGATCGAGGAGCGGATGGGCATTCCGTTCACGGCGCCTCTGGCGTCCGTGCGCGAATGCGTCGAGATCGTCCGGCGGCTTCTCGCAGGGGAGCGCCTGACCTGGCGCGGCGGGCGCTTCGCGGTGAACGATGTGAGGCTCGAGTGGGCGCCGGGCGGCGGCGTGCCGATCTTCCTCGGCGTCAAGGGGCCGAAGGCGCTCGCCCTCGCCGGCGAGGTGGCCGACGGGGTGCACTGCGCCATCCTCGCCTCCCCCGCGCACGTGTGCCGCGTCCGCGCGACGACGGCGGCCGCGCGCGCGACCGACGCCGCCGCGCTCCGTGTCGTCGCCTACGTGCCGCTCGCGGTCGCCGAGGACGGTGCGGCGGCGCGCGCCACACTCCGCCCGTTCGTGGCCCGCTACCTCGGCTTCCTGCACGGCCAGTCGATCCTCGCCGACGCGGGCCTCGGCGCCGCGCGGACGCTGCCGTTCCGTGAGGCGCTCGCGCGCGGCGAGCGTGTCGGCCATCTCGTCACCGACGAGATCCTCGACGCGGTGGCCGTCGCGGGGACGCCCGCCGAGTGCCGCCGGGCGCTCGCGCGCTGGGCGGAGGCGGGGCTCGACGCGCCCATCGCGGTCGTGCCGCC
The DNA here is from genome assembly GCA_001790315.1 of Candidatus Rokubacteria bacterium RIFCSPLOWO2_02_FULL_72_37. GTDB lineage: Bacteria > Methylomirabilota > Methylomirabilia > Rokubacteriales > CSP1-6 > GWA2-73-35. The sequence continues at coordinate 4,152 of MGCE01000079.1, read as the reverse complement.
CGAGGCCGACGTGCCCGCGCAGCTCGCGCTGATCGGCACCGCCCTGTCCCCCTTCTGGAAGGAGCTGCGATGCCGCTGAGCTTCGGCGTTCACATTCCCACGTGCATCGAGGGCATGATGTACCCGATCCCCTTCGCGCGGACCGAGGACATCCTGCCGACGGCGCTGCTCTGCGAGCGGCTCGGGTTCGACTCGGTCTGGGGCAACGACCACATGACCACGCAGCGCTACGTGCGGCGCGAGTTCCCGACACCGCCCAACTATTACGAGCCGCTGGTGACGTTCACCTACGTGGCGGCCCGCACGACGCGGTTGCGCGTCTGCACCTGCATCCTGGTCCTGCCGATGCGGCACGTGGTCGTCGCCGCCAAGCAAGCCGCGACGCTCGACCAGCTCTCGGGCGGGCGCCTCGTCCTCGGCGTCGGCGCCGGCGCCTATCGCGAGGAGTACGAGGCGCTCTTCCCCGACGCCAAGGACGTCCACCGCGGTTCACTCGTGGACGAGGGGATGCGCGCGTTGCGGCGGCTGTTCACGGAGCGCCGCGTGACGTTCCGGGGCCGGTACGTGCACTTCGAGGACGTCGAGTGCTTCCCGAAGCCCGTGCAGGACCCGCTGCCCATCTACGCCGGCGGCAACCACGCCGAGGTGCGGCGCCGCGCGGGCGAGCTGGGCGATGGCTGGCTGCCGGCGGTGCTCTCGCCCGAGGAGATCCGTCGCGGTGTCGAGGACGTGCGCCGGGCCGCCGAGCGTGCGGGCCGCGACGGCACGCGGATCGACGTCGCCCCGCAGCTCGTCGTCTCGATCGGCCGGACGCAGGAGGAGGCGCTCCGGCGCTTTCGCGGCTCCCAGCTCTACAAGCACCTGGAGTCGCTCACGGCCACGACGCTCCGGGAGCAGACCGGCGGCTACGAGCAGCGCAACCTGATCGGCAGCCCCGAGGCGATCTCGGAGCGCATCCGCGCCTACCAGGCGGCCGGGGTGACGACGCTCGCCGGGATGCTGTTCGTGGCCAGCACCGTGACCGAGATGCAGGACGCGATCGAGCTGTTCGGGCGCGAGGTCCTGCCCAACTTCCGCTAGCCAACGTCCGGCAACGAGGAGAGCGTAATGGATCCGCATCACCGACAGCGGCTGCTGGGCGTGCTGGAGGCCGAAGGCCTCGACGCGCTGGTCGCCACCACGACCGAGAACCTCCAGTACGTCACCGGCTTCCGCAGCATCTCCCACGCGATCTTCCGCGGCGCCGAGCTGTACGGGGTCTTCACGCGCGGCGGTACCGGGCTCGTCGTGCCCTTCATCGACACCGCGGGCGTCGCGGCCGACGCGATCGCCTGCGACCGGGTCGCGTGCTACGGGAAGTTCTTCTTCGAGTACGCCGACCCGCCCGGGGACGCGGGCGAGAGGATCCGGGGCTTCACGCGCGCCCCCGCGTCGACCGCCGCCGACGCGCTCGCCGGCGTGCTCGCCGACCTCGGCGTCGCGGGCCGGCATCTCGGGCTCGACGAGGGCAACGTGCTCGGGCCGGCGTGGACGCGCCTCGGCGAGCGGCTGGCCCCGGCCGCGCTCGTGCCCGCCTACCAGCTCTTCCGGCGCGCGCGGATGGTCAAGAGTCCCGCGGAGGTCGCGCGGCTCGAGCGCGCGGCCTGGATCGCCGAGGACGGCATCGCCGCGGTCCTCGCCATGCTCGCGCCAGGCGTCACCGAGCGCGACGCGGTCGCGGCGTACGAGCAGGAGGTCGTGCGGCGGGGCGCGTCGCCCTACTTCAGCGTGATCACGCTCGGGGAGCGCGCGGCGCTGGCCGACGTTTACGCGACCGACCGGGCGCTCCGACCCGGCGACCTCGTGCGCTTCGACCTCGGCTGCGTCTGGGAGGGCTACCGCTCGGACATCTCGCGCACGGCCGTTTTCGGCCGACCGAGCGACAAGCAGGCGCGCTATTACGCCGCGGTGCTCGCCGGCGAGCGCGCGGCGATCGAGGCGATGAAGCCCGGCGTGCCGGCGAGCCGCCTCTTCGACGTCGCCGTCCGGGTCACGCGCGAGGCCGGCATCCCCCACTACCGGCGCCACCACGTCGGCCACGGGATCGGCCTCGAGCCGTACGACCCGCCGACGCTCGCGCCGGGCAGCGAGACGGCGCTCGAGCCCGGGATGGTCTTCTGCGTGGAGACCCCGTACTACGAGCACGGCTGGGGCGGGGTCCAGGTCGAGGACGCCGTCGAGGTGACGGCGGCGGGCACGCGTCTCCTCACGCGCTCGAGCCGCGAGCTCGCCGTCCTCGGCTGAGGCGTTCGGCCCGGACGGAGCTTGACACGCGGCCCTCCGCGGGCTAGATAGGAAACCTGGTTTCCAATCCTATGCCCCACCTGGTCGACGGCCCCGGCGTCCGCGTCGCCTCGGTATCGCGCGCCATGCGCGTGCTCGAGGCGTTCGCCGGCCATCCCGAGGGCGTCGCGCTCTCCCGTCTCGCGGCCAAGCTCGGGCACGGCAAGGCGAGCCTCTCGAAGATCCTCGGCACGCTCGCGCGTGAGGGGTTCGTTCGCCAGGACCCGCTGACGGCCCGCTTCCACCTCGGCTGGCGGCTGCTCGCGCTCGCCTTCGGCCACGCCGAGCGGGTCGGCATGCCAGGCCTCTGCCTGCCGGTCCTCCAGCGGCTCGCCGACGAGACCGACGAGCTGGCGCAGCTCGCGGTCGTGGAGGACGGCCGGCTCCTGTTCGTCGCGAAGGCCGAGGGACCGGGCCAGCAGATCCGCATGCTGCCGCTCGTCGGCCTCGTGGCGCCCGCGCACGCGACGGCGTCCGGCAAGGTCTGGCTCGCGCGCCTGCCCGAGGCCGAGGCGCTCGCGATCCTCACGCGCGACGGACTGCGGCGGCTGACGCCCCGGACGCTCACGTCGCGGGCGAAGCTGCTCACGCAACTCCGGCAGGCGCGCGCGCGGGGCTACGCGATCGTGGACGAGGAGCTGGTCGAGGGCGGGCGGGCCGCGGCGGCGCCGATCGTCGTCGGGGGCGGCGTGGTCGGCGCCGTGGCGGTCTCGGGGCCGACGTTCAGACTCTCGCTC
>MGCE01000079.1:0-1077 GCA_001790315.1 Candidatus Rokubacteria bacterium RIFCSPLOWO2_02_FULL_72_37 | reverse complement strand
CCCTCGACGCGGAGCGTCCCGTGAGCTTCGAGTACCACGAGCCCGCCTCGGTCGCCGAGGCCGTCGCGCTTGGCGCGCGCTTCGGCGAGGCCGGCCGCTTCCTGGCCGGCGGAACCGATCTCATCATCCAGATGCGGCGCGGCAAGATCGCGCCCCGCCACGTGCTGAGCCTGCACCGCGTGCCCGGTCTCGATCGGATCGAGGCGAACGGGGCATTCACGCTCGGGGCGCTCGTGACGCACCGGGCCGTCGAGCGCTGCGCGGACTTCGGGGGGCCGCTGCGGGCGCTCGTCGAGGGCGCCGAGGTGGTCGGCGGCCACCAGATCCGCAACGTCGGCACCGTCGGCGGCAACGTCGTCAACGCCTCGCCGGCCGCCGACGTGGTCCCCGTGCTCCTCGCGCTGGACGCGACGGTCACGTGCGTCGGACTCGACGGTGAGCGCACCCTCGCGCTCGAGGACTTCCTCACGGGTCCCGGGCAGACCGTGCGCCGGCCGGGCGAGCTGCTGACGGCGATCCGTTTCGACCGCCTGCCGCCGGGCTCGGCGACGGCCTTTCTGAAGGCGGGGCGGCGCCGCGCGATGGAGATCTCGGTCGTCTGCGTGGCCGCGCGGCTGACGCTCGACCCGGCGCGCGAGCGGTGCCTGGCGGCGAGAATCGCCCTCGGCGCGGTGGCGCCGACGACGATGCGGGCGCGTGCCGTCGAGCGGGCGCTCGAGGGGCGCGCGCTCACGAACGACGTGCTCCGAGAGGCCGGACGCCTCGCGGCGGGCGAGTGCCGGCCGATCAGCGACGTGCGCGCCTCAGCGCGCTACCGTCGGCTGCTCGTCGAGACGCTCGTGCCGCGCGCGCTCCGCCGCTGCCTCGAGCGGATCGGAGCCGGCACATGAGCCGCCTCGCCCTCTCCCTCCGGATCAACGGCGAGACGCACGAGGTATTGACCGAGCCCCACCGCACGCTGCTCGACGTGCTGCGCGACGACCTCGGGCTCACCGGCACGAAGGAGAACTGCCTCGAAGCCGAGTGCGGCGTCTGCACGGTGCTCCTGGACGGCCGCGCGGTGAACGCCTGCATCCT
>MGCE01000078.1:6361-8082 GCA_001790315.1 Candidatus Rokubacteria bacterium RIFCSPLOWO2_02_FULL_72_37 | reverse complement strand
ACGCGACCAGCGGCGCCAGGCTCAGCTCGGTGCGGAACGGGACGCCGCGCGGGTCCGCGCCGAGAGCTACCGAGAGATCCACCGATCTGTCCCTCATGGTTCACGTGCATTGTACCGCGCGCGTCCAGTAGAATGCCCCCGCGATGCCATTCCCGGGAGGAACCATGCGCCACCGCACCCTCGGCAAGAGCAGTCTCAGCGTCTCCGCGATCGGCCTCGGCTGCATGTCCATGTCCGGCGTCTACGGGAAGGGGGACGACGCCGAGTCGATCGCCGTCATCCACCGGGCGCTCGAGCTCGGGGTGAACTTCCTCGACAGCTCGGACATGTACGGCTGGGGCCACAACGAGCAGCTCCTCGCGCGCGCGATCAAGGGGCGGCGCGCACAGGTCGTGCTCGCGACCAAGTTCGGCAACCTGCGCAAGCCCGACGGCACGCCGGGCGTCAACGGGCGACCCGAGTACGTGCCCCAGGCGTGCGACGCGAGCCTCACGCGACTCGGCGTGGACGTGATCGACCTCTACTACCAGCACCGCGTCGACCCGGGCGTGCCGATCGAGGACACCGTGGGCGCGATGGCGCGGCTCGTCACGCAGGGGAAGGTCCGCTTTCTCGGGCTCTCCGAGGCCGCGCCCGCGACCATCCGTCGCGCGCACGCCGTCCACCCCATCACCGCCGTGCAGAGCGAGTACTCCCTCCTCTACCGCGTCGAGGCCGAGGAGACGCTCCGCGCCACCCGGGAGCTCGGCATCTCGTTCGTCGCCTACTCGCCGCTCGGCCGGAGCCTCCTGACCGGGAGCGTCCACGGCACGGACGAGATCCCGCCGGACGACCGGCGCCGCGACCACCCGCGCTTCACGGACGCGAACCTCGCGGCGAATCTCGCGATCGTGCAGCGGCTCCAGCCGATCGCGAAGGCCAAGGGCTGCACGCTCGCCCAGCTGGTGCTGGCCTGGCTCCTGGCGCAGGGCGAGGACATCGTGGCGATCCCCGGCACCAAGCGCCGCGCGCGCCTCGAGGAAAACGCCGGCGCCGACGCCGTGGACCTCAGCGCGGACGACGTCGCGCGCATCTCCGCCGCGGCCCCGGCCGGCGCGGGCGCCGGGCTCCGCTATCCCGCGCCCGCGATGAAGGCGGTCTACCTCTAGGAGGCGCGATGAAGCTCTGCCAGTTCCACCTGCCGGGCCGCGGCACGCGCGTCGGCGTCGTCGAGGGCGACCGGGTCGCCGACATCACGGGCCGGGAGGCGCCGTCGGTGCGGGCGCTGATCGAGGCGTGCGGCACGGCGGACGCGCTCGAGCGCCGCGCGCGCCGGCTCGCAACGCGCGCGCGGACGCGGCTGGTGTGGCGCGAGCTCGACCGCGCGCCCTCGCCGCGTCGCGCGCACCTGCTGGCGCCGCTCGATCCGCCCGAGGTGTGGGGGGCCGGCATCACCTACCGGCGCAGCCGCGAGTACTACGAGGCCCATACGGACGCGGGCGGGCGCACGAAGGGCATCTACGATTACGTGTACGAAGCCGAGCGCCCGGAGCTGTTCTTCAAGGCGACGGCGGCGCGCACGGCCGGACCGAACGCGACGATCGGGCTCCGCCTCGACTCGACGCTCACGGCGGTCGAGCCCGAGCTGGCCGTCGTGATCGGGCCGCGCCACCGCATCGTCGGCTACACCGTCGGCAACGACCTCTCCGCGTGGGACATCGAGCGCGAGAATCCGCTGTTCC
>MGCE01000078.1:6098-6330 GCA_001790315.1 Candidatus Rokubacteria bacterium RIFCSPLOWO2_02_FULL_72_37 | reverse complement strand
CTCAGCCGCTCGAACCCCGTGCCCGCCGGCACCGTGCTCTCGACGGGCACCGGCATCCTCGTGCCCGACGAGCACGCGCTGCGCGCGGGCGACGTGGTCGAGATCGACGTGGAACGGATCGGCACGCTGCGGAACACCGTCGAGCGCCTGCACTAGCCGGCGCGCCGTCGATGCCCTTCCTCCTGAATCTCGCGCCGCTGGTGCTCGTCCTGTTCGTGCTCGTGTACCTGGG
>MGCE01000078.1:0-6065 GCA_001790315.1 Candidatus Rokubacteria bacterium RIFCSPLOWO2_02_FULL_72_37 | reverse complement strand
CCTCGTGGCCGGGGCGCTCGGCGGCGTCGGCGGCAGCGTCCTCTACGTGTCGCTGGTCCTCCAGCAGCGGTCGTCCACCGCCGCGATCGGCTTCCTCTTCACGCCGTGGGTCTTCGCCGTCGCGGCCGGCTCGGCCGCGGCCTGGGGCTTCGGCCTCCACGCGCTCGTCCACACCCGGCAGGCGCTCCGTGGTGGGCCGCGCCGCGGCGTCGTCTGGGCCGGCGCCGTCCTCTTCCTGCTGACCTCGACGTACTACACCGGGCGCGACGCGCGGAGCGTCGCCGGGTTCCTCCGCATCAAGTGGGGGAGCGTGGACGCTCCCCTCCTCGAGGACGCCTACCGGCGGGCGCGCGCGCGCAGGGACACCCTGCAACTGGCCGCCATCGCCGCCCACCCGAGCACGCCGCCGGCGACCCTGCTCGCCATGGCGCGGAGCGAGGATCCGCTGCTGCACGACAAGCGCCACGGCCTCGTCAACCTCTTCGACCGCGACGCGCTGGCCGTCGTGCGACACGTGCTCCGCAACCCCCACGCGCCGCGGGAGGTCGTGGCGTCCCTCGCGCGGTCGCCGAGCGACTACGTGCTCTACGACGTGGCCGTGAGCCCGCACGCGACCGAGGCGATCCTGCGCGACCTCGCGCGCCGGCGCGACAGCTACCTGGTGCGCTGGGGGCTGGCGCTCAACGCGAAGACGCCACCGGACATCCTCGAGGAGCTCGCCCGGGACGCCGACAACGTCACGACGCAGCACCTCGCGGGGAACCCCGGCACGCCGCTCCCGATCATCCGGCGTCTGGCCGATTCCGGGAGCGCTCTCGCGCGCGCCGGCGTCGCGAAGAACCCGGCCATCGACGCCTCCCTCATGGATCGCCTGGCCGGCGACCCCGAGGACGAGGTACGCTTGGCCCTCGCGATCAACCCCGCCGCCACGCAGGCGGCGCTGGAGCGTCTCGCCCGGGACGAGAACGCCCGCGTGCGGCGCTACGCCGGCGAGCGGCTCGGGAGAAAGGGGCTTCAGTGAGCGACTGGCTCGAGACCGGCCGAGGCACCGTCTTCCGCTGGGAGGTGGACCACAACGACCACCTCACCGTCTCGTACTACTTCGCGCGCGCCGCCGACGCGGGCCTGACCCTGCTCGCGGCGCTCGGCCTCGGCCCGGCGTACATGGAGCGTGGCGGGCGCGGCTGCGTGACCGTCGACTGCTACGTCCGCTACCGGCGCGAGCTGCGCGTCGGCGACCTCCTGCACGTGGAGAGCGGGGTCATCGGCGTCGAGGACGACGCGCTCGTCCTGGGCCACAAGCTCTTCGACTCGGCGAGCGGCGAGCTCTGCACCACGTTCGAGCAGCGCGCGCGCCACGTGACGCTCGCGGACCGCGCGGCGGTGCCCCTCACCGCCGAGCAGCGCCGCGCCGCGGAGGCGCGGCACGTCGCGTGGGACGGCCCCGCGCGCGAGCGGCGCCCGCGGCCGCGCGGCCTCGACGGCTTCCGGGACACCGCGCGCGACACCGTGAAGCCGTGCGAGATGGATCTGCTCGGCCAGAGCGCCCTCTCGCACTACATCCAGCGCTTCTCGGCGTGCAACGGCCAGGCCATCGCCGTCTTCGGGCTCACGCCGGACTACATGCGCGGCGAGCGCCGCGGCTTCTCGACCTTCGAGTTCCAGCTCGAGGTGCTGGCGCCGCTCCGCCCCGGCGACCTCGTGCGCGTCCGCTCGGCGCTGCTCCACGTGGGCGGTTCCTCGATGCGTCTGCTCCACGTCATGACGCGCGAGCCGGGCGGCGAGCGCGTCGCGGCGCTCGAGCAGCTCGGCGTCCATCTCGACATGGACGCGCGGCGCTCGACGCCGCTGCCGGCCGCGATCCGGGAGAAGGCGCAGGCGGTCCTCGTCCAGAGCTAGCGTCCCGAGCGAGGAGGAGTGCATGTCAGACGACCACGCGGAAGAGTCGGTCACGATCCGTCGCGGCGGAGTCCAGTCCCTGTCCGCCCACGACGTCACGATCCGCCAGGGCGGCGCCGTGCGCGTCGAGGCGAACGAGGTCGAGGTGAAGCAGGGCGGCGTCCTGCTCGCGCGCGCCGGCGAGCTCGAGGTGACCGCCGGCACGGTCGGCGGCGTCCTGACCGCCGAGGCGAAGCTCCAGCTGTGCGCGGTCTCGGCGGTGGTGGCGCAGGAGGCGACGCTGGACCAGTCCGCAGGCGCGTTCGTCGCCGCCGGGACGGCTCACGTCCGCGACAGCGCCATCGGCTTCCTCGTCGCCCGCGAGCTCAAGGGCGAGGGCGTACGGGTGCTCTTCGGCCCCCAGGCCGCGTTCGCGTTCGGCGCGGGCGTCGCGCTCGTGCTGGGCCTGTTGCGCCTCGCGCGCGGACGCTAGCGTGAGCGCGCGCCTCGTCTCCACGGCGTGGCTCGCCGAACGGCTCGGGGCGCCGCGCCTGCGGGTCATCGAGATCTCCTCGGTGGACGACGCGGCCGCCTACCGCGCAGGCCACGTGCCGGGCGCCGCGTGGTGGTACTGGAAGGCCGCGCTCTGGCACGAGTCGGACCGCGAGTTTCCCACGCCAGCGGAGATGAGCCGACGTCTCGGGCGCATCGGTGTCACGCCCGACACCACGGTGGTCCTCTACGGCGATCCGGTCCAGTACGGCGCCTACGCGTTCTGGGTCCTCTCCCTGTGCGGACATGCCGACGTCCGGCTCCTCGACGGCGCCAGGACGCGGTGGGTCGGCGAGCGGCGGCCGCTCGCGACGGACATGCCGCGCTTCGAGCCCGTATCGTACCCACCGCCGCCGGGCGACGCCGCGAGCCGCGTCGGGCGCGACGACGTGCGCGCCGGGCTCGGCCGGCCGGACCGCCTGCTACTCGACGCGCGCTCGCCCGAGGAGTTCCGCGGCGAGCGTGTGATGCCACCGCCCTTCTTCGACCACGGCGCCGAGCGGACGGGACGGATCCCGGGCGCCGTCCACCTCTACTTCCGCGAGCTCCTGAACGAGGACGACACCCTCAAGAGCGCCGACGAGCTGCGCGCCGTGCTGCGCCTGCGGGGTGCCACGCCGGACCGGCCGGGCGACATCGTCGCGTACTGCCGTTTGAGCCACCGCGCGACGCTCCTCTGGTTCGCGATGCATCACCTGCTCGGCTGGAACAACGTGCGCGTGTACGACGGCTCCTGGACCGAATGGGGCAGCATCGTCGGCTTCCCCGTCGAGAAGTAGCGCGCACGCCCACGGGCCGCTGAAGGCGTCCACCGCGTAGGCCAGGCGCAGCCCGCCGCTCGTCGTGAAGACGCTCACGGCATCCGGATCAGCGCGGGCGGCGCCCGGGAGCGCGATCGGCGTCCAGCCAGTGGCTGGCGACCTCGGTCGCGGTCGCCCACCAGACGCCGCGGTGGCGCTTCACGAAGCGGATCAGCCGTCGCAGCATGAGCAGTCGCGACGGGTGGCCGATCACCTGCGGGTGGCACGTCAGGTTGAAGAGCCCGCCCCACTCGTAGAAGCCGCGGAACTCGTCGCGCCAGATCCCGAAGACCACCTCCGGGCTCTGCATGGGCCGGGGCGCCAGACGCGGATGCATGAGGAAGTACGGCGCGTCGTCGAGGACCCACTGCACGGGAAGCTCAACGACCGGCGGCGTGCCGGGGTGGAGATACGGGTAGACGTCGTTCATCAGGTTCGAGGAGTGGAACATGCCGTGCTGCCGCACGAGGTCGAGCGTGATCGGCGTCAGCTCCCACGCGGGGGCCCGGAAGCCCCGGGGCTTCACGTCGAGCACGCCCTCGAGCGCGCGCATCCCCTGCTCGAACGCGGCGCGCTCGCCGTCGGGGTCGTCGGGACGAGCCCAGTCGTGGCGCCAGCCGTGATGGCCGATCTCGTGGCCGGCGTCCCGGATCAGGCGCGCCGCGCCGGCGTGGTGCTCGACCACCCAGCCCGGGATGTAGAAGGTCGCCCGGACGCCCTCGGCGCGGAGGAGCGCGAGCAGGCGCGGCACGCCCACGGTCGCGCCGTAGCGGCCCTGCGACATGACGCCGGGCAGATCCGTGGACGTCGGATCGCGCGCGAGCCAGAGCGTCTCGGCGTCGAAGTCGAACGTGAGCATGACGGCGCAGCGCGCGCTCTTGGGCCAAGGTGACGTCCGCGCGCGCCCGGCCCTCACCGCCGCGCCTCCCCACCGTCCATGTCGGGCCCTCCACGGGGTGGCATGGCGCCCATTGTCGGCGCGGAGGGAGCCCGAGCGCCAGCCGATTCAGAACCCGGGCGCGAAGTCGAGCAGCGCGGCGGCGAACGCCCGCGGCCGCTCGATCGGGATCAGGTGGCCGGCGTCGGGAAAGGCCACAGCGCGGTACCGTGGAATCCGGGCCGCGAGCTCCTCGACGTCCGCCGCCACATAGAACACCCGGTCGTGCAGGCCGGTCATGATCAGCACGGGCACCGCAAGCCGTTCCCACGGGAAGTCCCAGTCGGCGGCGAGCGAGCCGGCCAGCAGCCGGAACAGCCCGTCGGTCGGCGCCATCGGCCGGTACGGCCCGCCGCTGAACGCGCCGGCGCGCATCGTCGCGAGCTGCTCGGGATTCACCAGCATCGGCAGGTTCGCCTCCATGACGAGCTGCGTGCCGCCGGTCCGGGCCAGCGCGACCACCGCCTGGTTGATCCACTCCAAGCGCGTCCCCGGTTTCCTCAGCGTGTTGATCAGCACGAGGCCGACCGCCGGCACGCCGGCGATGTAGCCCTGGGCGGCGAACAGCCCGCCGATCGAGAGGCCGACCAGGATCGGCCGCGGCGGCGCGAGGTTGGCAACGAGACGTGCGAGATCCTCGACGACGAGCCGAGGGGACAGATCGGTCGCGGGCCCGCACCGGCTCTGCGCCTGGCCGCGGAAGTCCCAGCACAGCGTGCCGAACCCTGCCGATCGCAGGATGGGGCCGATCTCCGGATGCTGCCAGGTCGCGGTGCTGCCGGCCAGCGCGTTGACGAAGACGAAAGTCGCCCCGGCCGCGCCGGGCGCGTCGTACTCGTAGTGCAGGCTTTCGCCGGGGGCGATATCCAGGCTGGCCATGGCTCTCCCCTCACTCCAGGTGTTCGCTGCCGGTGATCCCGGCAGGCGTCCGGAGGAACAGCGCCGCCGCCGCGCAGGCGAGCGGCAGCAGCGCGAGCAGCCGGAGCGTGCCGCCGGCGCTGCCGATCACGTCGAAGGCGAGCCCCACGGGCAGCGGGCCCAGCGAGGCGCCGACGACGCCGACCATCTGGCCGGTGCCCTGGATGCTGCCGAGGTGCCGGCGGCCGAAGTAGCGCGGCCAGAGATAGCCGAACATCGTCATGCTGCAGGCGTTGTTGAGGCCGAACAACATCGCGTAGAGGACCGCCGTGGTCACGTCGTGGACGAAAGTGACGCCGACGAGGGACGCCGTCGTGACGACCAGGGCGCCGGCGAACACGTGCCGCGTGCGACGGCGATCGAACATGCGGCCGACGAAGGGCATGGTCACCACCATCGTCAGCGCGGAGACCGGGAACACGCGCGCCGCGATCTCGGTCGCGACCCCCTGCGCGCCCAGGATGGAGACCTGGTAGAAGTGCAGCGTCGTGACCAGCATCGCGATGGCGAACCAGCCGGCCGCGACGATGTAGAAGGCCGACGTGCCGAGGGCCTCGCGGAGCGTGAGCCCGCTCACCGCTGGCGCGGCGTGCGCGCCGGGCGGGGCCTCCTCCATCTCCACCGCGGCGCCGTCCGGCCGGAGCCCCCTGTCCTCCGGCGTGTCGTGCACGAGGAGCAGGACCGGCGGCAGCATCAGCCCCCAGGTGAGCACGCCGAGCACGACCCACGCCTGGCGCCAGCCGATCGTCTCGATCAGGTACAGACCGAGCGGCGGATGCACGGCCATCGAGACCGCGAAACCGAGGGCCATGAGGCTCAGCGCGAACCCGCGCCGCCGGCTGAACCACTGGGAAACCAGGTTGGCACAATTCAGCATCAGTGAGCCCTGCGCGAGGAAGCGCAGCGCCGCGAAGCCGACGGCGAGCCAGAGCAGGCTCGCGACGGCGCCGAACGCGAGGCAGGCCGCGCCGAGCAGCAGC
>MGCE01000077.1:10587-12151 GCA_001790315.1 Candidatus Rokubacteria bacterium RIFCSPLOWO2_02_FULL_72_37 | reverse complement strand
AAGATGTAGCGGTTCCAGTTGGCGCCGGTGATCGAGTCGGCCACCGCCGGCTCGACGATCAGGAGCTTCTTGAACTCCTGCGCCACCGGCAGGATCGCGAGCGCGGCGGCGCTCGAGGTGGTCCCGACGACGAGGTCCACCTTGTCGTCGGCGTAGAGCTTGGTGATGAGGCGCTTGGAGACGTCCGGCTTGAGCTGGTCGTCCTCGATGAGGACCTCGACCTTGCGGCCGAGGAGCTCGTTCTTGCCGCCCGTCCCGTACTCGAGCCCGAGCTTGAAGCCCGTGATCATCTGCTTGGCGTACACCTCGAACGGGCCCGTCACACCCTGCAGCACGCCGATCTTGATCGGCCCCTGCGCCGAGGCCGGCCCGGGTGTGAGCAGCATCAGCGCGAGCACGGTGGAGAGGATCAGAGCCGTCCATCGCTGCATCATCGGCTTCCCCCTTTGGTCGACGATCGTCCGAGCGCCCCGCACCCTAGCAGGGATAGCGCACCGCGTCAAGCCCCGCGCGCCGGTCACCGCTCGAGGCTGAACTTCACCGGGCCCGTGGCCGTCGGGGCGCCGACGGCGGCGCCGGCCGCCGAGCGGAGCTGCCGGCGCAGGCCGACCTCGACGTCGGTCCGCCAGTACGACGCCGGACGGACCACCGTCGCCGACTCCTCCCACAGCTCCTGGTCGCCCGGCCGCGGCACGATCAGCACGCGTCGGTACGCGACACCGCCGGGCGCGGGGGTGAACACCTCCAGCAGGCGCACGTTCTCGCCGCGCAGGTTCGAGTACTCGACCGCGCGCGCCGCCGCGTCGGGAAGCCGCCCGGCGTCGGCGTAGTCGCCGGCCATGAAGCGCGCGCGCGCCGTGCCGAACGCCGCCGTCTCGCCCAGCGTCCTGACGGCGCCGGCCGGCCAGCCGCCGACCAGCTCCGCGAGCGTGCGGCCCGTCCGGCGGGCCGTCTCCGCCTCGAGCCGCCGGGCGATCTCGCCCGGCGCGGCGCGCCCCGGCAGGGCGAACAGCTCGACGGCCACCGACCCGTCGGTGCGCTGCCGGTACAGACGGTAGGTGCCGTCCGCGGGCACGTCCACGAAGCCGTCGAGCCGCGCGTCGCCGTCGGCGTCGAGCAGGCCGATCTGCGACGCCGCCCCCGGCCACGCGGCGAACTGCGCGGCCAGCATCCGTGCGATCTCGTCGCCGGACTGCCCCCGCAGCGGGGTGAGCGGGATCACGCCGGGCTGGCCCTCGCGGGCGCCGAGCTCCCGCTGTCGCGTGCGCACCGCGGTGTCGAGCGCCGCGCGCGCGTCCTCGCAGCGGACGCGGTCGGCGTCGTTCCCGGCTCCGGCGGCCGGGGCCGGTGGCGGGGGAACCGGCGCGGGGGCGGGCGTGGCCGATCCGGCCGGGAGGGAGGCGAGCTCGCGCTCCAGGGCCGCCCGCTCCTGGTCGAGCGCCTCGATCTGCGACTGCGCCTGGTTGGCGCGCGCGAGATCGAACCGGACGATCGCTCCGAGGCGCTGCTCCTCGAGGCGCTGGCGCTCGGCGGGGATCTGCGCGAGCCGCGCGCGGACCACGTC
>MGCE01000077.1:0-10577 GCA_001790315.1 Candidatus Rokubacteria bacterium RIFCSPLOWO2_02_FULL_72_37 | reverse complement strand
CGGGCCGCTGTGCGGGCGCGCGGGCGACCCGGGCGGCCAGCGCGCGCCGCACGCCCTCGGAGAGCTCGGCGTGTCCCGCGAGCTCGCGGCGCAGCCGCGCGCACTCCGCGTCGGCCGCGGTCTGCGCGCCCGCGGGTCCGACGGCCCCGCCGAGGCCGAGCGCGGCGAGCGCGAGCGCCGCGAGCGCCGCGCTCACCCCAGCGCGCGCTCGATCAGGGGCAGGGCGAAGTAGACGACGAAGGCGGCGGCCGCGGCGTAGGTGATCCAATGCAGGTCCCTCCTCTCAGTACGGCAGGCTCTCGCGGCCCATGAGCTCGCGGGCCACGATGATCTTCATGACCTCGGCGGTGCCGTCGCCGATCTCGAGCCCGATCACGTCGCGCAGCCGCTGCTCGAACGGCAGCTCGTCCGTGTAGCCGTAGTGGCCGTGCAGCAGGAGGCACTGGTGGATCGTCTCGACGGCGAGCTTCGGCGCCCACCACTTGGCCATCGCCGCCTCCTTCGTGTACGGCCGGCCGTGGTCGGCGAGCCAGAGCCCGCGGTAGCAGAGCCAGCGCGCGGCGTCCAGGTGCGTCGCCGCCTCGGCGATCGGGAACGACACGCCCTCGAACCGCGCGAGCGCGCGGCCGAAGGCCTGCCGCTCCCTCACATAGGCCATCGTCTCCTCGAGGGACACCTGGGCGGCGCCCAGGCACGCGAGCGCGATGATGATCCGGTTGTAGTCGAAACCCTGCATGACCTGGTAGAAGCCGGTCCCCTCCTCGCCGAGCCGGTGCGAGGCCGGGATCCGCACGTGGTCGAACGCGAGCACGGCGCGGACGCCCGCGTGGGAGCCGAGGTCGCGCAGCGCGCTCCTCGCGACGCCGGGCAGGTCGAGCGGCACGAGGAAGGCGCTCACGCCGCGCGCCTTCTCGCGCGCGTCCGTCCGGGCGAAGACGATCGCGGCCTGGGCCGCCATCCCGAGCGTGATGCCCGACTTCTCCCCGGTGAGCACGTAGGCGTCGCCGTCGCGCTCGGCGCGGCACGCCAGGTTGGCCGCGTCCGAGCCGGCGCCCGGCTCGGTGAGGGCGAGCGCCACGATCGCCTCGCCGGCGCAGGTCGGCGGCAGCCACCGGCGCTTGACCTCCTCGCTCCCGTTCCGGCCGAGGATCTCGCCCGCCAGGTTGGCGAGCTGGATGCCGTAGGTGCAGCTGAAGTCGCCCCGCGCGATCTCCTCGGTCGCGATGCCCATCGTGACGAGGTCCGCGTCCTGTCCGCCGTACGCGGCGGGGGCGCGGAGCCCGAGCAGGCCGAGCTCGCCCATCTGCCGCCAGGCGTCCCACGGCAGCGCGCCGGTGCGATCCCACTGCTGTGACCGGGGCGCCAGCTCCTTCCGCGCGAAGGTGCGCAGCGTCCGGATCAGCTCCTCCTGCTCCGGCGTGTAGGCGAAGTCCATCGTGCCCTCGCTCTCTACGACGTGAACACGGGCGCGCGCTTCTCGGCGAACGCGCGGAGCCCTTCGGCGGCGTCGGCGGAGCGCATGTGCTCGCCCGCCAGCCGCAGCTCGAGCTCGAGCCCGTCCGCGAGCCCGAGCCCGAGGCCGCGGGCGACGAGCGTCTTGACGGTGCGACCGGCCGCGGCGCTCTTCTGCGCGAGCGCCTGGGCGAGCTCCTCGACCGCCGCGCCGAGGCCGCCGGCGGGCGCCACGCGGTTCGCGAGGCCCCAGGCGAGCGCCTGCTCGGCGTCGAGCCGGCCGCCGAGCAGCATCAGCTCTTTCGCCCGCCGCGCGCCGATCAGGCGCGGCAGCCGCTGGCTGCCGCCGCCGCCGGCCACGAGGCCGAAGTTCGCGTGCTGGTCGCCGAGCCGCGCGTTCGCGTCCAGCACGACGAGGTCCGCGACGAGGGTCAGCTCGAGCCCGCCGGCGAGCGCCAGGCCGTGGACGCCGGCGACGACGGGCACCGGCAGCGCCTCGATCCGGTTGAAGACGCGGTGCCAGAGCCGCAGGAACCCGCTCCACCGCTCGGGGTCGCCGACGAGCGCCTGCACCGCCCGGAGGTCGGCGCCCGCGCAGAAGACCCGCCCGGCGCCCGTGAGCGTCACGACCCGCACGCCGGCATCGCCCTCGACCGCCGCACAGGCGGCGTCGAGGTCCTCGAGCAGCGGGGGCGAGATCGCGTTGAGCTGCTCGGGGCGGTTCAGGACGACGCGCGCGATCCCGCCGTCGACGGCGTACGTCACGGTATCCAAGGCCATCTCCCGCTCCTTTCCCGCCGGCTCACATCATCGTGTAGCCGCCGCTCACCGAGAGCGTCTGGCCGGTGACGAAACTCGCCCGGTCCGAGGCGAAGAACAGCACCGCGCCCGTGATGTCCTCGGGCGTGCCCACGCGCCGCAGCGGGTAGACCTTGGCGATCCGCGCCTTCATCTCGTCCGTGCGCCACTGGCGGTTCGCCTCGGCCGCCCACATGCTGAGCGGGCTGATCTCGTCGTCGGACGACGGCATCGTCATGCCGGGGCACACCACGTTCAGGCGGATCCCGTGGCGCCCGACCTCGCGCGCGAGGCTCTTGCTGAGCGCGATGACGCCCGCCTTGCACGCGGCGTACACGCCCTCGCGGAACTCGCCCATGCGCCCGGCGTCGGAGCCCATGCTGACGATCGCACCGGACTTCCTGGCGATCATACCGTCGAGCACCGCGCGGGTGCAGTTGATCATGCCCCAGAGGTTGAGCTGGATCTCGCGCTCCCACTCCTCACGCGTCTTCTCGATGAACAGGCGGTCCATCGTCCAGCCGACGTTGTTCACGAGCACGTCCACGCCCCCGCAGCGGCCCTCGACGTCCCGCACCATCGCCTGGACGACGTCCCACTTCGTCACGTCGGTCCGCGCGGCGACCGCCGACGCGGCGCCGAGCGTCTGTGCCTCCGCCGCGACCTTCTTCGCCTGGGCCTCGTCGACGTCGGCGATCGTCACGTGTGACCGCTCCCGCGCGAACGCCAGGCTGATCGCGCGGCCGATGTTCGAGCCGCCGCCGGTGACGATCACACTCTTGCCCGCCAGATTCAGGTCCATCGCTCTTCTCCTCTCTTCACGCGTCCGGGGCGCCGGGCCCCGGGATCGCATTCAGCAGCTCGAGCGGCGAGACGATCGTGAGCCCTCCGTCGATGACGATCGTCTGGCCGGTCAGGAACGACGCGGCGTCAGACGCGAGGTACGCGACGAGACCGGCGACGTCCTCGCCGCTGCCCGCGCGGCGCACGGGCGTGGCCGCGGCCACCCGCGCGACGGTCGCCGCGTACTCGCGCTCGAGCCCGCGCTCGACGTACATCTGGGAGGAATCCGTCTCGACGAGACCCGGGTTCACGCCGTTCACCGTGATGCCGAGCGGCCCGAGCTCCATCGCGAGCGTGCGCACGAGGCTTTCGAGTCCCGCCTTGGCGGCCCCGAGCACCCCGTGGCCCCGCATGGCCTGCTGGCTGTCGATGCCGGACACGGCGACGATGCGACCCGGCCGACCGCGCATGAGCGGCACCACCGCCTGGATGGCCGCCACGAAGGACTCGAGCGAGATCGCGAGCGTGCGCCGGACGTTGTGCGGCTTCTGCTCGAGCGTCGGGCGGAACGCGGTCGCGGCGGCATTGGCCACGAAGACGTCGACCCGCCCGAAGGTCTCGGCGATCCGCGCGAAGCCCGGCGGGACCTCGTCGGGCTCCCCGAGCTCGATCGCGAGCGCGAGCGCGCGGCGGCCGAGCCGCTCGATCTCGGCGACGACCACGCCCGCGCGGGCGTGGTCGCGTCGGTACACGACCACGCAGTCGGCGCCGTCCCGGGCCAGCCGCAGCGCGATCGCGCGTCCCATGCCCCGCGAGGCGCCGGTGACGACGGCGACCCGGCCCGCCAGGGGCGCCGACGGCGCGTCGGGGGTCACGGCGACAGCCCGAGGCTCCTGGCGATCACGCCGAGCTGGATCTCGTTGGTCCCTTCCCCGATCCACGCCTCGGGCGCATCCCGGTAGAGCCGCGCCACCTTCATCTCTTCCATGTAGCCCGCGCCGCCGTGCAGCAGGAGGGCGTCCGCGCTGACGCGCACCGCCAGCTCGCTCGCGAGATATTTCGCCATCGACGCCTCGCGCGCGCAGTCGTGCCCGGCCATCTTCAGGCGCGCGGCCCGGTAGATCATCAGCCGCACGGCGTCGATCCGTGCCGCCATGTCGGCGATCTTGAACGCCACCGCCTGGAAGCTGCCGATCGTGCGCCCGAAGGCCCGCCGCTCGCCCGCGTACTGGAGGACCAGCTCGTAGGCCTCCTGGGCGATGCCGAGCCCCCGGTTGGCGACCAGGATGCGCCCCTCGACGAGCGTCGCCTTGAGCTGGGTGAGCCCCTGGCCGATCGCGCCGAGGACCCGGTGGGACGGCACGCGCACGTCCTCGAGGGCGACGAAGGCCGTCGAGGACGAGTGGTTGCCGACCTTCTCGAGATCGCGGGCGACCACGCCCGGGACTCCGGTCTCGACGATGAACACCGTGAGCACATCCCCGGAGCGTCCCTCGCCGGTCCGCGCGGCGACCAGCATGAAATCCGCGATCGCTCCGTTGGTGATGTAGAGCTTGCTCCCGTTGAGCAGCCAGTCGTCGCCGGCCCTGCGCGCCGTGGTTCGGATCCCCCGGATGTCGCTGCCCGCGTCGGGCTCGGTGAGACCGAAGGCGCCGATGCGCTCGCCCCGGAGCGCGGGCGCCAGGAACTCGCGCCGCTGGGCGTCGGTGCCGAACCGCAGCAGCGGGCCGGCCGCGAGGTGCTGGTGGGCGAAGACCCCGGCCGAGACGCCCGCGGAGGCGCGCGTCAGCTCCTCGTAGAAGACGCAGCCCGTCAAGAGATCGCCGCCGCCGCCACCGACGTCCGCCGGGTAGTTCACCGCGAGGAAACCGCCCTCGCGGAGGGCCGCGTACACCTCCTGCGGAAAGCGATGCTCGCGCTCCGCACGCTCGGCGAGCGGCGCCAGCCGGTCCCGCACGAACCGCCGGAAGTGGCGCCGGAACTCCTCGAGCTCCGGCTCGAGCCCCCAGTGTCCGCCCGGCGCGCTCACCACGAGGCGGTCTGTCCCCCGTCGAGATAGATGGTCTGACCCGTCAGGAAGTCGGACGCGGGGGAGGCGAGGTACACGGCCAGCGGCCCCACCTCCTCGGGCTCCCCGATGCGCCGCACCGGGACCTTGGCGAGGATGAGGTTGCGCGTCCGCTCGTCGGCCATCGCCTCCCGCGGGAAGTCGGTGTTCATGTATCCCGGGGCCAGGCAGTTGACGCGGACGCCGTGGCGCGCCCACTCGACCGCGAGACATCGCGTGAGCGCGTCCACCCCCGCCTTGCTGACGCAGTAGGCCGCGTAGCGGGGCACCCCGACCTTGCCCCACATCGAGCCGATGTTGACGATCCGTCCCCACCCCCGCGCGATCATCGCGGGCGCCACCGCCCGCGCGCAGAGGAACATCGACGTGAGGTTGGTCGCGAGGATCGTGTCCCATTCGGCGTCGGTCACGTCGAGCGTCTTCTGCTGCATGGTGATGCCCGCGTTGTTCACGAGGACGTCGATCGGCCCGAGCCCCGCCGCGACGGCGCCCGTGGCGGCGGCGATGTCTTCCGCCCGGGTCACGTCGAGCCGGAACGCCGCTGCCCGCCCCCCGCCCGCGCGGATTTCTCCTGCGACGGCCTCCACCTGGTCCGTCGAGCGGGCGGCGCAGGCGACGGACGCCCCCGCCTGGCCGAGGGCCAGCGCGATCGCGCGGCCGATGCCTCGGCTCGCGCCGGTCACCAGCGCGACACGCCCCGCGAGGAGCGGGCCCGCGTTCTCAGCCACGTGGTCGTCCGCCCTCCGCCGCCAGCTTCTCGGCGATGAGCTGGCGGAGCCGGAACTTCTGGATCTTCCCGCTCGGCGTCATCGGAAACTCGGCGATCGATTCGACGCGCTCCGGGAACTTCTGCCGCGCGAGCTGCTTGGCCTCCAGGTACGCCACGACCTCGGCGAGCGTCACGGTCTCGCCCGACTTCGGGATGACGAACGCACAGGCCCGTTCTTGCAGGCGCGGATCCGGCATCCCGACGATCGCGACGCCGGCGATCTTGGGGTGGGCGAAGAGGAGGTTCTCCACCTCGGCCACCGGGATGTTCTCGCCGCCCCGGATGATGAGGTCCTTCGTGCGCCCGGTGATCGAGAGGCAGCCCTCGGGATCGAGCGAGGCGCGATCGCCCGTCTTGAACCAGCCGTCCGGCGTGTGGGACTCGCGGGTGAAGTCGGGCCGCTTGAAGTAGCCGACGAACTGCGACGCGCCCCGCACGAGCAGGTCGCCCTCGGTCCGCGACGGCAGGTCCCGTCCCTCCTCGTCGACGACGCGCAGCTCCATGCCGGCGAGCGGGTGCCCGTCGGTCGTGAAGACCTTCTCCTCCGGATCGTCGAGCCCGTTGCACGTCACGAGACCGTTCTCCGTCATGCCCCAGCCCGGCGAGATCGCGCAGCCGAGTCGCGCGCGGGCATCGCGCACCAGCGGCCGCGGGATCGGCGCGCCCGCGGAGATGAACACGCGCAGCGACGAGACGTCGGCCCCGCCCGCCGCGTACGTGAGGTCCTGGAGGAACGGCGTGGCGCCCATCGTGAACGTGACGCCCTCCGCCGCGATGAGGCGCGCCGCCTCGGGCGCGTTCCAGACGTCGAGCCAGACGCCGGTGGCGCCGAGCATGAAGGTCATGCAGTAGCCGTAGAGGTAGCCGGTCTGGTGGGCGAAGGTCGAGGACATGAGCACGACGTCGCGCTCCGCGAGTCCGAGCCGCTCGATGACCGGGTAGATGATCGCGAGCACGGTGTTCGGCGTGTGCATCACGCCCTTCGGCTCACCCGTCGTGCCGGAGGTGAAGATCACCTCGTGCACGCGGTTCGGATCGCTCCCCTGGAGCCCGCCGCGTCCCTCCCGCGCCTCCCACGCCGTGTCGCTGAGCCGCGTGAACGGCAGCATGCCGTCGCCGGGCACGCCCCGCACGACGAAGACGTGCTCGAGGCGCGGTAACTCGGGCCGGAGCGCGGCCAGCATCGCGACGTGGTCGAACCCGCGGAACGTGCCCGGGATCACCACGACCGACGATTCCAGGCGGTTCAGCATGAAGCGGAGCTCGCTGGCGCGGTAGATCGGCG
This sequence comes from Candidatus Rokubacteria bacterium RIFCSPLOWO2_02_FULL_72_37, assembly GCA_001790315.1. Lineage (GTDB taxonomy): Bacteria > Methylomirabilota > Methylomirabilia > Rokubacteriales > CSP1-6 > GWA2-73-35. The sequence continues at coordinate 3,422 of MGCE01000077.1, read as the reverse complement.
GGATCGGGTTCACCACCGCGCCCAGCCGATCGGCGGCGAGGAGCACGACGATGAACTCGTTCCAGTTGGGGAGCTGGCAGGAGATCACCACGCCCGGCCCGACCCCGTGCGCGGCGAGCCCGTAGGCGACCCGCTCGACCCTGCGCGCCAGCTCCGCGTAGGACAGCCGCGAGACGCCATCGACCATCGCGGCCTTCGTCGGCTGCTCGCGCGCCCAGCGGTCGACGTACGCCGCGACGGTCTCGTTGCGCCAGAATCCGCGCCGCGTCGATTCGCGAACGCGCGCGTCCGTCAGGTCCGTCTCGAAGGGCACCATGCGATCACTTCCGGAACTTCGCGAAATTGACGGGACGCTTCTCGACGAACGCGTTCCGTCCCTCCATGGCCTCCTCCGTCTGGTAGTACAGGTTCAGCGCCGTCGTCGCGAACTCCGCCACCCCGGCCCGCTCCTCGGAGTCGACGTTGAACGACTGCTTGGCGAGCGCCAGCGCCGTCGGGCTCTTCTCGAGCAGCTCCGCGCACCACTTCTCCACCTCGGCCCGCAGATCCTTGAGCGGCACGACCTTGTTGACGAGCCCCATCGCCAGCGCCTCCTGTGCCGAGTACTGACGGCACAGATACCAGATCTCCCGGGCACGCTTCTCGCCGACGACGCGCGCGAGGAACCCCGTCCCGTGGCCCGCGTCGACGCTGCCCACGCGCGGTCCCGTCTGGCCGAAGACCGCGTTCTCCGAGGCGATCGAGAGATCGCAGAGGACGTGCAGGACGTGGCCGCCGCCGATCGCGAAGCCGTTGACCATCGCGATCACGGGCTTCGGACAGTGGCGGATCGCGCTGTGCAGGCCGTCCACGTACATGGGCCGCTCGCCGTCCTTGGAGTAGCCGCCGCTGCCGCGCTCCTTCTGGTCGCCGCCCGAGCAGAACGCCCGGTCGCCGGCGCCCGTGAGCACGACCACGCCCACCGACGGGTCGAACCGCGCGTCCAGGAACGCGTCGGTCAGCTCGTGCACGGTGCGGGTGCGGAACGCGTTCCGGGTCTCGGGGCGGTTGATGGTGACCCAGGCCACGCCGTTCTTCTTCTCGTAGAGCACGTCGGTGTAGGTCATGGCAGCTCCCTCACAGGGGTTTCGTGTGGCCGGGGGTGGTAGACGGCCTCGCGGCCCTCCGTCCACGCCCGGTTCGCCTCGCCGATTTCCCAGGACCCCTGGCACTCGCGCTGGGCGTCCAGCACCTCCTCGAGCATCATGCGGGGATCCCGATGGAACGACTGGTGGAGCAGTCGCTTCGCGTGCGCGTTCGCGGTGGGCGAGGCCCGGCGGACCTTGGCGACCAGCTGCGCGAGCGCGCGCTCGATCCCGTCGGGCGGCACCACCCGGTTGACCAGGCCCATGGCGCGCGCCTCCGCGGGCGTCACGTCGTCGTTCAGCAGCGTCAGCTCCTTGGCCCGGCCCAGGCCGACGATGCGGGCCAGGCGCAGCACGGAGCCGTCCGGGATGAGCCCGTGCCGGGTCGCGCCGAGCCCGAGCACGGCGTCCTCGGAGGCGATCCTGAGGTCGCACGCCGACGCGAGCTGCAGCCCGCCGCCGATCGAGTAGCCGTGCAGCACGGCGACGCTCACCTTCGGCATGTCCTCCAGCCGGTCGAGCGCGCGGTTCCAGTGGCGGTAGAAGGCCTCGCCGATCGCGCCGCCGGCCAGCGCCGTGCGGTCTATCCCGGAACAGAACGCGCGCCCCGCGCCGCGCACGATCACGACGCAGACGCCGGCGTCGGCGGCCGCCGTCTCGGCGTGGTCGGCCAGCGCCGCGGCGAGCTCGGTGTCGAGCGCGTTGAGGACCGCGGGGCGGTTGAGCACGATCCAGCCCACGCCGTCGGCCGCGCGGTAGGTGACGGGCGCCTCGCTCATACGCCGGGACGTCGCCTCGATGTGGTGTACGATCGCCGGGTGCGATCGTAGTGCGTTTGCCGCAGGACGCGCGCCATGGAAAGCACGACGTAACGTAGGGAGAACACGCGAAAAAGTCAAGGAGGCCCGGCTGGCGCGCTCTCGACACCTTCACGTCTTGGTCATCGCGGGGCTGCTGCTGGCCGTGCCCGGGACCGCCCGGGCCCAGGTCTTCCTCGGTTCGCGGCCGAACCCTGATCTCGCGATCGGTCCGCTCTTCGTCCGCGCGAGCGTCACGCCCACGCTCGGCGCCGTGACCGTCGACGTGCTGTGGAGCCTCGTGGTGTCGCCGACGCGCAGCGGCGCGGCGCTCGAACAGGACCTCTACCTCTTGTGGCCGGGGGCGCTCAGGGGCAGCACGAGCCCGGGCTCACCCGACCCCGCGCTCGCGCGCTACGTCAGCGAGCGCGGGCTCACGCCCGTGCGCGAGGGGAGGCTGCCCCTCTACAGCCGCGCGCTCTACCGGATGGGCGGCGAGCAGGCCGCCGAGTCGGTCGCCGGCGGCGCGCCGTTCGTGACGTTCGTCCAGGACGGCGGGCCCCTCGGCCCCACGCCGCCGGTCACCTACGTGCGAATCCCCTGGCACCCGCGGATGGTCAACCGGACCTGGCTCATGGGGCTCCGGATCGAGCCCGCGGACCTCGTCAGGCCGGTGCCGGCGCTCTGGATCGAGCGGCTCTTGTGGGGCCAGCGGTACACGCTCGTGCTCTCCTACAACGAGGTCCGCGGGCGCGGGATCTTCCCGATGTACTTCGAGCACCGGGACCGGCTCCTGCGCCTCGCCGACGAGCCGTCGCAGCTCGTGGCCACGTTCGCCGACTCGGACCGCCTCAGGATCCACGACGTGTTCCCGCGCACGGCGAACCGCCGCCCGAGCGAGGCGCGCGCCGGCCGGGAGATCGTCTCGCTCTTTCTCGACCGGTCCGAGGGGCTCGTGCCCCAGGTGCTGACCGTGCAGTTCGGCTACTACGGACGCCTGCAGGCCTGGGCGCCGGTGCTCATCACCACCCTGATCTTCGTCCTGGGCAACATGGCGGCACCGCTCCTCGCCGCCCTCGCCCGGCACGTCGTCCCGAAGCTCGCGGGACGCGTCCACGTCGGGCCCCGGGGCGCCGCGCCCCGTGAGCGCCGCGTCGGCACCATCGTCCCGCGCGACGTGCTGGAGCGGCTCGTCCCCGGCCAGACGACGTACGAGGAGGTGCTGCGGCTCTGCGGCGGCGACGCGGAGGAGCACGAGCAGTTCCGCAGCCCGGAGCAGCGGCGGCTGGTCTACCGCGGCCGGCGGATCGCGCCCCGGCGCCGTCGGCGGTTCGGGTGGGTCGCCACCGTGGACCGGTGGGAAGTGGAGGAGCACGACGTCGAGATCACGCTCGAGCGCGAGATGGTCAGCGACGTCCAGGCGCACGTGCGCCGCGCGCGCCTCGCCCGACCGGAGGTGGGGGGGTGGGGGGCCATGTCGGGGCCCCCCACGTGATCAGAG
>MGCE01000076.1 GCA_001790315.1 Candidatus Rokubacteria bacterium RIFCSPLOWO2_02_FULL_72_37 | reverse complement strand
CCGTCGCCACGACCGCCGAAGTGTAGTGGCGACTTTTCGCCTAAGTGCCCGAAACTACAACCCTGCCCCCCTCGAACTGCGGAAGTTGGGCTAGCCGGCGTCAGCTTGACAGGTCAAAGCGGCGGGTGCTATGCGTGTTAGGCTCGAACCCGAACCCTGCACAGCAGGAGGGCCACATGACCGCCAAGACCCTCGGCGCCGTCGTCGTCGCCACCGCCGTCCTTTTCGCGAGCCTCCCCGTCGGCGCGCAGGGGCCGATCCGCGTCGGCGCCTCGATGTCGCTCACCGGGACCTACGCCAAGCTGGGCAACTACCAGTACGAAGGCTACAAGCTCTGCGCGAAGCAGATCAACGACAAGGGCGGGTTGCTGGGCCGGAAGGTCGAGTTCGTCGTCTACGATGACCAGTCGACACCGGCAACCGCGGTGCGCCTCTACGAGAAGCTCATCACCGAGGACAAGGTGGACGCGGTGATGGGCCCGTACTCCTCGCCGGTCAGCGAGGCCTCGGCGAACGTCACCGAGAAGTACAAGAAGGTCATGGTGATGCCGCTGGCGGCGACCACGTCGATCTTCAAGAAGGGCCGCAAGTACATCTTCATGGTGATCTCGCCGTCGGAGGTCTACCTCGAAGGCCTCGTGGACATGGCGGCCAAGCGCGGGCTCAAGACCATCGCCATCATCAACGAGGACACCCTTTTCGCGAAGGCGGCGGCCAGCGGCGCGGCCGATCTGGCCAAGAAGCGCGGCATGGAGGTCGTCTTCCAGGAAGGCTACCCGAAGGGGAACCAGGACTTCTCCGCGATGCTGACGAAGATCAAGGCGGCCAACCCGGACGCGCTGGCCGCCTCGACCTACTTCGACGACGCGGTCGCGATCACGCGCCAGATGAAGGAGTTGAACGTCAACCCGAAGATGTACGGCGTGACGGTCGGCGGCGACCTGCCGGAGTTCTACACCCTCCTCAAGCAGAACGCCGAGTACATCACCGGGGCGACCCAGTGGGAGGCGGCGCTGCCCTATCCCGGCAACACGGACTTCGCCGAGGCCTACAAGAAGGAGTTCGGGCGCGAGCCCGTCTACCACTCGGCGGCCGGGTACGCCGGCTGCACCGTCTGGGCGGAGGCCGTCAGGCGCGCCGGCAGCCTCGACACCGAGAAGGTCCGGGAGGTGCTCCTGAAGCTCGAGGTGAAGACGGCGTTCGGCGCCTTCAAGGTCGACGCGGATGGCTTCCAGACCGCCCACAAGATGGTGACGACCCAGTGGCAGGACGGAAAGAAGGTCATCGTCTGGCCCGACGAGCTGGCGACGGGCAAGCTGCGCTTCCCGATGCCGCCCTGGAACCAGCGCTGAGCGCGTGAGCGGGTCGCCGAGCGGCCCGGCGTGAGGCCCTCGTGAACGTGGTGATCACGCCGGCGATGGTCGGGCAGGTGGTCATCTCCGGCATCCTGGCGGGCGCGCTCTACTCGCTGGTGGCGCTCGGGCTGGCGCTCATCTTCGGGGTCATGCGCGTCATCAACATCGCGCACGGCCCGCTGCTGATGCTCGGCGCCTACACGACCTTCTTCCTGTACGACCTGTTCGGGCTGAACCCCTACCTCTCGATCCCCGTGACCATGGCCGCGCTGTTCGTCGTCGGCGTCGTGCTCCAGCGGACGCTCGTCTTCCGCGTCGTGGACGCGCCGGAGCTCTCGTCGCTGCTGCTCACGTTCGGGATCTCGATCGGGCTCGTGAACCTCGCGCAGCTCGCCTTCACGTCCGACCTGCGCGCCGTGGAGTACCTGACGGGCTCGTTCCCGCTCGGGCCGTTCGCCGTCTCGAAGCCCCGCCTCGTCGCGTTCGTCTTCGCCGCTGGCGTCACGGGCCTCGCCTTCCTGTTCCTGCAGCGCAGCCGGGTCGGCAAGGCGATCCGCGCCACCTCGCAGAGCCGGGAGGTCGCGATGGTCTGCGGGATCGACGTGGGGCGGATCCACATGCTCACCTTCGGACTCGCGACGGCGCTCGCGGCGGCGGGCGGCGCGCTGATCGCGGTGATCGTCGCGATCCAGCCGGAGATGGGTCAGATCTGGACCTTCAAGTCCTTCCTCGTCATCGTCCTCGGTGGCGCCGGGAACTATCCGGGCGCCCTCCTCGGCGGGATGCTGCTGGGGCTCATCGAGCAGATGGCCTCGCTCTTCCTGACGACACAGCTCTCCGAGGTGGTCGCGTACGTCCTGCTCGTCGTCGTGCTCCTGGTGCGCCCCACTGGGCTCCTCGGGGGACGCCAGATCTGAAGCGCGCGCTCCTCGCGGCCCTCGGCCTGCTCCTTCTCGCGCTCGTCGTCTACCCGGTGTTCGGGACCGGCTACGGCGTGCGCGCGATGCTGCAGATCTTCATGTGGATCGCGCTCGCGGGCTCGTGGAACCTGATCTCGGGGCTGACGGGCTACGTCTCCTTCGGCCACGTGGCGTTCTTCGGCGCCGGCGCCTACACCGGGGCGATCCTCGTCGCCAAGGCCGGCTGGCCGTGGCTCGCCGCCGCGCTCGCCGGCGGCGTCGGCGCGTGCGCCGTCGCGCTGGTGATCGGCTACCCGTGCCTGCGTCTCAAGGGTCCGTACTTCGCGATCGCGATGCTCGGCCTCAACGAGGTGCTGCGGGCGCTCGTCTCGTACTTCGAGGGCCTCACGGGCGGCGGCTCGGGCCTGTCGCTGCCGACGCTCCACGCCACCGTGCCCATCTACTACGCGATGGCGGCGACGGCGGCGGGTGTGACGCTGCTCACGTACGCGATCATCACCTCGCGCTTCGGCCTGCGGCTCATGACGATCCGCGAGGACGAACTGGCGGCCGAGGCGATGGGCATCGATACCGCGCGGCACAAGCTCTACGCGTTCCTGATCTCGGCCGTGGGGCCGGGGATCGCGGGGGCGCTCGCGGCGCGCGACCAGGGGTACATCGAGCCGATCAGCGTGTTCCCGCTGGCGATGACGATCACGATGATCGTCATGGTCCTGTTCGGCGGCAAGGGCACGGTCTGGGGACCGGTGCTCGGTGCCGTCGTGCTCTTCGTCGCCCAGGAGCTCGTGTGGGCGCGCTTCCCTTACGTGCACCAGCTCCTGTTCGGCGCGATCATCGTCGGAGTCGTGCTCCTGATGCCGCGCGGGGTGCTCGGGATCCTCCAGCTCCGCTACCGCCTCCCGCGGACCATCTGATGCCGGCGCCCGTGCTCGAGGTCGAGGGGCTGCACAAGCATTTCGGCGGCGTGGCCGCCGTGGACGGCGTCTCGCTGAGCCTCACCGCCGGCCGGATCTACGGCCTGATCGGCCCGAACGGCTCGGGCAAGACCACGCTCTTCAACTGCATCACCGGCGTCGAGCGCCGCGACGCCGGTCGGGTCTTCCTGAACGGTGAGCGGATCGACGGGCTCCGGCCGTGGCGCATCGCACTCCGCGGGATCGGACGCACGTTCCAGATCATCCGCGTGTTCCCCGAATTGACCGCGCTCGAGAACCTGCTCGTCGTGACGCGTGGCCACCTGGAGGAAGCGCGCTCCCGCGCGGTCGAGCTCCTGCGCTTCGTACGGCTCGATCGCCTCCAGGACGAGTACGCCGGCAATCTCTCCTACGGCCAGCAGAAGCTCGTCGAGTTCGCACGCATGCTGATGCGTGACCCGACGCTGGTACTGCTCGACGAGCCCGCCGCGGGCGTCAACCGCACGCTGCTGAACGACCTGCTGGAGGCGGTGACGCAGCTGCGCGACCGGGGCAAGACCGTGCTCCTCGTCGAGCACGACATGAAAGTCGTGATGGGCCTCTGCGAGACCGTGTTCGTGCTGGACCACGGCGAGAAGATCGCCGAGGGACCGCCCGGCGCGATCCAGGCCAACGAGCGGGTCATTGAGGCGTACTTCGGCCGCTAGCTGGCTCGCCCTCGCGCCGCTCGCGGCGCTCGTCGCGGCGCTGGCCTGGCGCTCGCGCGCCTGGCCTCTCGTCCACGACGCGCCGCTCATGCACTACATCGCGTGGCGGATCAGCGAGGGCGCCGCACCGTACCGCGACCTCTTCGACATGAACTTCCCGGGCGTGTACCTCATCCATCTCGGCGTCCTGGGCGTGTTCGGCGCCTCGGACGCCGGCTGGCGCCTGTTCGACCTCCTCTGGCTCCTGGGCACCGCGCTCTGCGTCACGGCGCTCGTCTGGCCGTGGGGGCGCGTGGCGGCGGCGGGCGCCGGGCTCTTCTTCGCGACCTACCATCTGGCCGGCGGCGCCTGGCAGGCGGGCCAGCGCGACTTCCTCCTGAGCCCGTTCCTGCTGCTGGGCGCGCTCGGCGTCGCGCGCTGGGCCGAGACCGGGGCCGAGGGGGGCCTGCTCTGGGGCGGGCTCGCGCTCGGCGCCGGGATCACGGTGAAGCCGCACGCGGCGCTGCTCGTCGCCGGCCTGCTGGTCCTCGTGGCGATCGTCGCGCGACAGAGCGGCGGCCGGCCGTGGATCCCGCTCGCGATCCTGGCGATGGCCGCGCTCCTCGTGCCGATGCTCGCGACGGCGTGGGTCGCGGCGCGCGGCGCGCTCGGCGCCTGGCGCGAGATCGTCTTCGAGTACCTGCTGCCGCTCTACGGGCGGCTCGGGCGTTCCGCCCGCTGGACGATCTGGCGCTGGGAAGCGTGGATCCCGATCGGTGTCGGCGTGGCCGCGGCGCTCGCGAGCGCCGGCGTCCACCGGCGCTTCGGCGTGCGCCACGCGGTGACCGCCGTCGGGCTCGCCTATGGCGTCGCGCACTTCCTCGGCCAGGGGAAGGGCTGGGAGTACCACCTCTACCCGCTGGCCGCGTTCGCGGCGGCGCTGCTGTTCGCCGAGCTCGAGCCGTCGCTCCGCACCCGCCGGTGGGCGCCCGCGGCGGCGGTCCTCGCGAGCATCGCGGTCGCGACGGTGCTGCTCGGGATCAAGGGCGTGGAGGCGTCCCACGCGCCGTGGATCGCGGAGAAGGAACGGCGCGTGAACGCGCTGGTCCGCGACCTCGGCGGCCGCGTGGGCCCGGGCGGCTCCGTGCAGGTGCTCGACACGACGGCGGGCGGGATCGACGCGCTGCTCCGGCTGCGCATCGTCCAGCCGACGCGCTTCGTCTACGACTTCCACTTCTACCACGACACCGACACGCCGATCGTCCACAAGCTCCGCGCGGACTTCGCCCAGGAGTTCGACCGCCACCCGCCCGCGTTCGTCGTGCTCTTCGAGCAGGGCTGGCCTGCGGGCGGCTACGAGCGTGTCCAGCGGTTCGGCAATCTGCGCCTGCGCCTCTCGGCGTACCGCCTCGCGCGCAGCGGGCCCGGGTACCGGGTGTATGCGCGCTGACGCGGTCCGCCGGATCGTGCGGGCGTACGACCACCCGGTCGTCCGCGCCTACTGCTGGGCGCGGTTCTGGATCCTGCGCCAGCGGTTCCTCGACGAGATCGGCCAGTACCTGCCCGAGTCGGGCTGCGTGCTCGACATCGGCTGCGGCTTCGGGCTGTTCTCGCTCTACTACGCGGCGACGGGCCCCCGGAGGTTCGTGCGCGGCGTGGACCTGAACGCCGGGCGGATCGCGATGGCGCGGCGCGCCGCCGCGCGCCTCGCGATCGAGAACGTGGCGTACGAGGAGGGCGACGCACTGGACTTCAAGGGCGACGGCGAGGTCGCGGCCGCGTACATGCTCGACATCGTGCACCACGTCGCGCCGGAGCGCGTCGGACCCCTCCTGCGAGAGCTGCACCGCTGCCTCGCTGCTGACGGGGTCCTGCTCGTGAAGGACGTGGACACACGGCCCGCGCCCAAGCGCTGGTTCACCTGGGTCCTCGACCGCCTGATGGCGCCCACGACGCCGGTGAGGTACTGGAGCGCCGAAGAGCTGACGGCGGCGCTGCGCGCGGCAGGGTTCGCCGTCCGCCGTCACGCGATGCTCGACTTCCTGCCGTACCCGCACGTCCTCTACGTCTGCGCCAAAGGACACGGCCCGTGAGCGCGCCGCTCCTCGCCGCGCACGGGATCACCGCCGGCTACGGCAAGATGGACATCCTGCACGACGTCGCGCTCGATGTGAGCGGGGGCGAGATCGTGAGCATCATCGGCCCGAACGGCGCCGGCAAGTCGACAGCCTTCAAGACGATCGTCGGCTTCCTCAGGCCGCGCGCCGGGCACGTCGTGTTCAACGGCGAGGACATCACCGGCCTCCGGCCAGACCTCATCCTCCGGCGCGGGCTCGCCTACGTCCCCCAGGGGCGGATCGTGTTCCCGCAGATGACCGTGCTCGAGAATCTGGAGATGGGCGCCTACACCGTGCGCGACGAGCGCCAGATCGCCGCCGCGCTCGACGCCGTCTACACGTTGTTCCCGATCCTCGCCGAGCGCCGACGACAGCGCGCCGGCACGATGTCCGGCGGCGAGCAGCAAATGGTCGCGATCGCGCGCGCGCTCATGGTCCGGCCCAAGCTGATCCTCCTCGACGAGCCCTCACTCGGCCTCTCGCCCAAGTTCGTCACGCTGATCTTCGACAAGCTCGTCGAGATGAAGCGATCGGGCTACACGCTCATGCTCGTGGAGCAGAACGCGGCCCGCGCGCTCGCGATCGCCGACAGGGGCTACGTGCTCGAGCTCGGGCGCAACCGCTTCGAGGGGCCGGGCGCCACGCTGCTCGTGGACCCGGAGGTGAAGCGTCTCTACCTGGGCGGCTAGGTGGAGTGCGCTATCCTGGACACGGGATGATCCGCGTCGTCGTCGCCTCCCTCGTCCTCGGGCTGGCGTCGGGCAGCCTCGCCAGCCCCGTCTCCGCCCAGGGGGCCCGCACCGTGAAGGTCGTCTTCGAGTTCCGCCAGGAGGCGACGGCGAGCCGCGACGCCGTCGGCGGCAGCGGGCGCGTCGTGATCACCGAGCGCGGCGCGAGCCCGTCGGGGCGCGTCGGCGTCGAGAGCCGCGAGCGCCGCGTGCGCCAGCGCACGGGGGTCTTCACGCTCGTCCAGGACGGAGGCGAGTCCACCCTGCTCGTCGCCAACCAGGTCCCGTATCCCCAGGTCGCCTACTACCAGGATTACCTGACCGGCGCGGGCCACCTCGCGGCCGGCGTGGCCTTCCGTGACGTCGGGACCTCGCTCAAGGTGCGCGCGCACATCCTGCCCGGCGACCAGGTGAGGCTCCGGCTGACACCCACGCTCAGCTGGTTCGCCGCCGACCGGTCGGGCGCGATCGAGGTCAACGAAGCGTCGACCGAGCTCGTCGTGCCGTCCGGCCGGCCCGTCGTCCTCGGCGGGAGCACGACGCAGACCCACGAGGTGCTTCGCCGGGTCCTCGGCTACCGGGCCGAGCAGGGGACCACCGAGACCCTGATGGCGGTCACCGCGACGATCGTGAAGTAGGGCGCCCCCTCCGGGTCCACCTGCATGCGACAGACCGGGTCGATCGCCGCGGGCACGACGGCCTCGCCCAGCGCGACGACCTCGAACACCTCGACCGGTCCCGCCACGTTCTTGAATCGCACGGGCCCGAGCGCGCGGAGCTCCACGCCCTCGAGCCCGCGCGCGGCCGTCGCGATCGGCGCGGTGCAGAGGAGCTGGCCGGCGCGCGCGTGTGCGGTCACCCGGGCCGTGACGTTGAGGGGCGTCCCGAAATACTCGCCGCCGCGCTCGACCACCCGTCCCCCGTGGATCCCGGCACGGACGAGCGGGAACTCGGGCTCGCGCTCGATCGCCCGGCGGAGGGCGAGTGCGGTGCCGAGCGCCGGCGCGGCCTCGGCGGCGACGAGCATGACCTCGTCCCCGACGCGCTCCACGAGCCGGACGCCCGGCGCGAGGGCGTTCCGGACGAGCTCGAGATAGCGCCCGACGAGGTCGGCGGCGCGCAGGCTGCCGTGCGCCTCGGTGAGTGCGGTGAATCCGGAGAGGTCGGCCATCACGAAGACCGCGTCGATCTCCGTGGCGGCGGCCAGGGCGGCGGCATGCGCCGACTCGCTCATCGCGGGCGGTGGGGGAGGAATGGTGGAGCTGAGGGGATTCGAACCCCTGACCCCAAGACTGCCAGCCTTGTGCTCTCCCAGCTGAGCTACAGCCCCACGCGAAGGATCACGTTACAGGCGCGCGCGGAAGGTTGTCAAGGATGGTGCCGGTGAGGGGAGTCGAACCCCTACGCCCTTGCGGGCACCGGATTTTGAGTCCGGATCGTCTGCCAGTTCCGACACACCGGCCCAGGCGTTCAAGAGCCCGCACCATCCGGCTCCACATTGTACAGCCATCCGACTTTCGGTCGACCGACGTGGCGGCCGCAAGCACGTCCGAGAGGTGAGAGGAATCGCTCGGCCTTGACTCGCTTGCGAGCGAGACACGGGACGTCCGGCGCGTAGTACATGCAGCTGATCACCCGGATCGACTCGGCCTTGGCGTAGCGGAGAGCCGAGATCGGTTGCCGGTCCTGTCCTCCTTTCGTATTCGTATTGATGGTTCCTGAGACACCGGCCAACCGATGCGCCGTCGTCTGGATCCATTCGAGAAACGGCCGACTCGCTGAATAGAGCGAGACATAGAGGCGCTCGTAGACATATCTCGTGTCTTTGATCGTGTGAGACCGGTCGGTGTACAGGAGGATGCAGCCGTCCCCGTCGATGGAGCCGCGAAGGAAATCGGCGAAGTGTTCGTCCGGAATATCCAGCGGTCCCAGGGTGAGGCTCTTCGCGGGCGTCAGCCCTATTCCGACGAGCCAGTGATAGAAGCGACGGTCGCTCCACTGCACACGGTAGCAGGTGGTCCCGTAGCCGCCCTTGACGGGGCTCATCCGGGTCCGCAGATCGAGGCATGCTCGTACGGTCTCGAGCAGATCGACGTCCTTCGAGGTGATCGAGAGGTTGCGCCCGTTTCGGGAGAGGTTGCCGTCGGTCGCGATCAG
>MGCE01000075.1:5237-8151 GCA_001790315.1 Candidatus Rokubacteria bacterium RIFCSPLOWO2_02_FULL_72_37 | reverse complement strand
CCGGCGCTCGAGGCGTACTTCACGCCGTGCCGCGCACACCTCGACGATTTCGTGTGGAACCTCGGCGTCTGCCCCTTCTGCGGCGCGCCCCCCGGCTTCGCAGACGTGAGCGAGGACGGCCGGCGCCGGCTGGCCTGCCACCTCTGCGGCGCTGGCTGGCTCTTCTCGCGCACCCGATGCCCGTTCTGTGGCACGGAGCGCACGGAGGATCTCGTCCGGCTCGAACCGGAGGCGCGTGACCAGGGCTACCTCGTCATCGGGTGTAGCGGCTGCGGGCTCTACCTGAAGGAGCTCGACCGACGCGTCCGCTGGAACGCCCAGGCGGCGCTCGTCGAGGACTGGGGCTCGCCGCACTTCGATCTCGTCGCCCGGCGAGCCGGCTATCGCCGCCCGTTCCCACCACTGACCGAGCTGGGCGTCGGGGGGTAACTCGCATCGGAAATGTGGTAAACTCGCCCGAAGCCTGACATTCTCACGATATGCACGCGATCCTGCAAAACCTGTCGATTCTGGCCTACGTTGCCGCCACCGGCCTGTTCTTCGCCTATCTCGTCCAGCGTAAAGAGCTGATCCACCGGCTCGCGTCCGTCATCACGGGCGCCGGCTGGGTGGCGCAGACCGTCGCGCTCGTGGCGCTCGGACACGAGCTGGGTCGCCCACCGCTTGGAAGCCTCGGCGAGGCGGTGTCCGTGGCGGTGTGGGGAATCGTGCTCCTCGAGATGTGGGTGGAGCGGCGCGCGCGGGTGAAGGTCCTCGGCGCCTTCGTCCTGCCCGTCGTTCTGGTGTTCAGCCTGAAGGCGGCGGCGACGCGCCAGCAGCTCCCCGAGATCGCGCCGGCCCTGTCGGGCGCCTGGCTCTGGGTCCACATCGGCCTGGCTCTCGTCGGGATCGCCGCCTTCGCGCTCAACTTCGCCGGCGCCCTCATGTACCTCCTGCAGGAGCGCCAGCTGAAAGCCAAGCGCCCGGGGAAGCTCTACTACCGGCTGCCCGACCTCGAGACGCTCGACCGGCTGTCGTACCGCACGCTGGTTCTCGGCTTCCCGTTCCTCACCACGGGGCTCGTGCTCGGCGTGCTCTGGGCCGGCGCCGCCTGGGGCAGCGTCTTCGCCTTCGATCCGCTGGCGCTGCTGTCGTTCGTCGCGTGGGTGATCTACGCCGGCACCCTGGCCGGCCGGGTCGCCGGCTGGCACGGCCGACGCGCCGCGTACTTCGCCATGTTCGGCTTCGCGGCGCTCGTGCTCACGCTCGGTGCCGGCCTCTTCCTGCCGGGAAAGCACGGCTAGCCCGTGGCGCTCGTCGTCGCGGGACTGAGCCACAAGAACGCGCCGGTCGAGCTACGCGAGCAGCTCGCCCTCGAGGAGGACAAGCTGCGCGAGCTGCTGCGCGAAGTCGCCGCCGGGGGGGCGGCGCGTGAGGCGGTGGTCGTCTCGACCTGCAACCGCGTCGAGGTCTACGCGGTCGCCGACGTGCCGGACGAGGCGCGCGCCGCGGTGTTCCGGCAGCTCTGCCGCCACCGGGGCGTGGATCAGGCCGCGGTCGAGGCGGTCCTGTACACCCACGTCGAGGGCGACGCCGTCCGTCACGCCTTCCGGGTCACGGCGAGCCTCGACTCGATGATGATCGGCGAGCCGCAGATCCTCGGGCAGGTCAAGGACGCGTTCGCGCTGGCGCAGGCGTGCGAGACGGTCGGGCCGACCCTCCACACGCTGTTCACGCAGGCGTTCGCGGTCGCGAAGAAGGTGCGGACCGAGACGGAGATCGCGCGGCACGCGGTGTCGGTCTCGTTCGCGGCCGTCGAGCTGGCGAAGAAGATCTTCGGCGGGCTCGCGGGCAAGGCGATCCTCCTCGTGGGCGCCGGGAAGATGAGCGAGCTGGCCGCCAAGCATCTGGTGGAGCAGGGGGCGTTCCCGATCTACGTCGCCAATCGCACGTGGGCCCGCGCGCAGGAGCTGGCGCGGGCGCTCGCGGGCACGCCGGTGCCGTTCGAGGAGCTGGATGCGGCGCTGGCGGGCACGGACATCGTGATCACCTCGACGGCGGCGACCGAGCCCGTGGTGACGCTCCCGCGCGTCCAGCAGGCGATGCAGGGGCGGCGGTCTCGACCGCTCTTCTTCATCGACATCGCGGTCCCGCGCAACGTCGAGGCCTCCGTCGACACGCTCGACGACGTCTACTGCTACGACATCGACGACCTCCACCAGGTCGTCGACGCGAACATCCGGGAGCGACTGCGTGAGGCGCAGCGCGCCGAGGCCCTGGTCGACCGCGAGGTCGCCAAGTACCTGGCGCGCCTCGGTGACGTCGAGGTGATCCCGACCATCGTCTCGCTGCGCGAGCGTCTCGAGGAGATCCGCGCGGGCGAGGTCAAGAAGACGCTCGCGCGGCTCCAGGGCGCGAGCCCGGAGACGCGCGAGGCGCTCGAGGCGCTCTCGGCGGCGATCGTGAACAAGATCCTCCACGCGCCCATCACCAAGCTGCGCGAGTCGTCGCGGGTCGGCTCGAGCCGTTCGTGGCTCGACCTCGTGCACGAGCTCTTCGCCCTGGGGCGGAAGTGACGACGCGCCTGCGGATCGGGACCCGCGGCAGCCCGCTGGCCCTCGCTCAGGCCCGGGCCGTGGCCGCGCGCCTCCAGGCGCCGGGCACCGCCGTCGAGATCGTGCCCATCCGGACGGAGGGCGACCGACTGATCGAGGCGCGCCTGGCGGCGGTGGGCGGCAAGGGGCTCTTCGTGCGCGAGATCGAGCAGGCGCTGCTGGCCGGCACGGTGGACTGCGCGGTGCACAGTCTCAAGGACCTGCCGGCCGAGCTCCCCGCAGGGCTCGTCCTGACGGCGTTCCCGCCCCGCGAGGACCCGGGCGACGTGCTGGTCACGCGCACCGACGGCGGGCTCGACGCGCTGTTCGCGGGCGCCGTC
>MGCE01000075.1:0-5201 GCA_001790315.1 Candidatus Rokubacteria bacterium RIFCSPLOWO2_02_FULL_72_37 | reverse complement strand
CTCGCGTTGCGGCCCGCCCTCGTGGTCGAGCCGATCCGCGGCAACGTCGACACGCGCCTCCGGAAGCTCGAGGGCGGCGGCTTCGACGGCGTCATCCTGGCCGCAGCCGGCCTTCGGCGTCTGGGGCTCAGGCCCCGGCACGCGTGCCCGCTCGACCCCGCGGTCTTCGTCCCGGCGGTGGGGCAGGGGATCGTGGCCATCGAGACGTGCGAGCGCGACGGGCGTGTGCGGGAGCTCCTCCGGAGGCTGGACCATGCGACGACGCACGCCTGCGCCCTGGCGGAGCGCGCCTACCTCGCGCGCCTGGGCGCCTCGTGCAACTCGCCCATGGCGGGGCACGCGCGCCCCACCGAGGGGCGGCTCGAGATGACCGGCGTGGTGGCGAGCGAGGACGGCAAGCAGCTTCTCCGGGCCGGCGACGCGGGCCCGGCGACGGAGGCGGAGGCGCTGGGTCGTCGACTCGCCGACGCGCTGCTCGCCCGCGGCGCCGCCTCGGTCGCGGCGCTCCGCCCATGAGGGCGACACGGGCCCGGCGGGCCACCGATACCCGGCCGCTCGCGGGCCGGACCATCGTGGTCACGCGCGCCGCGGCGCAGGCCCAGCGGTTCGCGCAGCTGCTCGAATCTGCCGGCGCCCGGGTCGTTCACGCGCCCACGATCGTGATCGAGCCTCCACCGTCCTGGGAGCCCCTCGACGCCGCCCTCGCCGCCCTGGACACGTTCACGTGGGTGGTCTTCACGAGCGTCAACGGTGTGGCGATGGTCGACCGCCGGCTGGGTTCACGCGGGCTCGGATGGGGAGCCGTGGCGCGCAAGCGCGTCGCGGCGATCGGACCGGCGACCGCGGATGCGCTCGCCGAGCACGGTGTGCGCGTCGAGGTGGTTCCGTCGGAGTATCGCGCGGAGGGGCTCATCGCGTGTCTGGGATCGCTGCTCGCGCCCGGCGATCGCCTGCTGCTGCCGCGCGCCAGGGAGACCCGCGACGTGCTCGTGGTCGAGCTGCGGCGCCTGGGGGTGAACGTCGTCGAGGTGCCGGCGTACCAGACGCGGCGTGCCGACGACGGTGCGACGGGCCTGCGCGACGCGCTCGTCGCGGGCGCCGTCGACGCGGTGACGTTCACCAGCTCGTCGACGGCGCGGAACTTCGCCGAGCAGTTCACCGAGGACGAGCGCCGGGCGTGGCGCGAGCGCGTCGCCGTCGCGTCGATCGGACCGATCACCGCCGCGACGGCGGCCGAGTACGGACTTCAGACGCACGTGATGCCGAGCGAGTACACGATTCCAGCGCTGGCGCGCGCGCTCGAGGAGTATTTCGCCCGACGGCCCCGGGCCGCGGGCGGCCGAACGAAAAGGAGCGAATGATGGCGCACCCCATACTCCGCCCGAGGCGTCTCCGTGAGAAGTCGTTGCTGCGCAAGCTCGTCCGCGAGACCCGACTGTCCGTCGACGACCTCATCTACCCGATGTTCGCCGTGCACGGGCGCGGGGTCCGCGAGGCGATCCCGTCGATGCCCGGCCAGGCGCGCCTCTCGGTCGACGAGCTCGTCAGGGAGGCGAAGGACGTCGCGGGCATGGGGATCCCGGGGGTGATCCTGTTCGGCCTCCCCCGGGAAAAGGATCCGCGGGGCTCCGAGGCGTACGCCGAGGACGGCATCGTCCAGCAGGCCGTGCGAGCGGTGAAGGACGTGGTGCCGGATCTGCTGGTCATCACCGACGTGTGCCTCTGTCAGTACACGAGCCACGGGCACTGCGGGGTCGTCGAGGGCGGCACGGTGCGCAACGATGCGACGCTCGAGCTCCTCTCGCGGGTCGCCCTCTCGCACGTGGAGGCCGGCGCGGACATGGTGGCCCCCTCGGACATGATGGACGGGCGCGTGGCCGCGATGCGCGAGGCGCTCGACGAGTCCGGGTACACGGAGTCGCCGATCATGGCGTACTCGGCCAAGTACGCCTCGAGCTTCTACGGGCCGTTCCGGGACGCCGCCGACTCCACGCCGCAGTTCGGCGACCGACGCTCGTACCAGATGGATCCGGCCAACGGCACCGAGGCCATGCGGGAGATCGCACTCGATCTCGACGAGGGCGCGGACATCGTGATGGTGAAGCCGGCCCTGCCGTACCTGGACATCATCTCGCGCGCGAAATCGGAGTTCGGCGTGCCGCTCGCCGCCTACTCGGTCTCCGGCGAGTACGCGATGATCCGGGCGGCCGGGCGTCTGGGATGGCTCGACGAGGAGCGCGCGATGCTGGAGGCGCTGACCGCGATCCGTCGTGCGGGCGCCGACATCGTCATCACGTACTTCGCCCGTGACGCGGCCCGCGTCCTGGAGCGGGGCGGCCTCACCGGCTGAGGAATGCAGATCTCGGCGAAGGGTGAGTATGCGATCCGGGCCGTGCTCGACCTCGCGCTCCAGCGCGAGCGCGGTCTCACGACGATCCAGGAGATCGCGGACCGCCAGGGCATCCCCCAGCGGTATCTCGAGCAGGTCCTGCTGGTCCTCAAGCGCGCGGGGTTCTTGACGTCCAAGCGCGGCTCGACCGGCGGCTACCACCTGACGCGCCCCGCCGCGGAGATCACCGTCGGGGACGTGTTGCGCGCGGTCGAGGGCGGGGCCGCGCCGTTCGCGGCCCAGCGGCGTGGCGGGCCCAACGGGAACGCGTACGACCTCCGCGAGCTGTGGAGGGAGATCTCGCAGGCGGTGTCCCAGGTCGTGGACCACCTCACGTTCGGCGAGCTGGCGGCGCGGGAGGCCGCGCGCAGGAGCGCCGGCCGGCCCATGTATCACATATGACGTCGAGCCCGCGGATCGCGGACTCGGTCCTGGACGTCATCGGCCGTACGCCGCTGGTCCGCCTGAACCGCCTGCCGAAGCGCGGAGGCGCGACCGTCGCTGCGAAGCTCGAGTCGGCGAACCCGGGAGGCTCGGTGAAGGACCGGATCGCGGCGGCGATGATCGAGGACGCCGAGCAGCGCGGGCTCTTGACGCCGGGCGCGACACTCGTCGAGCCCACGAGCGGCAACACCGGCATCGGGCTGGCGATGGTCGCCGCGGTGAAGGGGTACCGACTGATCCTGACGATGCCGGACGACATGAGCGTCGAGCGCCAGCGATTGCTCGCCCGGTACGGCGCCGAAATCCGCCTGACGCCCGCGATCGAGGGCATGACGGGCGCGGTGCACGCCGCGGAGGTGCTGGTCGGCGCACACCCCGACTACTTCATGCCGCAGCAGTTCCAGAACCCGGCGAACCCCGCCGTCCATCGGCGGACGACGGCGCTCGAGATCCTCGAGGCCGTCGGCGGGCGGCTCGAGGCGTTCGTCGCGGGCGTCGGCACCGGCGGGACGCTGACGGGGGTCGGCGAGGTGCTCCGGGAGAAGGTGCCGGGCGTTCGACTGATCGCCGTGGAGCCCGCGAAATCGGCCGTCCTCTCCGGTGGCAAGGCGCATCCGCACGCCATCCAGGGAATCGGCGCGTCGTTCGTGCCGGGCGTGCTCAACCGTGACATCATCGATCGGATCATCCAGGTGCGCGACGAGGACGCGTTGGTGTGGTCGCGGCGCCTCGCGCGCGAGGAGGGGCTGCTGGTCGGACCCTCGGCCGGCGCCGCCGCGTTTGCCGCGTGCGCTGTCGCCGCGGAGCTCAAGCCTGACCAGCTCGTCGTCACCATGCTGCCCGACACGGGCGAGCGATACCTGAGTCAAGGGTAGTGCGAGCCGAGGCGGTGCCTCCGCCGAGGCGAGCGGTGAGATGGGTCGGGGGCGTGCGAGCCGAGGCGGTGCCTCCGCCGAGGCGAGCGGTGAGACGCTTCGAAAGAACCGGGGGACCGTCATGGCGGTGACCGTATACATCCCGACGCCGTTCCGCCGGGCCACGAGCAACCGGGACCGGGTCGAGGTTTCGGCGGCGACGGTGGGCGGACTGTTCGACGAGCTCGAGCGCGCGCATCCCGGGCTCAAGGGGCTCGTGCGCGGCGATGGCGGTGAAGTGCACCGCCACGTGAACATCTACCTCAACAACGAGGCCATCGAGGCGCTCCAGGGCCTGCTCACCCCGCTGAAGGACGGCGACGAGGTCGCCATCATCCCGGCGCTCGCCGGCGGCGCGCTGTGATTCTCTCGGCGAGGGAACTCGACGGGATTCAGCGGCATGCCGTACGGGAATACCCGTACGAGGCGTGTGGAGTCATTCTCGCGCGAGGACGGAAGAGGCGTCTCCTTCAATGTAAGAACGTCCAGAACCAGTTGCATGCCAGGGAACCGCAACGATATCTGCGCGATGCAAGGACCGCCTACTCGATCAGTACTGAAGACCTGCGCCTGATCTATGAGCTGGAAGACTTCGGGGTGGCAATAAAGGTCATCTACCACTCACACGTCGATGCCCAACAGCGAGGGGGAGGTACTGGAGCGTACTTCTCGGAGACCGACAAGGCGGAAGCGCTGCAGAATGGAAGTCCCAGGTACCCGATGGCCACGTATGTCGTCGTCTCGGTCGTTGCGGGAAAGATCGAGGCCGTGGCTGGTTTTCGATGGAATCTGCGGAGGCGAGACTTCACACGGGTGGACCTCGAGAAGCGTACGTGGTATGAGCACGGAGCCGTGTTGGCGTCTAGGGCGTGGGCGTGGGTCAACCAATGCAGCGTGAAGTTAAAGGAGAGACGTCTCCAATGACGGACTCGAAGGGGCTCTGGGGCCGCGCGTGCGGCATCATTCCAGGCGGCGTCAACAGTCCCGTGCGGGCCTTCCGCGGCGTGGGGGGGGAGCCGTTCTTCGTCGCACGCGGTCAGGGCGCGCGGATCTGGGACGTGGAGGGACGGGAGTACCTCGACTTCCTCGGCTCCTGGGGGCCGTTGATCCTCGGGCACGCCGCGCCGCCCGTCGTGGATGCGATCGTCGCCGCCGCCGGGCGCGGGACCAGCTACGGCGCGCCCACTCCGATGGAGATCGAGATGGCCGAGGCGATCACCGCCGCCTATCCGTCGATCGAGCTGGTTCGCCTGGTGAGCTCGGGGACCGAGGCCGCGATGAGCGCGATCCGGATCGCGCGCGGCGCGACGAAGCGGTCCGTCCTCGTGAAGTTCGACGGGTGCTACCACGGCCATGCCGACAGCCTGCTCGTGAAGGCCGGGTCCGGGGGCGCCACGTTCTCGATCCCGGACAGCGGCGGCGTGCCGGAGCCCCTCGCGGCCCTGACGCTGGTG
>MGCE01000074.1 GCA_001790315.1 Candidatus Rokubacteria bacterium RIFCSPLOWO2_02_FULL_72_37 | reverse complement strand
GCCTCATCGCCGGCGTGGGACAGCGAATGCTCGGTGGGGTGTCCAAGATGATGGCCGACCAGTTCTTCGGCAAGATGAGCGATCTGCTGCGCGCATGAAACGATCACCCGCGTCTCTTCCGGCTCTCCCCCGGTCAGGTCCGGGCGCACGAGCCCCGCGGCGATCGGTCGCCGCCCGGTGTCTCGAGCCCAGGATCGAGCGCGCCTCGCGCGCCGAGCTCACGCGGCTGCAGACGCTCAGGCTCCGCGAGCAGGTCCGGCACGCGGCGACCGCGAGCCCCTTCTACCAGCGTAAGTTCAGAACCGCGGGCGTCAAGGCCGAGCGGGTGCGGACGCTCGAGGACCTCCGCAACCTCCCGTTCACGACGAAGGACGAGCTGAAGGACAACCAGGCCGCGAAGCCGCTCTGGGGTGACCTGCTCGCGGTACCCCTGGAGGACGTGCTCCGCGTGCACATGACGTCGGCGACGACGGGTCGCCCTCTCGCCTTCCTCGACACCGCGCAGGACTGGTACGGGTTCTATCACTCGTACGCGCGGTCGCTCCATGCCTTCGGCGTACGCCGGGCCGACATGGTCATGGCCGCGTTCTCGTACGGCCCGTGGATCGGGTACTGGTCGGGCTTCTACGCGGCGCAGGACCTCGGGTGCCTCGTCTACCCGGTGGGTGGGCTCTCGACCGAGCAGCGGATCGACGCGCTCATGACCTACCCGATCACGGTGCTCGGCTGCACGCCCTCGTACGCGCTGTTCCTCGCGGAGACGGCGGCGCAGAAGGGGATCGACCTGGCGCGGCAGACGAAGGTGCGGATCACGTGGCACACGGGCGAGCCCGGCGCCTCGATTCCCGCCACGAGGGCGAAGATCGAGGCTGCGTTCGGCGCGAAAGCGTACGACCTGCCCGGACTCACGGAAATCGCCGCGTGGGGATTCGAGTGCGACGCGCGAGCCGGGCTCACGCACGTCCACGAGGATTACTGCTACCCGGAGGTGCTCGACGAGCAGGACCAGCCGGTCGGCCCGGGCGGGCGGGGCGAGCTCGTCTTCACGAGCCTCTACCGCAAGGCCATGCCGCTCGTCCGGTATCGCACCCGCGACCTCGTGCAGGTCGCGGACCGGAAGTGCCCCTGCGGCCGGACGTTGATCGCGTTCGAGGGAGGGGTGCTCGCCCGGCTCGACGACATGAAGAAGATCCGCGGCATCATCGTCTATCCGCGGCGCATCGAGGAGCTCGTCCGGCCGCACGCGGGCGTGGACGAGTTCCAGATCGTGTTCCGACGTCACGAGGGGCTCGACGACATCCTGATCCGCATCGATCCGTCGCCGACGCTCGCGCGCGCGGAGCGCGAGAACCTCGGTGCCCGGCTCACCGAGGATCTGCGCACGGGACTCGGGATCCGGGTGACGGTCGCGATCGGCGAGCCCGGGTCGTTGCCCCGCTTCGACCACAAGGCCAAGCGCGTGAAGGACGAGCGCACCGAGGTGCCGTTTTGACGCCGGGCGCGGGCGTGGCGAAGCCCGGGTGCCCGCGCCACGAGGGGGACCCGTTTTGAAGGCGGCGCTCTTCAGGGAGCACGGCGGCGCCGACAAGATCCTGTACGAGGACTACCGGGACCCGGTGCCAGGGGCCGACGAGGTCGTCGTGCGTGTCCGGGCGTGCGCGTTGAACCATGTGGACATGCTGCTCCTCGACGGTCGCTTTCCGCCGCCCGAGGGCTTGCCGCACGTCAACGGCTGCGAGGTCACGGGCACGGTCGAGGCCACGGGCGCCCGGGTGAAGGGGATCGTGCCGGGCGGCCGCGTCATCATCTTCCCGGGCTTCGCGTGCGGGACGTGCGAATACTGTCTGCGCGGGGAACGCACGGTGTGCGTCAGGTACGGGTATCTCGGCGCGCACCGGGACGGCGGCTACGCCGAGCTCGTCAAGGCGCCGGCGGTCAACATCCTGCCGCTGCCGGAGGCGATCCCGTTCGAGACCGGCGCCGCCGTGCCGCTCGCGATGCTCACGTCCTGGCACGGGCTCGTGGCACAAGCGGACCTCCGCCCGGGCCAGACCGTGCTCGTGCAGGCCGCCGGGAGCGGCGTCGGCAGCGCGGCGATCCAGATCGCCCGGCTCTGCGGCGCCCGCGTCGTCACGACGGTGGGCTCGGACGACAAGGTCGAGTTCGCGAAGGCGCTCGGCGCCGAGCACGTCGTCAACTACCGGACGCAGGACTTCGTCGAGGAGGCGAAGAAGTGGACGGGCAAGCGCGGCGTCGACGTCGTCGTCGAGCACATCGGCGGGGACACGTTCGAGCGGTCCATCCAGGCGCTGACCCGGCTCGGGAAGCTCGTGACGATCGGCTCGCACGACACGCACTGGGGCCGCGTCGACCTGCGGCACGTCTACTCGAAGAACCTCCGGATCCTGGGGACCAACCTCGGCTCCATCCTCGAGCTCCGGACGATCCTCGACTACATCGTCGCGGGTCGCCTCGCGCCGGTCATCGATCGCGCGTTCCCGCTCGAGGACGCGCGGGCCGCCGTGCAGTACGTGCTCGACCGCAAGAACCAGGGCAAGGTCCTGCTGATTCCGTGACGCTCCGCGACCTCCTCGACCGCGCGGCCCTCCGGCGCCCGGAGGCCGAGGCCGTGGTGGACGGCGCCCGGCGGCTCACCTATGCGCAGCTCGCGGCGCGCGCCGCGGCGTCGGCCGGCGGCTTCGCGCGCCTCGGGGTCGGCCCGGGCGACCGCGTCGTGCTCGCGCTCAAGAACCGGCTCGAGCACGTCGTCGCGTACTGGGCGCTCCAGCACCTCGGGGCCGTGCCGACGCCGGCGAACTTCCGCCTCGCCGCGGGTGAGATGACGTACGTCCTGGAGGACTCGGGCGCGCGCGTGACGCTCTTCGAGGACGCGACGGCGCCCGCCGTCCTCGAGGCCGCGCGCGGCACCACGATGCGGCTCGTGTACGCCGGGGACCGGCCGCCGTCTGGCGTGCTCGCCTTCGACGAACTGGCGGCGGGCGGAGCCGCGCGAACCCTCCCGGCGCCCTCCGAAGGCGATCTCTCGCTCATCCTCTACACCTCCGGGACGACGGGCCGGCCCAAAGGCGTCCCCCGGACCCACAAGAACCATTACGCGGGCGCGCTCGCCCACGTCGTCCAGTGCGGCTACACCTGGGGCGAGCGGACGCTCGGCGTGATGCCGCTGTACCACACGATGGGGATCCATTCGCTCACCAGCGTGGCGGCCGTGAACGGCTGCTTCGTCTGCCAGGCCGACTGGTCCGCCGCCGGCGCACTCGCCCTGATCGCCGCCGATCGGATCACCGCCCTCTACCTGATCCCGACGCTCTTCTGGGAGCTCGTGCACGCGCCCGAGCTGCCGAAGACCGACGTGAGCGCGGTGCGCAAGCTGGCGTACGCGGGTGCGCCCATGCTCGTACCGCTGGCCGAGGCGTGCGCGAAGGCGTTTCGCCCCGAGGTGTTCGTGAACCACTACGGCTCGACCGAGATCTACACGTTCTCGATCCTTCCCGACGTGCGGCGGAAGCCCGGCTGCGCGGGCCGGGCCGGCGTGCACGGTGAGCTGCGCGTCGTGGCGGCGAGCACCGAGCGCCGCGTCGAGCCGACCGAGGTCGTGCCGCCCGGGACGAAGGGCGAGATCATCGCGAGCCTCGCTTCCGACGAGGCGCTCGCGGGCTACTGGAATCGACCCGACGCCGACCAGAAGGCGCTGCGCGACGGCTGGTACTTCACCGGCGACATGGGCTACGTCGACGCGGAGGGCGACCTCTGGGTGGCGGGTCGCGTCGACGACATGATCATCAGCGGCGGCGAGAACATCCACCCGATCGAGGTCGAGGACGTCCTCGCGCAGCACCCCGAGGTCGCCGACGTGGCGGTGATCGGGGAGCCGGACGAGAAGTGGGGCGAGCGGGTCGTCGCCTTCGTCGTGCCGCGCGCGCCCGGATGCTCCGCCGAGGCGCTCGACGGGCACTGTCGCGGGAGCAGCGCCCTCGCGAGCTTCAAGCGTCCGCGACGCTTCGTGTTCGTCCGGGAGATTCCCAAGACGGCCTCGGGGAAGATCCTGCGGCGGCTGCTCCGCGAAGGCCGGTACACGGAGGTCGGCTCATGAGCGAGTTCCTGAGAGTGGAGACGACGGGCGCCGTGGCGACCCTGTGGATCGACCGTCAGCCCAAGATGAACACGATGACGGTGGCGATGCGCAACGAGTTCCCGGGGATCTTCGCGGCACTCGAGACCGACGATGCCGTGAGGGTGGTCGTCGTCCGCGGCGCCGGCGGGAAGGCGTTCAGCGCCGGTGGCGACGTGGCCGAATTCCTCACCCTGGCGCCGGCGGACCTCGAGATGTGGGGCGACACGCTCACCGCGGCCGAGCGCTGCCGGAAGCCGGTGATCGCCGCGATCGACGGGTTCGCGATGGGGGCCGGCCTCGAGCTGGCGGTGGCCTGCGATTTCCGCGTCGCGACGCGGCGCTCGGAGTTCGCGTTTCCGGAGGTCCGGCTCGGGATGATCCCCGGCAGCGGCGGCACTCAGCGGGCCCTGCGATTGATGGGCATGACCCGCGCCAAGCTGTTCATGATGACGGGTCGCAGGATCTCGGCGGAGCAGGCGGAGGCCTGGGGGCTGATCACGCAGGCGGTCGCCGACGACAAGCTCGACGAGGCCGTGCAGGCGCTGGCGACCGAGCTCGCCGAGCGTGCCGCGCTCGCGCTCCGCACGCTGAAGCTCGTGCTGAACCGCGGCGCCGACGCGCCGCTCGACACCGCGCTCGAGCTCGAGCGCAAGGCGTACGCGTGGCTCCGCTCGACCCACGACTACGGTGAGGGCGTGACCGCCTTCCTCGAGAAGCGGCCCCCGCGGTACACAGGGAGGTAGTCCCGTGGCCGACTCATTCGGTCTGATCCTGGCGAATCGCGCGGTCGTGCTCGGCGCGCTCAAGGTGCCGGACCTCCTGGGCCTCGCGACCGAAGGGGAGCGCTCGGGCGCGTTCGACGCCGTCTGGGTGGGCGACAGCCTGCTGGCCAAGCCGCGCCTGGAGTCGGTCACGCTCCTCTCGGCGCTGGCCGCCGTCACCTCCCGGGTGCGCCTCGGCGTGGGCTGCATGGCGACGTTCGTCCACCGCCACCCGGTGATGCTCGCCCACCAGTGGGCGAGCCTCGACGTGCTGTCGGGCGGGCGTACGTGGCTCGCCGTCTGTCTGGGGGGACCGAACGAGCAGAGCACGGCCCAGGCACTCGAGCACGCCGTGATGGGCGTGGCGGCCGGCGAGCGGGTCGGGCGCCTCGAGGAAGGCATCGTGATCCTCCGGAAGCTCTTCCACGAGAAGAACGTCGCTCACGAGGGCCGCTTCTACCGGCTCGAGGGCGTCACGCTCCAGCCGAGCCCGGTGCAGCGGCCGTGCCCGATTTGGATCGCCTCCAATCCGACCGGCCTCACGTGGAAGGGGGGCGCCTCCGCCGCCGAGGCCGTCGTCGAGCGCTCGTTCCGCCGGGTCGCGCGCTACGCCGACGGCTGGATGACGAACAAGCTCTCGCCCGACGAGTTCCGGACCCAGTTCGGCCGGATCCGGGCGATGGCCCGCGAGGAGGGGCGCGACCCGGCCGGCCTCGGTGCCGCGCTCTACCACAACATCAACATCAACGAGGACCGCCAGAAGGCGCTCGAGGAGAGCAAGGCGTTCCTCGACGCCTACTACACGGCGAAGTTCACTCCCAAGTTCGTCGAGCAGTGGACGGTCGCGGGTCCGCCAGAGCGGTGCGTGGACGAGCTCCGCGCGTACTTCGCCGCCGGCGTCGGGCACATGGCGCTGCGGCTCGCCTCGTGGGACCAGCTCGGCCAGTTCAAGCGCTTCCTCGACGAGGTCGTGCCGGCGTTCGGAGGCCGATAGATGCTCAAGGGAATCGACCACCTCGTCGTCGTCGTATCCGATCTCGCCGCCGCCGCCAAGAGCTACGCGGCCCTGGGCTTCACCGTCGTGCCGGGCGGACGGCATCCGGTCGGGACCCACAATCAGCTGATCGCGTTCGCGGACGGGTCCTACATCGAGCTGATCGCCTTCTACGAACCGAACCCCGCGCACAAATGGTGGGAGCCGCTCCAGCGCGGCGGCGGGCTCGTCGACCTGTGCATGCAGACCGACGACCTCCTCGCGGACACCGCGGCGTTCAGGCGGGCCGGCGTCGCCATCGACGACCCCGCGCCGCTCTCCCGCACGCGCCCGGACGGCTACCGGCTCAGTTGGGTGCTCTCGATTCCGCGCCCGCCGCACCGCGGTGTGGCCCCGTTCCTCATCCAGGACGAGACGCCGCGCGAGGAGCGGATTCCGCGGCAGACGACGCACGCGAATGGTGTGACCGGTGTCGGCACCGTGACGATCGCCGTCGAGGACGTGGCAACGGTGCGCCGCTGGTACGAGCAGGTCCTCGGCCGGCCGGGGCGCGAGATCGAGCGGTTCGCGCTCGACGCCGCCGGCGTGCGCGTCGAGATCGGTCCGCACGCCCTGGAGGTCGTCGCGCCGAAAGGCGCCGGGGCGGCGTCGCTCAACGAGTGGCTCCGGACGCGGGGACCGTCGCCGTACGCGGCGACCCTGCGCACCACGGGCCGCGACCTCGGCCCGCTCGACGAAGGACAGACGCACGGCGCGAAGCTCGCGCTGGTCTGACACGCAGGACAAAGGAGGCCCGACGATGAGACACGCACGCACCTGGACGGCTCTGGCAGTGGTCCTCGCGATCCTCGCCGGCGCGCTGGTCGTCTCGGCGCAGCAGCCCGTCAACCTGGCGTTCTCGACGCTCGGCCAGGGGACCGCCTGGTACGTGTACGGCGCGACCATGGCCAACCTCCTGCGCCAGACGCTGCCCGCGGGCTCGAATGTCGACGTCAAGCCGTTCTCCGGCGGCGTCGGGAACGCGAAGCTCGTCGCCAAGAACGAGACGCCGCTCGGATTGTCGTTCACGGTCACGAACCGCTGGGCGTTCGAGGGCACGGAGGCGTACGACGCGAAGCTCGAGAACCTCCGCGGGCTCGTGGGCGGCCTCGACACCTACTACCTCGTCGCGATCGCGGCGAAGAAGCTCGACATCAGCTCGCTCAAGGACATCAAGGAGCGGAAGGTCCCCGTCAAGCTCTACACGCTGCCGGTCGGCTCGCTCGGTGAACTGGGGGCCCGCCAGCTCCTGCGCGAGTACGGGCTCACCTACGCCGATCTCAAGAGCCTGGGGGGCTCGGCCTCGCACGTCGGGTACAAGGTCATCGTGGACGGCATGAAGGACGGCCACGGCGACCTGCTCATCGCGGTCATCACACCCAAGCATCCGTCCATCACCGAGATCGCCACGTTCTCGGAGGTCAAGTTCCTGCCGCTCGACGCCGAGCGTGTCAAAGGGCTCGGCCGCCTCGGCTACACGCCGGAGACGATGCCGGCGAACACGTTCAAGAACCAGGCCCAGCCGGTCGGCACGGTGGGCTTCCCGACCGTGCTGATCACGAACAAGGAGCTGCCGGAGCCGATCGCCTACACGGTCACCAAGACGGTCATCGAGAACAAGGATGCGCTCGTCCGCGGCCACGCGGGGCTCACCGCGTTCGAGCCGAAGACCGCCTGGCAGCCGGAGAAGGTCGGGTTGCCGCTGCATCCGGGCGCCGAGCGCGCGTATCGGGAGAAAGGATGGATGAAGTAGCCCCGCACCACGGTGCGTGATCGGCTGAGGTCGCCGCGCGCCTGGCTGGCGATCGGCTGGTCGCTCTTCCAGCTCTACACGGCCGCGCAGGGGATGTTCGACCTGATGATCCAGCTGCCGGTCCACGTGGCGTTTGCGACCGCCCTCGGGTTCCTCACGCCGGCGACGGCCGCGCCGCGCCCGACGTGGCGGCGCGGCCTCGACGGCCTCGGCGCGCTCCTCGCGCTCGCCTGCGGCGCGCACTTCGTCGCGTGGAACCAGCTCCTCGTCACCCGCATGCCCATGGTCGACGACCCGCGCATGCTCGACGTCGCGGTGTCGCTGTTGTTCATGCTGCTGTTGCTCGAGGTCTCGCGCCGCCACATCGGCGGCGCCCTGGTCGCGCTGGCCCTGGTGTTCGTCGCCTACACGTTCGCGGGCCCATGGCTGCCGGGCTTCCTGTCGCACGGGGGGGTCGTGGCGCTGAAGTTCGTCGACCTCCAGATGCTGACCGTCGAGGGCGTCTTCGGCATCCCGACGCTCGTCTCCGCGACGTACATCTTCCTGTTCGTCGTCTT
>MGCE01000073.1:6543-12106 GCA_001790315.1 Candidatus Rokubacteria bacterium RIFCSPLOWO2_02_FULL_72_37 | reverse complement strand
CTGCTTGTCCCAGTAGAAGACGCTCTCGGCGCCCGGGTCGCCCGTGATCATCCGCACGGCGTCGTCGTTGGCGTGGTGCGTGAGCGCCTCGATCGTGACGAAGTCGCCGGAGGCGACCTCGACCAGCGGGCGGAGCGACTTGCTGAAGTAGCCCCAGTGGACCGTCTTGTCCGTCGCCGGCACGTAGAAGTGGTTGCGCGCGCCGGGCACCATGCCGGGCTGGGCGTCGGCGGTCGACACGGACGAGATCCCCACGGGCCCCAGGGCGGCGGCGACGCCCCCCACCGTGAGCGCGCCCTTGAGGAAGCCACGCCGCCCCGCGTCCACGTCGCCCGGCTCCCGGCCCTCGGTCTGCGGCTCGCTTGCCATGCTGTCTCCTCCCTCGTGAAAGGCACTGCAGAGACTGCGGCACCCGCAGTCACGCCGGCGAGGGAGACAATCTTCGTGCCAGGCCTGCTACGCGCCCGAAACTGCGGAATTGGAGGAAACCCGGCGCTCCGAGGCGCCGGCGCGGCAACGAGCCTGCCCACCGAGCGGGCACGCCGAGAGCGCGTGCCCAAGTCGTGGGCAGTCGACGCCAGTTTAGCCTAGCGGGCGCGGCCGGCCGGGCTGCAGGAGATCCGCATCCGGTTGCGCGCGATCCCCCCGTAGACCCGGCGCGCGAGCGGGCGCATGCCGGGCAGCGCGAAGACCGCGGCCACCCAGCCGAGGCCGCGCACGCGGCGCAGGAGCTCGGGCACGGCGTCGGCCCCCGCGAGCACGCGCCCGTCGGGTAGCACGAGCTGCATCGCCACGAGGCACGCCGCCTCCGGCACCTGCGGGAAGCGCGTGGCCCGCGCCTCGGCGCGGCACGGCAGGATCTCGAGCGCGCCGCCCGTGAGCGCCAGGCGCATGAGCCAGAGCGCGCTCGCCCGGCACATCGCGCACTCGTCGTCGTAGATCAGGACGGCCGGCGGGGCCCCAGCCCCGCGACGGCCTGCGGCTCGCACGACCTCGTTCATCGGCTCGCCTCGGCCGGCGGGGCCCCAGCCCCGCGACGGCCTGCGGCTCGCACTACCACCGCCGCTTGAGGGTCCGGTAGTAGAGGACGAAGCCCACGGCGACGGCGGCGGAGACGATGGTTTGCGCGAGCGCGCTCGCGCCGCCGCCCGCCGTCCAGAGCCGCCCCTGCCACACCGCGTAGAAGACGAAGAACGCGATGCCCGCGGCGATCAGGATGCGGTGGGCGGTGATGAGCCTCACGCGCCGAGCACGGCCTTGAGCGCGTCGCGCGTGATCGAGACGATCCGGTCCACCTCGGCCTCGGTCACGATCAGCGGCGGCGCGAAAAAGACGCTGTCGCCCATCGCCGGATGCGGCCCCACGACGGGGCGCGTGCGCGTGATCATGCCGAGCTTGACCATCTCGGCCTGCAGGCGCGCCGCGAGCTTCCGGTCGGCGGGGAAGTTCGCCTTCGTGCCGCGGTCCTGCACCAGCTCGATGGCCGCGAGCAGGCCCTTGCCGCCCCGGATGTCGCCGACGTGCGGGTGGTCGTCGAACGCGGCGCGCAGGCCCGCGTGGAGCCGTTCGCCCAGCTTCGCGGCGCGCTCCCAGAGCCGCTCGCGCTCCATGATGTCGAGGTTCGCGAGCGCGACGGCGCAGCACGCCGGGTGGCCCGAGTACGTGTAGGCGTGCATCCAGCGGTCCTCGGGCTTGACCGAGTCCATCGCGTCCTTGATTGCCTTCGACACCATGATGCCGCCGAGCGGGAGGTAGCCCGAGGTCACGCCCTTCGCGAAGGCGCGGATGTCGGGCTTGACGTTCCAGTGGTGCGTGGCGAACCAGCGCCCGGTCCGGCAGAAGCCGGTGATGACCTCGTCGGCGATCAGCAGGACGTCGTGGCGGGTGCACACCTCGCGCACGCGCGGCCAGTAGTCGTCGGTCGGGTAGATCACGCCGCCGCCGCCGTGGATCGGCTCGCCGATGAACGCGGCGACCGTGTCGGGCCCCTCGCGCCGGATCGCCTCCTCGATCTCGCGCGCCGCCGTTTGCCCGGCGGTCTCGCCGGCCTTGACGCCCTGCTGCCGGTACGGGTAGCAGGTCGGCACGTGCACGAAGCCGGGCACGCGCGGCTCGAACATCTTCCAGTAGGCGCCCATCCCGGTGGCACTCATCGCCTGCAGGGTGACGCCGTGGTAGGCGTCGTGGCGCGCGATGATCTTGATCTTGTCCGGCTTGCCGCGCGCCTTCCAGTAGAAGCGCGCCGTCTTGAACGCCGACTCGTTGGCCTCGGCGCCGCCGGAGGCGAGGAACACGGCCTGCATGTCGCCCGCGAGCGCGACCAGGCGGCTCGCGAGGGTGATCGCCGGCACGTTCGACGAGCCCACGTAGCCCGAGAAGTACGCGAGCTCCTTCATCTGCGCTGCGGCGGCGTCCGCCAGCTCGGCGCGGCCGTGCCCCACGTTGACGTTCCAGAGCCCGGAGAGGCCGTCGAGGTACTCGTGGCCGCCGATGTCGACGACCGTCGCGCCGCGGCCGCGCACGTAGATCGTCGGTTCGGCGTTGTCCACGGGGTGGTGGAGCGGATGGATCAGGTGGTCCTGGTCGGCCTTGACGAGCTCGGCGGCGGTCAGCGACATGACGTCCTCCCGGTTCAGGGGCTCGCCGGGCGCGCCCGGCGGTAGTCTCCGTGCGGGATCGGGACCGCGCGCGCCCGCGGTCCCCGGTAGCCGTAAATCCACGCACGCGCGCGCCGTCCGTCGGAGAGCGTGACGAGGGCGCGACGCCGGACGAAATTGTACCCCTCCTCGCGATCGAGGACCGGGAGAAGTTGGGGGTCGTCGAGCCGGTAGACCTCGCCCTGCACCGCGCCCGCTCCCGCCACGAGCCCGGGGTAGCGGCCGAGGTCGAGCAGTCGCCCCGCCGCGCGCGCCGCGGCGAGGAAGGTCGCGCCGCGCGCGAGCACGCGGTGCAGCGGGTAGCCGCGCATCAGCGTGCCGTACGCGAACAGCAGTTCGCTCAGGCGGCCTCCACCGCCTTGAGCACGGCGCCGAGGAACTCCGCCTCGGGCACGGCGCCCTCGAACTGGACGCGGTCGTTGATGACCACCTTCGGCACGCCCATCACGTGGTAGGCGCGCGACAGCTCGGGGAACTCCGTGGCCTCGATCACGGTCGAACGGACCCGGTCCGAGGCGACCGACATGTGCTGCGCCAGGCGCACGGCCCGGGGGCAGTGCGGTCAGGTGGGCGTCGAAAAGACCTTGATCTCGACGTCGGCCGCGAGGGTCTGGAGCGAGGCCTTCGTCGCCTCGCTCAGCGCGGGCTCGCCCGTCGAGGCGACGATGATCGCGTCGATGAGGTTGCTGAACTCGTAGCCCATCGGGATCCCGTAGAAGCGGATGCCCCAGTCGCGCGCGCCTTCGACCACGATCGCGGGCACCTGGTCGACACCGTACGCGGCGGCGCGCTCCCGGTCGATCGCCGGGTTCAGGACCTCCACGGTGATCGCGTCGCTGAGCTCGGCGACCTCGCGCACCAGCGCCTCGTTCTGCCGGCAGAGATCGCCCGCGATGAGCTCCTGCGAGAACACGACGAGCTTCACGGGACCGGTGAGCTTCGCGAGCTCCTGCTGCACGGCGCTGCGGTCGCGGTCGTTGAGGATCGCCATGGATGCATTATACTGGAGCGGCACCATGAAGCCGTTCGTGATCAATCGCTACGGGCGGATCGTCTTCCCCTTCAACTTCTTCCCCGCGCTCGATTTCTCGGTCTTCGAGACGCTCGAGCAGTTCGCCGCGGTCATCAAGCGCGACTTCGAGCAGAAGGCGCCGACGGAGACCGACGTCGCCGCGCGTCTGGACGCGCACGCCTACGCCGGGCGCTACGATCTGCTCCGCGACCTCGCGCTCCACCTCTTTTGGGTGAACCGCTACGCGATGACGATGTACGACAAGCGCCCCACACGCTGGCGCGACGTGCCACGCCATCGCGACGACGTCTTCCTGCCCGTGTTCCGCGGCTGGGAGGGCGCCGAGCTCACGGCCACGATCGAGGCCGGCTACCGGGCGCTGGCGCCGAGCTGGGACGAGGGCGCCGAGGATCGGATCTCGCGGATCCTGCTCGACGTCTTCCGGCACAAGAAGGGCGCCGGCGACGAGCTCCCCGCCATCAAGCCGACCGTGTCCGAGATCCTCGCAAACCCGAAGAGCCTCACCTACCACCTGCTCGCCTGGGATCCGGACTATCCGGGGTACGGCTGGGACGACATCATCGAGCACAGCCACCGCGTGCCCGAGCTGGAAGCGCTGATGCGGCAGGCGATGGTGCTCCACAACCAGTACCGCTGGGACCGCGGCAAGACGCGGCTCATCGAGGTCGGCAAGCTCCACGACGACGACTTCGTCGTCGTGTTCCAGCCGCGCAACGACGACGTCCTCCAGTTCATCCGTCGCGTCAAGGGCGGCCGGCGCGCGCGCCTGCGCCGGCCCGCGGGCGCCGTCGCGCGCCCGCCCGAGGCGCCGTACCCGCCGATCGACGTGCGCGCCAGGTTCCGCGTGATGCCCCGCATCGAGGCCCTCGCCGTCTACCGGGGCGAGCACGCGTGCACCAACGACGACCTCATCCGCAACAGCGCGTACTGCTGGTCGCCGATGACGGCGAAGGAGATCGAGGAAAAGACGGGCATCGTCGAGCGCCGCTACACCGAGCTCGACCTCGACCACTGCGCCCTGCTCGCGGCCCAGGGGGCGCTGGCGAAGTCCGGCCGGCGCGCGGAGGAGATCGGCGCGGTCCTCTTCTGCTCCTGCACGTCCACGAAGATGATGCCGTCGCTCGCGACGTGGCTCTCGGCCCGGCTCGGGCTCCTCCAGACCCACGCCTCGTACGATCTCGTCGCCGCGTGCGCCGGACTGCCCTATGGCCTGTCCGAGGCGGTCCGGCTGCTCCAGGAAGTGGAGCGCCCGGTGCTCGTCGTGTGCGGCGAGAAGTTCTCCGACAAGATCGGGACCGTCCGCACGTCACGGATGATCTTCGGCGACGGCGCCGCGGCGCTGGTCGTCGGCCCGGCGCCCGCCGCGGCGCCGCCCGACATCGAGTACTACCAGACGTACGCGAGCGGACCGGTGAGCGAGGTGGATTCGATCATCTGGCCCAACCCGGAGTTCGACAACAACATCACCGTGTACGGCCCGGAGGTGCGTGCGCTCGTGCGCCGCTACCTCCAGCAGATGATCGACGAGCTGAAGGCCCTTCCCCACCCGGAGGGCCGCGCCGGCTCGATGCTCGACGCGATCGATCTGATCGTGCCCCACCAGGCGAACAAGACGATGGTCATCCACTACGCCGAGGCCGCGGGCATCGCGTCCGGGCGCTTGTACTTCGACATCGACCGGGTGGGCAACACCTCCTCGGCGTCGATCCCGATCGCGCTCCACGACGCCGTGAGGGAGGGCGTGATCGCGGGCCCGCTGCGCGTCTTCGCGCCGGGCTTCGGCGCCGGCGCCGTCGCCGGGTACGTGATCGCGCGCATCGATCCCGCCATCGTCGCTGTTTGATCGGATGGGGGGGGGCCGTCAACTCACGCG
>MGCE01000073.1:5528-6531 GCA_001790315.1 Candidatus Rokubacteria bacterium RIFCSPLOWO2_02_FULL_72_37 | reverse complement strand
CGAAGGCGGGCTCGCTGTCGGCCGCGTACGCGGCGAGGCCGAAGCCCTGCGCCAGTCGGACCGCGTCGGCGCCGCCGAAGACGACCAGGACGACCGGCGTCGCCAGGCGCTTGGCCGTCTCGAGCTCCGCCGAGGCCGCCACCAGGCCCGCCGAGTCCGTGAACGCGACGATGCGCCGCTCCGGCCGCGCGAGATGGGCCGCGATCGCAGCGGGCAGCGCGAAGCCCTGCGCGGCGCCGTTCGGCGCCAGGAACTCCCCGGGCGCCACCGCCTGCCAGGCGCCCGTGACCGCGTCCCAGTGCGCGCCCGGATCGACCGCGGCGAGCGTGCCCGCCTCCATGGCCTCACGCGAGAGCTGCACGACCCGCTGCGGCGCGAGCCCCGGGGAGGGCCCCGCGCGGAGCCGATCACGCTTGAGCCGGTCGAGCTCGGCCACATCCCAGTCCGCCCTCGGCCGGTCCGCGAGCCGCGGCGCGAGCTCTTCCAGCACGAGGGCGACGGTGCCGAGGACCCGGCATGACGGCGTCGGCTCACCCTCCATCCGGGGCGTGGGCCCGACGAGGAGCACGGGCACGCGGGACCACCACCCGCGCGGCGCCGGCTCGGCGGCATCGAGGCCGAGGGCGACGATCAGGTCGACGCGGCGCAGCGCGCGCTCGTCGGGAAACTCCCCCGCGACGACGCCGAGCACGAGCGGGTGCGGATCGGGCAGGGCCCCCTTGGCTTTTGCGGTCACGAGCGCGGGCGCCGGCAGCGCCTCCGCGAACGCGCGGAGCCACGGCGCGTCGCCCGCCCGGCAGTGCTGTCCCAGGACGAGCAGCGGGCGGCTCGAGCGGCCGAGCAGACGCGCAGCCTCGTCGAGCGCGGCCGGGTCGAGCGGCGGCGAGGCTTCCGATCGGACGGCGATCGTGCCCGGGGCGGCTGGCCGGCCCGCCACGTGCTCCGGCACGTCGAGGTGCACCGGCCCGCGCGGCGCCGTCATCGCGGCGCGGATCGCGTCGAC
>MGCE01000073.1:0-5515 GCA_001790315.1 Candidatus Rokubacteria bacterium RIFCSPLOWO2_02_FULL_72_37 | reverse complement strand
GCCGTCTCGCCGTCGACCACGACGCTCGCCTTGCAGCCCAGCACCTCGCGCGGGTGGCGGTCGGTCAGCAGGACCAGGGGCGACCGATCGAGGACCGCGTGCGCGACCCCCGCGGCGGCGGCGACCACCCCCGCGCTCGCGCCGACGCTCGCGACGCCCGGCGCATCGGTGAGATCGGCCGTCACCGCGGCCATGACGCACGCCGCCGATTCTCCGTAGGCGAGCACGACCGTGAGCGCCGCCGCGCGGGCCGCGTCGAGCAGCGCCAGCGGCGCGCCCGCGCCCGGCACGCCGAAGATGCGGGACGTTCCCGCGCGCCGGAGGCCGTCGACGACCACACCGGCGACGGTGGCGCGGCTCACGAGGCCGGCGTCTGACGTCCGAGGCTCTCGAAGACCGGACGCATCCGCTCGAGCGCCTCACGCAGGTTGTCTTCCGAGTTCGCGTAGGACAGGCGCAGGTAGCCCTCGCCGTGCGCGCCGAACGCGGTGCCCGAGAGCGCCGCGACGCCCGCCTCGTTGAGCAGCCGCTCGGCGACCTCGGCGGAGGACCGGCCGGTGCCCGTGATGTTGGGAAACACGTAGAAGGCGCCGCGGGGCCGCGCGCACCGGACGCCGGGCAGCGCGTCGAGGCCCCCGACGAGGAGGTCGCGCCGCCGCTTGAACTCCGTGACCATGCGCGCGACCGGCGTCTGGTCGCCCTGCAGCGCGGCGATCCCGGCGAGCTGCACGAAGGAGGCCGTGCACGAGGCCGAGTTGACCATGAGGCGCGTCACGTGCTCGGCGAGGGGCACCGGCATCACGCCGTAGCCCAGGCGCCAGCCGGTCATCGCGTACGACTTCGAGAAGCCGTCGAGCAGGATCGTGCGCTCGCGCATGCCGGGCAGTCCCATGATCGAGACGAACTCGCCCTCGTAGAGGAACTGGCGGTAGATCTCGTCGCTCAGCACCGGGATCCCGCGCGCCGCGGCCAGGGCGGCGATCCGCCCGAGCTGGGCCGCGTCGAGCACGCCGCCCGTGGGGTTCTGGGGCGAGTTGATGACGATGAGCTTCGTCTTCGACGACACGCGCCGCTCGAACAGCTCGAGGTCGAAGCCGAAGCCGCTCTCCTCCCGCAGGGGGATCGGGACGGGGATGCCGCCGACGAAGTTGATGACCGACTCGTAGATCGGGAAGCCCGGGTTCGGGTAGATCACCTCGTCGCCCCGGTCGACGAGCGCCAGGATGGTGAAGAACATGATCGGCTTCGCGCCGGGCGTGACCACGACCTCCTCGGGACGCACGGCCACGCCGCGGGTCTCCGCGACGTGCTTGGCGATCGCCTCGCGCAGCTCGGGCAGCCCGGCGGACGGGCCGTAGTGCGTCGCGCCGGCGTCGAGCGCCTGCTTGGCCGCCTCCTTGATGTGGGCGGGCGTGTCGAAGTCCGGCTCGCCGATCTCGAGGTGGATGATCC
The DNA here is from genome assembly GCA_001790315.1 of Candidatus Rokubacteria bacterium RIFCSPLOWO2_02_FULL_72_37. Lineage (GTDB taxonomy): Bacteria > Methylomirabilota > Methylomirabilia > Rokubacteriales > CSP1-6 > GWA2-73-35. The sequence continues at coordinate 4,063 of MGCE01000073.1, read as the reverse complement.
GGCGGCCGGTCCGCTCGAGCGCCCGCGCCCGGGCGAGGACCTCGAAGGCCGATTCGGTGCCCAGTCGGGCCATGCGTGCGGCGAAGGTCATCGGGCGCTCCTCTCGCAGGACATTATAGACTCGCGGCCGTGGACTTCGTGCTCGTCGCCGCGGGCTCGTTCCGCATGGGCTGGGAGCACGGCCTCCCGGCCGAGCGGCCGCCGCACGTCGTCTGGGTGGACGCCTTCCTGATCGGCCGCCGTCCGGTGACGAACGCGGAGCACGAACGGTTCGTACGGGCGACGGGCGCGGCGCCGGCCCCCTTCCTGGGCGATCCCGCCTTCTCCGACCCGAGCCAGCCCGTCGTGGGCCTGTCCTGGCACGACGCCGCCGCATTCGCCGCGTGGGCCGGCGCACGGTTGCCGAGCGAGGCCGAGTGGGAGAAGGCCGCGCGCGGCGGCCTCGAGGCCGCGCGCTACCCGTGGGGCGAGGCGCGCCCGCGCGGCACGTTCGACCGGCCGCCGCGCGTTCCGGCGACCCCGGCGAACGCCTTCGGGCTGACCGACCTCTCCGGGGTGTGCCACGAGTGGTGCGCCGACTGGTTTGGCGAGGACTACTACGCGCGCTCGCCGGCGCGCAACCCCGGCGGCCCGGACTCCGGCGTGCGCCGGGTGAGCCGCGGTGGCGCCTGGCGCCACGCCGACCCGTGGAGCCCGGTCGCCCACCGGTCCTCCCTGCCGCCACACCTGCGCTATTCCGACTATGGAGTGAGGCTCGCGCGCTACCCGGAGTGATACAATTGCCCGGCAATGACGCCAGTCCAGCGCTCGGTGATGCGTGAGGGCATCGTCGCCGGCCTGCTCGGCGCCGCCGTGGTCGCGATCTGGTTCCTCATCTTCGACCTTGGGCGCGGCAAGCCGCTCCTCACGCCCGGCCTGCTCGGCGCCGCCGTCTTCCAGGGCGTCACCAACCCGATCGGGCTCGAGATCACGCCCGGCAACGTGCTGGGCTACACGCTCCTGCACGGCCTCGCCTTCGTCGCGTTCGGCGTCATCGCGGCGAGCGTGATGGCGGTGAGCGAGCGCGAGCCCGCGCTCTTCGTCGCCTTCGTGATCCTGTTCGCCTGCTTCGAGGTGTTCTTCTTCGCGGCGCTCGGCGCGCTCGGGCACTCGATGCTCGGCGCGCTCGTGTGGTGGGAGATCCTCGTCGGGAACCTGCTCGCGTCGATCGCGATGCTCTGGTACCTCTTCCGCTTCCACCGGGCGCTTCCGGCCACGCTCGTCGGCTCCTGGGGCGGCGTCCTCCGGGAGGGCGTGGTGGCCGGTCTCCTCGGCGCGGCGATCGTCGCCCTGTGGTTCCTGGCGATCGACTCGATCCAGGGGGAGCCGCTGCGCACCCCCACGCTCCTCGGCGGCGGGATCCTGCGGCAGACCGGCGTGCTCGCGTCGATCGTCTCCTACTCGATCGTGCACGCCCTCGCGTTCATCGTCGTCGGCGCGGTGGGAGCCCTGCTCATCGCCGGCGCCGAGCGCCAGCCGCTGTTCGTCTTCGCGCTGGTGATCTTCTTCACGGCCTTCGAGGTCTTCTTCTTCGGCGCCGTCGTGATCGCGGCGAAGTGGGTGCTCGACGAGATCGCCGGCTGGACGGTGTTCCTGGCGAATCTCCTCGCGGCGGCCGCGATGCTCGGCTACTTCTTCCGCAGGCACCGCGCGCTGGCGCGCCGCCTCACCGGCGCCTGGATCGAGGACGAGTGATTCCATGGGGGGCTCCGGGCGCCCCCCAAGCCCCCCATACGCTCGTCGCACCCCGGCGGAGCCGTGGCGCTCCTCGATGCCGCCGCGCCACACTCACCACAGGGCCTCCGGCAGCGGCAGGCCGTCGAAGGCGTCGACCGGCAGGGCTACCGCGGGCGCGACGCCGAGGCGCCCGACCAGGACGTGAAGCTGGCGCAGGTGCTGCGCGGCGTGCCACGTCGTCCGCTCGAGCAGCTCGTGCCCCGACTGCGGCCCGTAGTAGACGCGGATGACCCGTGCGAACTCGCCCGGCGCGGCGCCCTCGACCCAGCCCCCGATCCGCCCGCGCACCAGCGCCCCGTAACGGCCGATGGCGGCCCCGTCGCGCAGGTCCGCGGGCGCGCGCTCCTGCAGCCAGCGCTCCGGGAGCTCGCCCACGTCCATCCCGTCGACGAACGCCAGCGCGAGACGGAAGACGTGATAGGCGAGGTCGCGCAGCGTCCGGTCGCGCTCGGGCGGTGTGACGTCGAGGTGCCGCGCGTCGAGCGGTGTGAGCAGCTGCTGGGTCGCCTCCAGGATGCGGTCGAGCCGCGCCGCCAGCGTCGCGGGGGGCAGGGCCGCCGGGGGGACGTGGCGCACGCCGAGCAGCGCGGCGTATCCCGCGGGATTCCAGCCGTGCACCGCGCGCTCGCCGAGCGCCACAGCCGGCACGAGGGGCACGCCGAGCCGCGCGAGAGCCTCGCGCCCGCCCGGGTCGGCCTCGACGTTCACGGGATCGAACTCGATCCCCCACGACGCGAGGAGCTCCCGCGTCTTGGCGCAGGACGATCAGCCGGGGCGGTAGAACAGGCGCGGTCGCATCGCGCGCGCCCTCAGCGCCCCCGGAACGTCGGCGTCCGCTTGTTCGCGAAGGCGGTCACGCCGGCCGCGAAGTCCTCGGTGTGGCCGCTCGCCGCGATCGCCTGCGCCTCGAGCTCCATCTGCGTTTCGAGACTCTCCCAGGTCGACTGGTGGAAGAGCCGCTTCGCGCCGCCGAACGCCCGTGTGGGTCCCAGCGCGAGTTCGCGCGCTAGCCCGGCCGCGGCGCCGGCGAGCTCGGCGTCCGGCACCACGCGCGTCACGAGCCCCCACTCCAGGGCCTCGCGCGCCGAGAGCACGCGGTTCGTCATGTAGAGCTCGAGCGCGCGCCGGAGCCCGATCAGGCGCGGCAGGAAGTACGACGAGGACCCGTCCGGGGTCGCCGCGATCTTCGCGTACGCCATCGTGAAGCGGGCCGATTCCCCGGCGAGCACGATGTCCCCGCAGAGCGCGAAGGAGAATCCCCCGCCCGCCGCCACGCCGTTCACCGCCATGATGACGGGCTTGTCGCTGCGGCAGAGGCGCGACACCGCCCCGTGCAGGTACGTCGTCAGCTCCTTCACGAGCACGCCGATCCGGGGGAGATTGTCGGCGAAGTCCTTGACGTCGCCGCCCGCGCAGAAGGCCCGCCCCGCGCCCGTGATCACGACGGCCCGGACGTCGGGATCCTCGTCCACCTCGAGCGTCGCGTGGAACAGCTCGCGGCCGAGCGTGAGGTTGAGCGCGTTGAACGCCTCCGGCCGGTTCAGCGTGATCGTGGCGACTCCGCCGCTCCGCGTCAGGTCCAGGGTCTCGAAGCTCATCGAACGTCCTCCGCTCAGGTGGGCTGGACACGCCGGGGCGCGATCAGGGCCACGGTGTCCAGGATCTCCTGAATCTTGAGTGGTTTCACGAGCACGGCGTCGACGCCGTGCGCGCGGCGCTCCTCGGCCGACAGCTCCACGCCGAAGCCGGTGACGAGGAAGACGGGCACGGCCGGCGCCATCTCCTTGATCGCACGCGCCACCTGCCAGCCGGAGACACGCGGCATCGCGAGATCGGTGAACACGACGTCGAAGGCCTCGGCTCCGAAGCGCGCGATCGCCTCGCCGCCGTCCGTCAGCACGACGGCGCGATGCCCGCCGGACTCGAGGACGTCGCCGAGCATCGCGCCCACCGGCACCTCGTCGTCCACCACGAGGCACCGCAGGGACGAGACCGCCGTGCGCGCAGCGGGGGCGGGCTCGGACTGCGTCCACGCGTCCACGTCGCCCGCGGTCCGGAAGGTCAGCCGGAACGTGGTCCCGCGCCCCTCGGCGCTGTCCACCTCGATCCGCGCGTTGTGGCGCGCGAGGATCCCGTAGGTCATCGCCAGGCCGAGTCCCGTGCCCTGCACCCCCTTGGTCGTGAAGAAGGGATCGAAGATCCGCTCCCGGACGCCCTCCGGGATGCCGACACCGCTGTCGGCGATGCTCGCCACGACCTCGCCGTCGCCTCCCGCGGCGGTCGTGAC
>MGCE01000072.1:14608-15785 GCA_001790315.1 Candidatus Rokubacteria bacterium RIFCSPLOWO2_02_FULL_72_37 | reverse complement strand
CGCGATCAGCGGCATCGCGGGGCCGGACGGCGGCACGCCGGCGAAGCCCGTCGGCACCGTGTTCGTCGGGCTCGCGCTCGACGGGGTGGTCACCTCGCGCCACCTCCGGCTCGCGGGCGACCGGGCCCGGGTGAAGTGGCAGTCGACGCAGGGGGCCCTTGATATGCTGAGGCGGGCCCTATGAGCCGCGCGGCCGCTGTCGCCCTCGTCGCTCTGGCCCTGACCGGGTGCGCCGCCCAGCGCCCCTTCGATCGGGGCGTCGCGTACTTGCGCCAGGGGCTCTACGTGCAGGCGCTGGCGTCCTTCGACGCGGCGATCCACGAGTCGCCCGCCTCGGCCGCCGCGTACACCAACCGCGGCATCACCCGCGTCCGCCTCGGCGACCTCGACGCCGCCATCGAGGACTACACCCGCGCAGGCGAGCTGGCGCCGGCCGACGCCGACGTGCCGTACAACCGCGGCATCGCGTGGATCGCCAAGCGCGACTACGCGCGCGCCGTGGAGGACTTCACGCGGGCCGTCGAGCTCGACGCCCGCCATGCCCGCGCTCGCTTCGCCCGTGGCACCGCCCACTCGCTCGCGGGCGATCTCGAGGCCGCCCGCCGTGACTGGGCCCGGGCCATCGAGGACGAGCCCGATCCCAAGCAGAAAGACCTCATGCGGGTCCGCGCGGGTCTCGAGCCGGCGCCCACGCCCGCACCCCCGCCGCCCGTGGCCGCGCCGCCGCCAGCACCCGCGCCCGCGGCAGCCGCGCCGCCACCGCCGCCAGCACCCGCGCCGCCGCCACCGGCTCCCGCACCCGCGCCGCCGCCGCCCGCCGTGAAGCCACCCGAGGCTCCGGCCGCCGCCCCGGCGCAGGCCCGGACGGCGCAGGATCTCGCCTCGCGCGGTCTCAGCAAGGAGCTCGAGGGCGACCACGCCGGCGCCGTCGCCGACCTCAAGGCGGCGCTCGCGGCGGAGACCGACCCGGAGCGGCGCAGGGGGATCGAGAGCCTCCTGCGTTTGCTGGAGGCGAAATAGCCGAGGTCCGCGCGTTCGTCGCGCTCCTGCTCGACGACGCCGTGCGCGCAGCCCTCGGCGCGGCGGTCGAGGGCTTGCGCCCGGCCACGCGCGGGATCGCCTGGGTGGCGACCGAGAACCTTCACGTGACGCTCAAGTTCCTCGGCGGCGTGGAGGC
>MGCE01000072.1:2959-14596 GCA_001790315.1 Candidatus Rokubacteria bacterium RIFCSPLOWO2_02_FULL_72_37 | reverse complement strand
CGCTCAAGTTCCTCGGCGGCGTGGAGGCGGCGCGACTCGGTGACGTGCTGGCCGCGCTCCGCCAGGCGGCGGCGGGCGCGGTGCCCTTCGAGCTGGCCATCCGTGGGCTCGGGGCCTTCCCGAGCGTGACGCGGCCGCGCGTGATCTGGGCGGGCGTCGTCGAGGGCGCGGCGGCGGTGGCCGAGCTCGCGGCGCGGGTCGACGTCGCGCTGGCCGGGCTCGGCTTCCCGCGCGAGACGCGCCCCTTCGCCGGGCACGTGACCCTCGGGCGCGCGCGTGCGCCGCGGCGCGACGCCGGCCTCGCCGAAGCGCTGGGGGTGGCGGCGACGCGGGACTTCGGTCGCGTCCGCGTCGCGCGCCTCTCGCTGATGCGCAGCGATCTCGCGCCGCGGGGCGCCCGTTACACGGAGCTCGGCGGCGCCCCGCTCGGTGCGGCGTCTGATTCCCCGGACATTGACGGCACCCCGAGCCCCTCCTAGAATGCTCGCAACGCCGAGAGCAAAGGAGAAGCGCATGGCGGAGGCGAAGAGCGAGCGGCGGCAGGCCCTGGACCTGGCGATCGCCCAGATCGAGCGGCAGTTCGGGAAGGGCTCGGTCATGCGCCTGGGCGCCGGCGGACCGCTCGAGGAGATCGCCGTCATCCCGACGGGCGCCCTCTCGCTCGACGTCGCGCTCGGCGTCGGCGGCCTGCCGCGCGGGCGGGTGACCGAGATCTACGGCCCGGAGTCGTCCGGCAAGACGACCCTCGCGCTGCACGCGATCGCGGAGGCCCAGCGCCTCGGCGGCACCGCCGCGTTCATCGACGCCGAGCACGCGCTCGACCCGATCTACGCCAGGAAGCTCGGCGTCAACATCGACGAGCTGCTGATCTCCCAGCCGGACACCGGCGAGCAGGCCCTCGAGATCACCGAGACGCTCGTCCGCTCCAACGCCGTCGACGTCATCGTCATCGACTCGGTCGCCGCGCTCGTCCCGCGGGCCGAGCTCGACGGCGACATGGGCGACTCGCTGCCGGGCCTGCAGGCGCGGCTCATGTCGCAGGCGCTCCGCAAGCTCACCGCGGCCATCTCGCGCTCGGGCGCGAGCGTGATCTTCATCAACCAGATCCGCGAGAAGATCGGCGTCATGTTCGGCTGTATGCACTATTGCACCCGTGTGGTGCTGGCCGACGGCCGCCGCATGAAGATCGGCAAGATCGTCAACCAGCGGTTGCCGGTCGACGTGCTCTCCTGGGATCCGCGGACGGGGACGATCGAGCCCCGGCGCGTGACGAACTGGTTCGACAATGGCCGCACGGATCACTTCGTCCAGCTCGAAGTCGAGGGCGGGCGGTCGGGGCGTCGGCGATTTGCAGCGACCGAAAACCACCTCGTCTTTACGCCGAAAGGCCGCGTTCGAGCAGGCGCGCTCCAGGTCGGCGAGCAGGTGCTCGTGGCGGTGAAGGATTACGAGCTGACGGACGATCAGTGGCAAGTCGTGCTCGGCGGAAGCTTCGGTGACGGATCGCTCCGGCAGGTTGGCGCTCACGCGGCCCAGTTCCGTGTCGGCCACGGCGAGGCGCAGAAGGACTACCTGCGCTGGAAGCACGAGATGCTGGCGCCCTTTGCGGGCCTGATCAGGCGGACCGGCAACGGATTCGGGTTCGACACGCTCGCGATGCCCGCGCTGGCAGAGCTCCGCCGCGGGTACTACGGCGACGGCGAGCGCCTCGCGGCGAGCGCGGTGCTCGACCGCCTCGACGTCCGCGGTCTTGCCGTATGGTACGCGGACGACGGCTCGTTCATGGGCTCCTACGCGCGATGGGGCCGGGGCAAGGCGGTCCTCTACAACAAGGCGCTGACCGGCGACTCGCGCGCGCGGGTCGTCGCGACGCTGGAGCGACTGGGTGTCGGCCGGCCCCGGGACGACGGCCGGGGATTCTGGTTCGCCTCCGAGCAGACGGAGCGCCTGCACGGCCTGATCGCGCCGTACGTGCACCCCTCGATGGACTACAAGCTCCACCCGCGTCATCGTGGCCGCTTCATCTGGCAGCCGGTACCGGGCGGCGGAGAGCTCGCGTCTCGCGAACGGCTTCGGGCCGTCCCGGCGCGCGTTCTCCGGCGCTACGTGAAGCCAGCGACCCGGTCGATGCACCGATTCGACCTCGAGATCGAGGGGCACCACACCTACCTCGTGGACGGGGTCGTCGTCCACAACTCCCCCGAGACCACGACCGGCGGGCGCGCGCTCAAGTTCTACGCGTCCGTACGCCTGGACATCCGGCGCCAGGACGCGATCAAGATCGGCACCGACTCGGTCGGGGTGCGGACCAAGGTCAAGGTCGTCAAGAACAAGCTGGCGCCCCCGTTCCGCGAGGCCGAGTTCGACATGATCTACGGCGAGGGCATCTCGAAGCCCGGCACGGTGCTCGACGCCGGCGTCGAGCACGGGCTCATCGAGAAGTCCGGCACCTGGTACACCTACAAGAGCGAGCGGATCGGACAGGGACGCGAGAACGCGAAGAAGTGGCTCCACGAGAATCCCACGGTTCTCGTCGACCTCGAGGCGAAGGTCCGCGAGGCCCTCGGGCTCCGCCCGGCCGTCCCGGTCAAGTAGGAGCAGGCGATGATGGACTTCGACAAGCTGTTGGTCACGGGCGTCGAGCGCGGCGCCTCCGACCTGCATCTCAAGGGCAACTCCCCACCGATCCTCCGCATCCACGGCCGGCTGGTGCCGCAGAGCGATCTCGGCGTCCTCGCGAACGAGGACCTCGACGCGGTGGCCCGCCGTTGCTGCACCGAGCGCATGTACGCGCAGCTGCGGGACGGCAAGGAGATCGACACCGCGTACGCGGTGCCGGGCTACGGCCGCTTCCGGGTCAACCTCTTCCTGGCCCTCGGCCAGGTGCGTGCGGTGCTCCGCGCGGTGCCGTCCAAGAAGCCGCGCTTCGAGGAGCTCGGACTGCCGACCGTCCTCGAGCAGCTGTCGATGGAGCGGCGCGGGATGGTGCTGGTCACGGGCATCACCGGCTCGGGCAAGTCGACGACGCTCGCGGCCATGGTCGACTTCATCAACCGCACCCGGAACGACCACATCGTCACGATCGAGGATCCGATCGAGTTCACCCACGAGGACATCAACTGCGTGGTGAGCCAGCGCGAGGTCGGACACGACTCGCCGAGCTTCGCCACCGCGCTGCGCGCCGCGCTGCGCGAGGATCCCGACGTGATCCTCGTCGGCGAGATGCGCGACCCCGAGACGATGTCCGTGGCGCTGCACGCCGCGGAGACGGGCCACCTCGTTTTCTCCACCCTGCACACGCTCAACACGGCGGAGACCGTCAACCGGATCATCGGCACGTTCCCGCCCCACCAGGAGCAGCAGATCCGCGACCAGCTCGCGGCCGTCATCGTCGGCATCGTCTCGCAACGGCTCATCCCGAAGATCGGCGGCGAGGGGCGGATCCCGGCCGTCGAAGTCCTCGTGGGCACCGCCGCCATCCGGGACTGCATCCGGGAGGCGAAGCGGACCGCGGAGATCCCGACGTTCATCGCGCAAGGGCAGTCGCAGTACGGGATGCAGACCTTCGATCAGTGCCTGCTCAAGCACTACCGCGAGGGGCTCATCTCCTACGAGACGGCGCGCGAGGCCGCGACGAACGCGGACGACTTCGACCTCAAGGTGCGGGGCATCTTCTCGACGGGCGAGCAGACGTTCGAGCAGAAGGCCGACGAGAAGCCCGTGATGAGCGCCACCGGCAGCTCCTTCTTCAGGAAATCGTAGCGCCGCGCCGACGGCCCGCCCGCGTCCTCGACGCCCGGGGCGCGCGCCTCGCGGCGGCCGACCTCCTGTCCCGGCGTCCCTTCACGGTCGCCGAGCTCACCACGCGCCTCGTTCGCCGCGGCGCGCCGCGCCCGCTCGCGGGGGAGGTCGTCGCGGACCTGACCGCCCGCGGCTACCTGGACGACGCCGCGTTCGCGCGTCACTGGGTCGAGACCCGGGCGGCGCGCGGCGTCGGGCCCGTCCGGCTGCGCGCCGAGCTCGCCGCGCGCGGCATCGTGTCGGCGCTGATCGACGCGGCGCTCGCCGGCCCGGCGTCAGACGAGGCGCTCGAGCGCGCCCGCGCCATCGCGCGCCGTCGGCTGCCCGCCCTGCAGCGGACGCGCCCCGAGCGGGCGGCCGCGCGCCTGAGCGACCACCTGCTGCGACGCGGCTACCCTGCGTCCATCGTGGCGCGCGTGGTGCGCGAGCTCCTCGAGACCGGGTGATACAATGACGTATCCATGAGCGGCAACGAGCTTCGCGAAGCCTTTCTCGCGTACTTCGAGCGCCACGGGCACACGCGGGTCCGCTCGTCGCCGCTCGTGCCGGGCGACGACCCGACGCTGCTCTTCACGAACGCCGGCATGGTGCAGTTCAAGTCGGTGTTCCTCGGCGAGGAGCGGCGCGACTACGCGCGCGCGACCACCTGCCAGAAGTGCGTGCGGGCAGGCGGCAAGCACAACGACCTCGAGAACGTCGGGCGCACGGCGCGCCACCACACGTTCTTCGAGATGCTCGGCAACTTCTCCTTCGGCGACTACTTCAAGGCCGATGCGATCGCGTTCGCGTGGCAGTTCCTGACGCGCGAGCTGGGGCTGGATCCGCGACGCCTCACGGCGACCGTCTTCACCGATGACGACGACGCGTTCGGCCTCTGGAAGACGGTCGCCGGGCTCGCCGACGACCGCGTCCTGCGTCTGGGCGAGAAGGACAACTTCTGGGCGATGGGCGACACCGGGCCCTGCGGCCCGTGCTCCGAGGTCCACTTCCACCAGGGTGACCACGTCCCCTGCGGCGAGGTCGCCGCGGGGCGGTCGTGCCTCGGGCCCGCGTGCGAGTGCGATCGCTGGCTCGAGGTGTGGAACCTCGTCTTCATGCAGTTCAACCGCGATGCGCGCGGGACGCTGACGGCGCTGCCGCGCCCGTCCATCGACACGGGCATGGGGCTCGAGCGCGTGACCGCCGTCGTGCAGGGCAAGGCGTCGAACTTCGACACGGACCTGCTCGCGCCGCTGATCGACCGGATCGCGGCGCTCGCCCGGAAGCCCTACCGCGCGCGCGAGGAGGACGACGTCTCCATGCGCGTCGTCGCGGATCACGCGCGCGCGGCGACGTTCCTCATCGCCGACGGCGTGACGCCCTCGAACGAGTGGCGCGGGTACGTGCTGCGCCGGATCATGCGCCGGGCGATGCGCCACGGGCGCATGCTCGGGCTCGGCGAGCCGTTCTTCTGGCGGACGGTCGACTGGGTCGTCGAGCTGATGCGCGAGGCGTACCCCGAGCTGACCGCCGAGCGGCAGCGCGTGCAGGACGCGGTGCGGACGGAGGAGGAGCGCTTCGCGGAGACCCTCGACACGGGCATGCGGCTCATCGACGAGTACGACCTGGTCCAGCGACGCACGCCGTCCGCGGTGACGAGTCGGCTCGTGCTGGACGGCGCCTTCCTCTTCAAGCTCTACGACACGTTCGGGTTCCCGCGCGACCTGGCCGAGGAGATCTTCCGGGACAAGGGGTGGACCGTCACGGACGAGACCCAGGTGGCGTACGAGGCCGAGATGGAGGCCCAGCGCGAGCGGGCGCGTGCCAGCGCCGCGTTCGGCGTGGGCGCCGACGCGGACGCCGCGGCCGTGTACGGGCGGCTCTCGGCGGAGTTCCCACCGGTCGAGTTCGTGGGCTACGAGACGCTGACCGCGCCGGCGCGCATCCTCGCGATCGTCGACCCGGCGGAGGGCGGCGTCCGCCGCGTGCGCGAGGCGGCGGCGGGCGCGGAGGTCGAGGTGATCCTCGACCGCACGCCTGCCTACGCGGAGTCGGGCGGGCAGATCGGCGACACGGGGACGCTCGCCGGGCGGGCGGGGCGCGGCCAGATCCTGGACACCTATTACCGGGGCTCGAAACTCATCGTCCACCGCGTGCGCGTCGCGACCGGCGGCTTCCACGAGCGCGAGGAGGTCGCCGTGAGCGTCGAGAGCTCGCGGCGGCAGGGGCTGCGCCAGCACCACACGGGGACGCACCTGCTGCACGCCGCGCTCCGCCGGGTGCTCGGCACGCACGTGGCCCAGGCCGGCTCGCTCGTGGCGCCCGATCACCTGCGGTTCGACTTCTCCCACGGCCACGCGGTGAAGGACCGGGAGATCGAGACGATCGAGTCGCTCGTGAACGAGCAGGTACAGGCCAACACGCCCGTGACGCGCATGGAGATGGACCTCGAGGAGGCCCTCCGGATGGGCGCGATGGCGCTCTTCGGCGAGAAGTACGGCAGCCGCGTCCGCGTCATCAGGATCGGGGACTTCTCGACCGAGCTCTGCGGCGGCACGCACCTCGACCAGACGGGCGAGCTCGGCCTCCTGAAGGTCAGCGCCGAGGGCGCGGTCGCCTCGGGCGTGCGGCGGATCGAGGCGGTGGCGGGCACCGCGGCACTCGAGAGCGTCGCGCGCAAGGAGGCCGCGCTCCGCGAGGCGGCCGAGATCCTCAAGATCGGGCCGCTCGAGGTGCCCAGGCGGCTGCAGAAGCTGCTCGAGGAGCAGCGCGCCCTCGAACGGCAGCTCGGCGAGCTCGAGGCGCGCCAGGCCCGGTCGCGCGCCGAGGCGCTGACGGCGTCGGCGCGCCAGATCAACGGCGTCGCGGTGATCGCGGGGCGGGTGGACGGCCTCGATTTCGACGGCCTCCGGTCGGTCGCCGACACGCTGCGCGACCGTCTGGGCTCGGGGGTCGTGTGCGTGGGGAGCGTCGTCGACGGCAAGGTGAGCCTGGTCGCCGCGGTCACGAAGGACCTGACCAAGCGCTTCCACGCGGGCAAGCTCGTCCAGGAGGTCGCCAAGGCCGTGGGGGGAAGCGGTGGTGGCCGCCCGGACCTCGCCCAGGCCGGCGGCAAGGCGCCGGAGCGGCTGGACGCCGCGCTCGAGCTCGTCTATGCCCTGGTCACACGCGCGGGCTCTTGAACAGGCGCGCCGGTCGCTCCCCTTCGCGCGCTGATCGCCCGCGCCAGGCGCCGCGCCGCCCGCGGGCCGAGTCGCATCTGCGCATCCTGCACCGGGTCGCGGAGACCGTCAGCCGCACGCTCGACGTCGAGGACGTCCTGCGCACCGCGGTGGAGGCGCTGACGCACGTGACGGGCCACGAGATCGCGAGCCTGCACCTGCTGTCCGGGGACGGCCGGACGCTCGAGCTCCGAGGGGAGCGCGGCATGTCGGCGCGCCTGCGGGAGGTGAATCGGGCGCTCCCGGTGGGCGAGGGCCTGATCGGCCGCGTCGCCGCCGCGGGCCGCACGCTGCAGCTCGCGCGCACGTTCGAGGACTCCCGTCTCTACACGCCCGCGCGCGCCGTCGTCCGCGAGGAACGGATCCTCGGCTTCGTCTGCGTTCCGATCCGCTGCCGCGGAAGGGTCCTCGGCACGCTCTCGCTCGGCCGGAAGACGCGCCACCGGTTCGACGTCCACGAGGTGGCGCTCGTGGAAGCGGCGGCCGACCAGATCGGCATCGCGCTCGACGACGCGCGCCTGTACTCGGAGACCCGGCGGCAGCTCGAGGAGCTCCGGCGCGCCCAGGAGCACCTCCTCCGCGCCGAGAGGCTCTCCGCCGTCGGCGAGCTGGCCTCGGGCGTCGCCCACGAGATCAACAATCCCCTGACGACGATCCTCGGGCAGACCCACCTCCTGCTCACGCACCCCGAGGTGACGCCGCACGTCCGTGAGCGGCTCGGCATCGTGGCGGACGAGGCGACCCGCGCCGCCCGCATCGTCCAGAGCCTGCTGCTGTTCGCGCGCCGCTCCACGCCCGAGCGGCGGCCGTGCGCGCTCGCCGACCAGGTGTGGAGGGTCCTCGAGCTGAAGAGCTACGAGCTCCGGCAGGACAGCGTCCGGGTCGTGACCGAGTTCGCGCCGTGTCCTGCCGTCCTGACGGACGACGGCCAGTTCCGGCAGGTGCTGTTGAACCTCGTCCAGAACGCCCACCAGGCGATGCTCCGCGGGGCAGGCGAGCGCCTGCTCGGTGTCCGCGTATGGTCGGCCGGCGGGAAGGCGTACGTCGAGATGCGCGACACCGGACCGGGCATTCCGGACGAGAACCTGCCGAAGATCTTCGACCCCTTCTTCACGACGAGACCGCCGGGCGAGGGCAGCGGCCTCGGGCTGTCCGTTTCCTACGGGATCGTCACGGACCTCGGCGGCCGTCTGCGGGCGGGCAATCACCCGGAGGGGGGCGCCGTCTTCGTCATCGAGCTGCCGCTCGAGGACACCGTCGCGTGACGCGCGCGGCGGCGCTCCTGCTCCTCGCCCTCGCGGTGGGCGGCTGCGCGGGAGTCGGTGGGCCCGTCTCCGGCGCGCCGCCCCATCACCGCGAGCGGGGCTTCGCCAACACGAGCCCCGCGTACGCGCCGGGCGCGATGTGGGGCCGCCTCCGCTTCTTCGCCGCGCGGGTGCTGTCGACGACCTTCGCGCCCCGCACGGCCGACCTGCCCCACGTCCCGAGCGACCTCGCCGCCATCCGCGGCAACCCCGGTGCCGACACCGTGACGTGGGTCGGCCACTCGACGCTCCTGATCCAGCTGGACGGTGTCAACATCCTCACCGATCCCCACTGGGGCGAGCGGGCGAGCCCGGTCACGTTCGCCGGGCCGAAGCGGGTGACCCCGCCGGGGCTCGCGTTCGACGACCTGCCGCCGATCCACGTCGTGCTGATCTCGCACGACCACTACGACCACCTCGACGTCGGCACCGTGCAGCGACTGGCCGCCGCACATCGTCCACGCTTCCTGGTGCCGCTCGGGCTCAAGGCCTGGTTCGCCGACCTCGGCATCACCGAGGTCGAGGAGCTCGACTGGTGGCAGGAGCGTCGGGTCCGCGGCCTCACGCTGACCTGCGTGCCGGCCCAGCACTTCTCGGGCCGGACGCCCTGGGAGCGGAACCAGCGGCTCTGGAGCGGCTGGGCCGTCGCCGGGCGGAGCAAGCGCCTGTACTTCGCCGGCGACACGGCCTACTACGAGGGGCTGCGCGAGATCGGCGCGCGGCTCGGCCCCTTCGATCTGGCGGCGGTTCCCATCGGCGCGTACCTGCCCCCCGAGATCATGAAGCCGAGCCACCTCTCTCCGGAGGAGGCGCTCCAGGCCCTCGGCGACGTCCGCGGACGACGCTTCGTGCCGATCCACTGGGGCACCTTCGACCTCGCGGACGAGCCGCTCGCGGAGCCGCCGCGGCGGCTCGAGGCCGAGGCCGCGCGGCTCGGGCTCGGCCCCGACCGCGTCTGGATCCTCCGGCACGGCGAGACCCGGCGCTGGTGACGTCGCTGGACGTCGGCGGGGGCGGCGCTGCGCGCGGCCGGCCGTCAGGCGGCTTCGAGCAGCAGGCCCTTGAGGTAACGCGTCTCCGGCACGGTGAGCAGCACGGGGTGGTCGCTCGCTTGCGCGAGCCGCTCGAGCACCCGGAGCCGGACCCCGGCGTCCGCCGCCGCCGCCCGGCACACGTCCTCGAAGAGCGCCTCCGTGACGTGGTGGGAGCAGGAAAACGTGAGCAGGTGCCCGCCCGGCTCGAGCAGCCGCATCGCGCGGAGGTTGATCTCCTTGTAGCCGCGCAGCGCCGCGTCGACCGCGGTCCGATTCCGGGCGAACGGAGGCGGATCGAGAACGACCAGGCCGAAGCGCGCGCCGCCGCGCTCCAGGCGGCGCAGCTCGTCGAAGGCGTTGGCGGCTACGATCTCCGCGCGGTCGGTGAGGCCGTTGAGCGCGAGGTTCTCGCGCGCGGCGGCGAGCGCTTCCGGGGAGGACTCGACGAGAACCGCGCGGCGGGCGCCCCCGGCGAGGGCGTGGCAGCCGAACCCGCCTGTGTAGCAGAAAGCGTCGAGAGCTTCCCGGCCGGCCGCGAGACCCCGGGCGCGGGCGCGGTTCTCGCGCTGGTCCAGGTAGAGCCCGGTCTTTTGGCCGGCGCCGAGCGTCACCCGGAACCTGACGCCGTCCTCGGCGACCTCCACGCTCGCGGGCCCGGCGCCACGGGCCCAGCCGCGAGCAGGCTCGAAGCCCTCGAGCCGCGCAGCCGCGGTTTCGTCGAGGTCGAAGACGGGAAGCCCGCTCGTCAGGGTGCCGAGCGCGTCCAGGACGAGCGGCCGGCGACGGGCCATGCCGAGCGTCAGGCACTGGACCACGAGCACCGGACCGTAGCGGTCCACCACGAGTCCGGGCAGGCCGTCGGCGTCGCTCCAGACGAGCCGACCAAGCTCCGGCAGGCCCGGTCGTCCGCGTGCCCGCAGCGCGAGCGCCTGGCCGAGCCGGCGACGGAGAAACGCCGCGTCCAGCGGCTCGTCCGTCCAGGTGAGCAGGCGGCAGCAGAGCGCCGGCCTGGGGTTGTACAGGCCCCGTCCGACGAATCGCCCGGCGGCGTCCACGACGGTGACCGCGGAGCCCGGCGCGACGTCGGTGACGTCGGCGACGTCACCCTTGAAGATCCAGGGATGGGTGCGGGCCCGCTTCTCGCGGCCCCGCTTGAGCCTCAGCACCCCCCGCTCCACCCGCCCTCCGGGGCTAGCGCTTGCGCAGAACGACGACCATCAACAGCGGGTGCTTCGAACGCTCGAGCACCTGGTGAGGCTCGAACCCGAAGAACCACTGGACGAACTCGAAGCCGCCCGCGAGCTCGACCAGCGCCCGCAGCTCCTGCGGGAAGACCATCCGCGACGTATGGGTCTGGCGATAGACCTTGCGGCGCCCGTTCTCGATGGCCTCCAGGAGCATCCGCTCCCGGAAGGTCTGCGTCACCGGGTTCACCTCGTTCAGGGCCGAGAACGAAGCGCGCACGATCAGCCGACCGCGCCGCCTGGACCAGGACCAGCTCCGTGCCGGATCGGTCCACGAGGAGGCCATGTAGCGGTCGAAGACGTAGAGGCCGCCACGCCGCAACGCGCGCGCCACCGCCCGGAAGTGCGCGAGGAGCTGCGCGTTGGTGAGCAAGTGCCCCTGGGAGTCCTGCATGCAGATGGCGGCGTCCACCGGACGGGCGAGACGGAAATCGGTCATGTCCCCGACGACGAGCTCGGCCCGCTGCCCATCGGCGGCCAACCGCTCGCGGAGGTACTCGACGTTCTCCCGCGACAGGTCGAGCCCGGCCATCGCGTAGCCGCGCCCGGCCAGGCGGGTCAGGTGCGGTCCCGTGCCGCAAGCGATGTCGAGGACCCGTCGGACCGGGCGGTGGGCGTAGCGCCGGAAGCAGTGGACGAGGAAGTCGACCTCCGCCTTCCGGTTCATGTCGAAGGCGATCTCGTACAGGCGGGGGGCGCCGTACTGGCTCTTCACGGACATCGCGCCACCGCCCGGGACAGCGGTCGCCGGGCCTAGACCAGGTCCTGCTCGGCCAGCAGCGTGACGGCGGCGAGGGCGCAGCCGGCCCGCTCGACGGTGTGCTCGACCGCGAAGACCTTCATCTCCCGGATCGGCTCGCCGCGGATCTGGAAGGCTTCCTCGAGCATGGCGTGGATGGCGCGCTCGGCCTGCTCGCGCGTGGCGATGTCGTGGAACTCCATGATCACGCCCGGTTTGGCCGGATCGTCCGGTAGTGCCCAGCCGACCGCGGCGGCCACCGTCTGGCCGGGCACGTCACTCGTCATCGCCGCGTACGCCGTCGGGACGAGGGCG
>MGCE01000072.1:0-2891 GCA_001790315.1 Candidatus Rokubacteria bacterium RIFCSPLOWO2_02_FULL_72_37 | reverse complement strand
CGTTGAGGGGCGTCCCCCCTTCCGCGTGGCCGACCGTGGCAGCCGCCATCGTGACCGTCTTCGTCATCCGCTCCTCCTTCGCCGCCAATCCTGCGTCTCGCCCCCAATCTTGAAGCCCGCGTTGCGCGGGCGGCAAAATCATTCGTCACTCTACCGGGGCGTCGAGCGAATGCAAGAGAAAAGTGCCGCGAAGGGAGGGTTCCTTCGCCTCCGGCGCCGCCGTCACGGCGCCCGAAACGCCTGGGAGACCGCGTTTTTTTCTTGCAATCGAAAAACACGGGCCCTAGAGTGAATCAGATTTTGCTCGGAGCGAGAAGTTTTTTCGTGTCGAACGGCGACGCGGACTCCGCGTTGCAGGAGAGGTGCGGTAGATGAACGGATCGGAGAAAGGGGGGCCGCTGGATTGAACGCTCTGGGACGACACCTGCTGCTCGAGTTGTTCGATTGCGACCCTGACGCCATCAACAACCTCGAGACTGTCAAGGGGGCCTTGGTCGAGGCCGCGAAGCGGGCGCAAGCCACTATCGTCGACGTCGTCTTCCACGAGTTCAACCCGTTCGGTATCAGCGGAGTCGTCGTCATCGCGGAGTCCCACCTCTCCATCCACACCTGGCCCGAGTATCGCTACGCCGCCGTCGACATCTTCTCCTGCGGTGACGTGCTCCAGCCGGAGGTCGCGGCCACCTACCTCGTCGAGCAGTTCGCGGCCGAGCGGACGTCGGTGGTCGACGTCCAGCGCGGCATGTTCCTGAACTCGGCCGTGCCGATCGTCAACAGGAACCCGGTCGCCGTCAGTTGATAAATCCGCAGTCCTACAAGTGGTTCTTCGAGACCACGACCCCCATCGAGGGGCACATGCACGCCATCGTGCGGACGCTCGTGGAGACCCGGACGAAGTTCCAGCACGTGGAGATCATGGTCACGGCCGACTACGGCAAGGCCCTGGTGCTCGACGGCCGGATCCAGTCCAGCCAGGCTGACGAGTTCATCTACCACGAGGCCCTCGTCCACCCCGGCCTCCTGGCGACCGAGGCCCCCCCGCGCACGGCCCTGGTGATCGGCGGCGGCGAGGGCGCCACCCTGCGTGAGGTCCTGCGTTACCCGTCGATCGAGCGTGCCGTCATGGTGGACATCGACGGCGAGGTGGTGGATCTCTGCAAGGAGCACCTGCCGGAGATGCACCAGGGCGCGTTCGAAGACCGCCGCGCGGAGGTGCGGCACGAGGACGCGCGCGCCTACCTGGAGAGGACCGCCGAGCGGTTCGATTTCATCACGATCGATCTGGTCGAGCCCCTCGAGGCCGGGCCGGCCTGCCTGCTGTTCACCCGTGAGTTCTACACGCTCGTGCGCGACCGGCTCACCCCGGCCGGGACGATGACCATGCAGGCCGGCATGACGAAAGTGGGCGAGCTCGGCTTCTACAGCGCGATCCACCGGTCCCTGCGGGAGGTCTTCCCGGTGGTCGCCGGCTATCAGTCGTACGTGTCCTGCTTCGGCACACCGTGGGGTTTCATCCTGGCCTCGAAGAAGATCGACCCCGGTCGGCAGCTCGGGCCCGCGGTGGACGCGCTCGTCGCCGAGCGGGTCAAGGGCGAGCTCGGCTACTGGGACGGCGCCACCCACCAGCACGCGTTCTGCCTTCCCAAGCACGTGCGCAAGGCGATCGCCACCCAGACCCGCATCGTCACCGACGCGAACCCCCTGATCGTCACCTGAAGGCGGCCGCGCGCGTGGCAGCCCAGCGAGGCGTCGCGCTGATCCTCGTGGTCGTCGTCGCCGGCCTCGTCGTGGGCTCGCTCCTGGGGGAGCTGCTGGGCAGTCTCCTGCCCGCCGGCTGGGGCCAGAATCTGCTGACCCAGGGGCCGACGATCGGTCTGAACCCGCCCGTGACCCTCGACCTGCGATTCCTCGCGATCACCCTCGGCGTCACGCTGAAGGTCAACCTGGTCGGCGTCGCCGGCATCGTCATCGCCGCCCTCACGCTGCGGCGGCTGTGAGTGCTGATCCTGGCCTCGGCGTCGCCCCGGCGGCGCGAGCTGCTGCGGCGGATCTGCCCCGAGTTCTCCGTCGAGGCGAGCGACGTGGACGAGGCGCTCGCCGCGGGCCCGGTGCCCCCGGCTGTCGCGGCGCTGGCCCTGCGAAAGGCGCGAGCGGTCGCCCGGCGCACCGCCACGGGGGCCGTGCTCGCCGCCGACACGGTCGTCGTCGTCGACGGCGAGGTCCTCGGCAAGCCGGCGGGGCCCGCTGAGGCGCGAGCGATGCTCCGCCGGCTGCGTGGCCGGGCGCACGACGTCTTCACGGGTGTGGCCGTCGTCGACGCGGCGACGGGACGAGAGGCCTCGGTGACGGCGCGGAGCCGGGTGCTGATGGCGCGCTACCCGGACGCGACCATCGATGCCTACGTGGCGAGCGGCGCGCCCCTGGACAAGGCCGGCGCCTACGCGATCCAGGACCTCGGCGGCCACCTCGTGGACGGGCTCGTCGGCTCCTACACCAACGTCATGGGACTGCCTCTCGGGGTGACGCGGCGGCTGCTCGCCGGCTTCGGCGTGCCGGTCAGCGGCGCGCCGGCGCCCTGAGCGCGCTCCGCAAGGGCTCGAGATGGAGCAGGCGCTCGGCCTCGGGAATCCGCAGGGCGGCCGGCAGGGGCGTGTGGGAGCGAACGATCAGGACCGTCTGACGGATCTGCTCGGCGGACACGAGGCCGTCGGACAGGTAGATGTCGCGACTCGCCGTGCGGATCCGCACCGTGGCCGCCAGGAGCGCGCGCGCCATGCGGGCCAGGACGGCGTCGTTCGGCCGGCGGTCGACGCGGGCGAAGACGGCCGCGTTCACGGTCGCGGCGCCGAGCGCCGCGGTGACGGCCGCGGGCGTTCGGAAGTCGGCGATGA
>MGCE01000071.1 GCA_001790315.1 Candidatus Rokubacteria bacterium RIFCSPLOWO2_02_FULL_72_37 | reverse complement strand
TCTCAAGACGCGGTACCCGTGGATCATCGCGCGGCGCCTGGCCGAGGGTCTGCTGAAGGCGGGCAACGGCGGGGAGGCGCTCTCGAGCCTGCTCGAAAGAGTGGAGACGCTGCCCGGACCGCCACCGCCGCGCGGCAACGGCGCGGCCACGGTGACCGCGCCCGTCGCGACCGCGGCAACCACCGTCGCCGCGGCGGCCCCCGCGGCGGTCGCCCCGGCCGCCGCGCCCGCGCCGGCCGCCGAGCGGGACGAGTCGCTGGCGATGGAACCGTACATCGACGGGGCGCTCTGCACGGCCTGCAACGAGTGCACGAACCTGAACAAGCGGATGTTCTCCTACAACAACAAGAAGCAGGCGTACGTCAAGGACCCGCGTGCGGGCTCCTTCAAGGAGCTCGTGCAGGCTGCCGAGAAGTGTCCGGTGAAGATCATCCATCCCGGCACGCCGCTCAACCCCAAGGAAAAGGACCTGGACAAGTGGATCCAGCGCGCCAAACCTTTCAACTGAGGTCGCCGTGTGGAGCCGACTGAAGTTCCGACACGGCGTCCATCCGCCGGAGCTGAAGGAGCTGACGGCCCGGGTGCCGATCCGGCGCGTCCCGTACCCGGACGAGATCGTGCTGCCGTTGCGGCAGCACACGGGCAAACCGGCGCGCGCCGTCGTGCGTCAGGGCGACCGCGTCGAGCGCGGTGACACGATCGCGGAGGCCGACGGCTACGTCTCGACGCCGATCCACGCCTCCGCCGCCGGCACCGTGCGCGAGATCGGTCTCTGGCCGCATCCCGACGGCTCCTACGCGCCGGCCATCCGGATCGTCGTCGACCGCTACTCGCCGCAGGCCGCGCGGCCGCGCCTGGTCCCCGACTGGACGCGCCTCGGCCCCGCCGAGCTGATCGAGGCCATCCGCCAGGCCGGCGTCGTCGGCCTCGGCGGCGCCGCGTTTCCGACGCACGTCAAGCTCTCGCCGCCCAAGGACGTGACGATCGACACGATCCTCGTCAACGGCTGCGAGTGCGAGCCGTACCTGACGACCGACCACCGGACGATGGTCGAGTACCCGGAGCGGGTCCACCTCGGCATCCGCATCATGATGCGCTGCCTCGGCGTCTCCCGCGCCGTCATCGGCATCGAGCGGAACAAGCCCGACGCCATCGAGGCGATCCAGCGCACGTGCCCGTCCGACATCGACGTCACGGTGCAGCCCCTGGAGGTCAAGTACCCGCAGGGCGCCGAGAAGATGCTGATCGAGTCGCTCCTCGGCCGTGAGGTCCCCTCGGGGAAGCTGCCGATGCACGTCGGCGTGCTCGTGCAGAACGTCGCCTCGGCGGCGACGCTCGCCGAGGTGTTCGACACCGGGCTGCCGCTGATCGAGCGGATCGTCACGGTCACGGGGCGCGGCATCCGGCGCCCCGCCAACCTGATCGTGCCGGTCGGCATGAAGCTCCGCGATCTCCTGGACGCCTGCGGCGGTGTCACCGAGGACGCGCGCGAGATCGTCTTCGGCGGCCCGATGATGGGCCTCGCCCAGGCCCACCTCGACACGCCGCTGATCAAGGGCACCACGGGCGTCGTCGTCCTCTCGGCCGCCGAGGTGAAGCCGCGGGTGTCCTATCCGTGCATCCGCTGCGGGCACTGCCTCGACGCCTGTCCGGTCTTCCTCAACCCGCAGCTCCTGGGCCAGCTCGCCCTCAAGGAGCGGTGGGACGAGATGGAGCAGAGTCACCTCGCCGACTGCATGCTCTGCGGCTGCTGCGGCTACGTGTGCCCGTCGAACATCCCCCTGCCCCAGCTCTTCGCGCTCGCGAAGGGCGCGCTCCGCAGACGCCCGGCCGCGGCATGAGCGCGTCCGATCTGCTGATCACCGCCTCGCCGCACCTGGGTGGAGGCGACACGACGCCCAGGATCATGTGGAGCGTCGTGGCGAGCCTCGTGCCGATCGTCCTCGCCGCGACGTGGTTCTTCGGGCTGAGCGTGCCGCTCGTGCTGGCCGCGGCGCTGGCCGGCGCCGGGGCCGCCGAGTGGGCCTTCGGTAGGCCCGGGAGCCTCGCGGACGGCTCGGGGGTGATCACGGGGCTCCTGCTCGGTCTCACGCTCCCAGCGGGACTGCCGCTCTGGATGGCGTTCATCGGCGGCGCGTTCAGCATCGGCATCGGCAAGCTCATCTTCGGCGGGCTCGGACAGAACGTCTTCAACCCCGCGCTGCTCGGGCGCGCGTTCCTCCAGGCGAGCTTCCCGGTGGCCATGACGACCTGGCCTACGCCCGTCACGGCGGGCGACTGGTGGACGCTGCGGGGCGACAACTTCGCGTTCCCCTTCATGAGCGCACGCGCCGTCGAGGTCGTGACGAGCGCCACGCCGCTCGGCAGCATGAAGTTCGAGGCCCAGTCCACTCCGGTGACCGACCTCCTGCTGGGAACGACCGCGGGGTCCCTGGGCGAGACGTCGGCGCTGCTGATCCTGCTCTGCGGCGGCTATCTGGCGCTCCGCAATTACCTCAACTGGCGGGTTCCCGCGAGCATCCTCGCGAGCGTCGCCGTGCTGGCGACGGCGCTCCACTGGGTGAACCCCCGGTATCCCGACGCCCTGTTCATGCTGCTCTCCGGCGGCCTGATGCTGGGCGCGATGTACATGGCGACCGATCTCGTGACCTCGCCCGTGACCAATCGCGGCTGCTGGATCTTCGGGGCCGGCGTCGGCGTGCTCGTCGTCACGATCCGTCTCTGGGGCGGGCTGGCCGAAGGCGTGATGTACGCCATCCTGATCATGAACGCCCTCGTGCCCTACCTGAACCGCTGGACACAACCCCGGGTGTTCGGCGTGTCACCGCCGGCGGCGCGGCCATGAACCACAGCCACGGCTCCCAGACCGGCGGCGTCGCGGCGCCGTCCGCGCCCGCCGAGGTCAAGCCGCAGCGGCTCCTGGCCACCCTCGGCCTCGCCGGCGCCCTCGCCGGGGTCCTGCTCGTGATCGCCTACGGCGTGACGCTGCCGACGATCGAGGCCAACAGGCAGCGGGAGCTCGAGGCGGCGATCAACGTGGTCCTCAAGGGTCCCGAGCGCTACGAGGCACTCTACGTCGTGAACGGGGCGCTGACGGCCAAGGCGCCCGACGGCGTCGATCCCAGGAAGCTCGAGCGCGTCTATCTCGGCTACGGCGCGGGCGGCCGGCGGATCGGCTTCGCCCTCGTCGCCGCGGAGCCCGGGTTCCAGGACACCGTCAAGCTCATCTTCGGCTACGACCCGGGGACGAAGCAGCTCATCGGCATGACGGTGCTCGAGAGCAAGGAGACCCCGGGGCTCGGCGACAAGATCGAGAAGGATGCGGCG
The DNA here is from genome assembly GCA_001790315.1 of Candidatus Rokubacteria bacterium RIFCSPLOWO2_02_FULL_72_37. Classification (GTDB taxonomy): domain Bacteria; phylum Methylomirabilota; class Methylomirabilia; order Rokubacteriales; family CSP1-6; genus GWA2-73-35. Next base: position 3,285 of record MGCE01000071.1, on the reverse strand, counting down.
TTCGTCGGGCAGTTCCGGGAGGCGCGGGCGCCGCTCGTCGCGGTCAAGAAAGGCAAGCGGTCGAAGCCGGGCGACGTGGAGACGATCACGGGCGCGACGATCTCGTCCAAGACCGTCATCCGGATCATCAACAACGCGCTCGAGCGCCTCGGGCCGCTCGTGGACGCCTACCCCCAGGAGGGCAAGGGATGAGCCCAGAGACGCCGCCCGCGGCACTGCACTGCGGTGCCCCCGCCGCCGCGCCCACGAGTCCCAGACGCGCCGTCACGCCACGGGAGGATCTCGCGCGCGGCTTCTGGCGCGAGAACCCCGTGCTCATCCAGCTCCTCGGGCTCTGCCCGACGCTGGCCGTGACCAACACGGTCGCGAACAGCATCGTGATGGCGCTCGCCACCTTCGGCGTCCTCGTCGGCTCGAGCCTGCTCGTGTCCACCTTCAAGCGCTGGATTCCCAACGAGGTCCGGATCACGAGCTACATCCTCATCATCGCCACCTTCGTGACGATCGCGGAGATGGTGCTGCAGGCGCTGGTCCCGGACATCTACAAGGCGCTCGGCCCGTTCGTCGCGCTGATCGTCGTGAACTGCATCATCCTCGGGCGCCAGGAGGCGTTCGCGGGCAGGAACCCGGTGGGGCGCTCGGTGCTCGATGCGGTGGGCATGGGGATCGGCTTCACGATCGCGCTACTGATCATGGGCTCGGTCCGCGAGGTGCTCGGGAGCGGCACGTTCCTCGGCGTGAGCCTGTTCGGTCCGCGTTACGAGCCGTGGGTGGTCATGATCCTGCCGCCCGGCGGTTTCTTCACGCTGGCGTTCGTGCTGCTCGCGATCGCGTGGTGGACGCAGCGCAAGGCGGTGCGGGCGAAGGCGGCCGAGCCGCGCGCGCTGGCCGCGGCGGAAAGGGCGGCATGATGGGCGACCTGGCCTGGATCTTCTTCTCCGCGATGGTCGTCAACAACTTCACCCTGATGTACTTTCTGGGTCTGTGCCCGTTCCTGGGTGTGTCGGGGAAGATCGACACCGCCCTCCGCATGGGCGCGGCCAATATCTTCGTGCTGGTCCTGACGTCGCTGGCGGTGTGGGTCCTGAACACGTTCGTGCTGATCCACGCCCCGTACCTCCGGCTCATCGCGTTCATCATCGTGATCGCCTCGCTCGTGCAGATCGTCGAGATGGTGATCAAGAAGGTCTCCCCGGTGCTATTCCGCGCGCTCGGCATCTACCTGCCGCTCATCACCACGAACTGCGCGATCCTCGCGCTCGCGATCTTCCAGACCAACCGGACGTATACCCTCGCCGAGGGCGTGGTCTTCGCCGTCGGCGCGGGCGCCGGTCTCACGCTCGCGCTCGCGCTGATGGCCTCCATCCGCGAGAGCATCGAGCTGGCCGACATCCCGGCCGTGTGCAGGGGAACGGCGCTCGTCCTCATGATCGCCGGCAGCCTGTCGCTGGCGTTCATGGGCTTCGCCGGGCTGCTGAGCTCGTCGTGAGGCGCCCATGACCACCCTGCTCGGTATCGTCGGCGCCGCCGCGCTGTTCGCGCTCTTCGGCTGGTTCATGCGCGACAAGCGCCTGTCGTGCGGCGGCGAGGGCCCGTGTCCGTCGATCACCGGGGACTGCGCCCGTTGCGGAGTGCGCCCCGACCCACTGGAGTCAGAGCATGTCGACCGTTGATCCGGCCCCGCCGCGTGGTGTGTCCCGCCGAGACGTCCTCACCCTGGGGGTCGGCGCCTTCGTCGTCTCGACCATCCCCCTGGCGGCGCGGCGGCCCGCCGCGGTCGTCCGCCGCACCGTTCCGGTCATGGGGACCATCGCCGAGTTCGCCGTGGTGCACGCCGACCCGCGCACGGCCCACGCGGCCATCGACGCGGGCATCGAGGAACTGCGGACGACCAACCGGCTCATGACGCGCTTCTCGGAGGTCTCGGATGTCGGCCGCGCCAACCGCGTCGCGGCCGTGCGGCCGGCGGTCGTGACCGCCGGGACGGCGACGGTGATCCGGGAGGCGCTGGCGTGGGCGGAGGCGAGCGGGGGCGCGTTCGATCCGTGCCTGGGCCGCGCGATCCGGCTGTGGGACGTTGCCCACCGCCGGACACCGCCGCCGCCATCCGCGGTGGCGCGACTCGCGGGCCGCGGCCTCTACCGCGCCGTCGAGGTCGACACGTGGAAGGGGCTCCCGGCGGTCCGCTTCACGGCCGCCGACGTCGAGATCGATCTCGGCGGCATCGCCAAGGGCTACGGCGTCGACCGCGCCGTGGACGCGTTGCGGCGCCACGGGATCCGTCAGGCGATCGTCAACGTCGGCGGAGATCTCTACGCCCTCGGCGAGTCCGAGCGCGGGGCGCCGTGGCGGATCGGGATCCGCTCGCCCGCGGACCAGCAGCAGCTGGCGGGCGAGCTTTTGTTGAGCGACGGCGCCGTCGCCACCTCCGGCGACTATCTCCAGTATTTCGTCTACGGCGGCCGGCGCTACCACCATCTCCTCGACCCCGAGACCGGCGCGCCGCGCGCGACCCCGGTGCACAGCTTGAGCGTGATGGCTCCGACCTGTCTCGCTGCGGATGCTGCCGCCACCGCCGCTTACGGCATGGCTCCCGAGCGCGCCCAGCGCCTGCTGGCCAGACGCGCCCGCGGGGCGCGGATCGTCAGTGTCCTCACCGGCAAGGCCTGATACGAGGCCGGATCAGAGGAGGTCTCGATGAGCACCGAACAGGGCAGAGAGCAGATCCTCTCCCAGCACCGCGAGATCCACGGACTCGCGGACCGGGTGAAGTCCGCGGCCGACCTGGTCGAGCTCCTGCACCGTCTGCAGGAATTCCGCTCGGCGATCGTGCCGCACTTCACGGAGGAGGAAGCGCCCGACGGCTTCTTCGAGGTCGTCCGCGACCGGGCCGGGCGCCACCGGGAGACCGTGAGCCGCCTCGAGGCCGAGCACAAGGTGTTCCTGCGCGACCTCGACGCGCTGGCCGAACGGGCGCGCACCTGCCTCGCCGGACCGGTCGCCGCGATCCTCGCGGAGGCGGGCGAGCTCGCGCGCCGGCTCCGGGATCACGAGACCCGGGAGAACGAGCTGCTGCTCGACGCCCTCTACCTCGACCTCGGCGAGGAAGCCTAGCCCAAGCGCAGGATGCCGCCCCCGCGGGCCCGGCGCCGACGGGCGCGTGCGAGAGGGGTCACGGGACCACGCGGCACGCGTGCGCTGCTCCGTTGCGGCTGGGCTCCATCCGGGCGCGCTCGGTCCGCTCCCTCGTTGGCGGGAACGAGTCCCGTCGACCCCTCTCGCACG
>MGCE01000070.1 GCA_001790315.1 Candidatus Rokubacteria bacterium RIFCSPLOWO2_02_FULL_72_37 | reverse complement strand
CGGCGTGGACAAGGACGATCCCTCCCGGCTCGCGGGATCGCTGCGTACGCGGCCCTGGTCCGTGCAGGTGGACGGCCTCGTGCACAAGCCGAAGACGTTCGACATCGACGAGCTGCTGCGGCTCTTCCCGCTCGAGGAACGCGTGTACGCCCTCCGGTGCGTCGAGGCCTGGTCCATGGTGATCCCGTGGACCGGCTTCCCGTTGGCGTCGCTGCTCAAGCGCGTCGAGCCCACCGGAAGCGCGACGTTCGTCGAGTTCACGACCCTCCTCGACCCGGAGCAGTTCCCCGGGCAGCGGCCGGGCTTCTTCGGATTCTCGCTCGACTGGCCCTACGTCGAGGGACTGCGTCTCGACGAGGCACTGCACCCGCTCACGCTCGTGACCGTCGGGATGTACGGCCGGGTGCTGCCCAACCAGAACGGCGCCCCCGTCCGGGTCGTCGTTCCGTGGAAGTACGGCTTCAAGAGCGCCAAGTCGATCGTGCGGATCCGCCTGGTGCGCGAGCAGCCGGTGACGTCGTGGTCGAAGGCGAATCCGCGCGAGTACGGCTTCTACTCGAACGTGAATCCGGCCGTCAGCCATCCGCGCTGGAGCCAGGCGACCGAGCGGCGCATCGGCGAGTTCCGCCGGCGCACGACGCTCCCGTTCAACGGCTACGCCGACCAGGTCGCCTCGCTCTACACGGGCATGGACCTCGGCAAGTACTACTGAGTCCGTGACGCGGCGGAGTCGGATCCTCGTCAAGGCGCTGGTGTGGGTGGCGTGCCTCGTTCCGCTCGCGTTCCTGGTCTGGCGCGCGGCGACCGACGAGCTCGGCGCGAATCCGATCAGCCTCGTCACGAACACGCTCGGCGACTGGACGCTCAGGATCCTGCTCGCATCGCTGGCGATGACACCGCTCGGCATCGTCCTGGGCGCCGCGTGGCCGGTCACCCTGCGCCGGCTGCTCGGGCTCTTCGCGTTCGCCTACGCGTGCCTGCACTTCTCCGTCTGGATCGTGCTCGACTTCTTCTTCGACTGGGCACGGATGGGGGAGGACATCGTCAAGCGGCCATACATCACGCTCGGCATGGCGGCGCTCCTGACCCTCGTGCCGCTGGCCGTGACCTCGACGAGCGGCATGGTCAAGCGCCTCGGCGGCCGCGCCTGGCGGCGCCTCCACCGCCTCGCGTACGCGGCCGGCGCGCTCGCCGCGTTGCATTTCATCTGGCTCGCGAAGGTCGGACGCACCGACCAGTACTGGCATGCCGCGGTGCTGGGGCTGTTGCTGGGCGTGCGTCTCGCCGTCTGGACGGCGCGCGCCGTGCGCCGGCGGGCCGCGGCGGCCGCCGCGGTCACGCCGTCGGCGGCCCCGCGACCGTGAGGCGCGAAAAGGCCGACGGCTCGCGGGCGCGAGGACGTAGTATCTTGAGGGTCCATGGCGCCCGTGTCCGTCAACGGCAGGAGCTACCGCCAGCCCGCGCGCCCGGTCGTCGTGGTCTGCATCGACGGCTCCGAGCCCGAGTATTTCGAGCGCGGGATCGCCGGCGGGACGACGCCGACGATCGCCCGCTTCAGGGCGGATGGGACGTACCGCCTGGCGCGGTCGGTCGTCCCGAGCTTCACGAACCCGAACAACCTCTCGATCGTCACCGGCGTGCCGGCCGCCGTGCACGGGATCTCGGGCAACTATTTCTTCGACCCGGCCACCGGGCGTGAAGTGATGATGAACGATCCCCGGTTCCTGCGGTGCGGGACGGTGCTCGCGGCGCTGGCGCGCGAGGGGGCGCGGACGGTCGTGATCACGGCCAAAGACAAGCTCCGGCGCCTCCTGGGCCACGAGATGCCGGGGATCTGCTTCTCCTCCGAGCAGGCCGACCGGGTCACCAAGGACGAGCACGGAATCGAGCGCGCCACGGAGTTGGTGCGCATGCCCGTGCCGGGGGTGTACAGCGCCGAGCTCTCCGAATACGTCCTCGCGGCCGGGCTCGCGCTCTTCCGTCGCGACGGCGCGGACGTGATGTACCTGTCGCTCACCGACTACGTCCAGCACAAGCACGCGCCGGGCGATCCCGTCGCAACCGCGTTTTACGCCATGCTCGACCGCTACTTCGAGGCGTTCGACCGGGAGGGCGTCGTGCTCGGCATCACCGCCGATCACGGGATGAACGCGAAGTCGAACCCCGACGGCACACCGAAGGTCGTGTACCTGCAGCCCCTGCTCGACGCGGTCGCGGGCCCGGGCCGCGCCCGGGTGGTCCTGCCGATCACGGACCCGTACGTCGCGCACCACGGGGCGCTCGGCTCGTTCGCGACGATTCACCTGACCGCCGCCGCCGCGCAGGCGGCTGCGGCCACGCGCCTCGCCGCGGTCCCCGGAATCGCCGCGGTCCACGACCGCGCCGCCGCGTGTGCGCGCTTCGAGCTGCCGCCCGATCGCGTGGGCGACCTCGTCGTGCTCGGCGACCGGGACACCGTGCTCGGCAAGTCGCCCGAGGAGCACGACCTGTCGCTCCTCGACGCGCCGCTGCGATCCCACGGCGGCGTGTCGGAGCAGACAGTGCCATTCGTGCTCAACCGGCCGCTGGACGCGACGTGGGTGCGCGGGCATGCGGGTGACCTGCGCAACTTCGACGTGTTCGACGCGGTGCTGAACGGAGGCGCATGATGGCGCTGCCGCGGCGCGTCGTGGCGGGCCTCCTCACGCTGGCGCTGGCCGGGTGCGCCACGGCTGGCGGTCGCCGGCCGGCGGAGCTGCCGCGGCCCGTGCGCACGGTGCTGTCGAACGGCGTCGTCCTGATCGCTCAGGAGCACCGGGCCAGCGACGTCGTCGCGGCCCAGCTCTGGGTGCGGATCGGCGGGCGCGACGAATCGGCCGACGAGCTCGGCCTCTCCCACTATCTCGAGCACATGCTGTTCAAGGGGACGCCGACTCGACCCCCGGGGTCGATCGACCGGCTGCTCGAGGGCCTCGGCGGGACCAGCAACGCCTTCACCTCGTACGATTACACGCACTTCGATGTGGTCGTGCCGGCGGACCACCTGCGCACGGGGCTCGAGCTCCTCGCGGACATCGCGATGAACGCGAGCTTTCCACCGGACGAGCTGGAGAGCGAGAAGAAGGTCGTGTTCGAGGAGATGAACCTCGTCCAGGATGATCCCGAGCGGTTCCTGCGCCGGCGCCTGACCGAGCTCGCCTACGAGCCCCACCCGTACGGCCGGCCGATCCTGGGCACGCCCGAGCTGATCCGCGCCCTCACGCGGGAGCGCCTCGCCCGCTACTACGCCGACCACTACGTGCCGCGGAACATGGTCCTCGTGGTCGTCGGCGCGGTGACGCCGTCCGAGGTGCTGGAGCTCGCGCGGGCGACGTTCGGCCGACTCGCAGGCGGGTCGGACGAGCGCGTCTCCCTCGCGTCGCCGCCCACGCTCGACCGGCACCGCCGCGTGGAGATCCCGCGGCCCGAGAAGCAGGCGTACCTCGCCTTCGCCTGGCGCGCGGCGGCCGTGTCGAACACCGACGTGTACGCGGTGGACCTGCTCACGTACATCCTGGGGGACTCGCCGAGCTCCCGGCTCAACCAGGAGCTGCGCGAGCGTCTGCGGCTCGTCTCGGCGATCGAGGCGGGCTATGTCGCCTCGGAGAAGGCCGGGATCGTCAGCGTGACCGCACGCCTGGATGCCGGGAACCTGGACCGCGCCGAGACCGCGGTCCTCGAGATCATCCGGCGCGTGCGCGAGCAGGGCGTGACGGAGGCCGAGCGCCAGCGCGCGCTGGTCACCGCGGAGTCGAGCTACGCGTTCGACATCGAGACGGCCGAGGGGCTGGCCCGGTCCTACGGCCAGGCGGAGACCACGTGGACGCTCGAGAACGAGCTGGCGTACCTCGATCGCCTGCGCCGGATCACGGCTGCCCAGATCCAGGACGCCGCGCGCAAGTACTTCGGCGACGACAACTACGCGCGCGTGCGCTTCGTGCCCCGATGAGACTCGTCCTGGCGTTGCTCGTCGCCGGCCTCGCGGCGACCCCGGTCAGCGCCGCCGGCGAGGTCGTGCGCGAGCAGCTCCCGAACGGGTTCACGCTGCTCGTGCGCGAGAACCCGGTGGCGCCCGTCGTCGCGCTGTCGCTGATGGTCCGCGCGGGAACGCGCTGGGAGCGGCGGGACAACGCCGGAATCTCGAACTTCCTGCACGCGGTGATGGTCAAGGGGACGACCCGGCGCAGCGGCGGCGAGCTCGCAGAGGCGATCGCTGCGCTGGGGGGCAAGGTGAGCGCGACCGGAGACGTGGACTACTCGGAGATCCGCGCCTCGGCGCTCGCGCGCTTCTGGCGGCAGTTGCTCTCCCTGACCGCCGAGCTCGTCCTCGAGCCGAAGCTCGCCGCGGACGAGGTCGCGCCAGAGCGCACCTGGCTGCTGAGCCGCATCCAGAAGCGACGCGACAACGCGCCCGCGCGCGCGTTCGACGAGCTGTACGCGGCCCTCTACGGTCCGAACCCCTACGCGCTGCCCGTTCTCGGCACCCCCGAGTCCCTCGCGCGGATCGACCACGCGGAGCTCGTCGCCGCCTATCGTGCGGCCTACCAGCCCCAGCGGATGATCCTGGCCCTGAGCGGCCAGGTGTCGGCCTCCGAGGTCGTGGCGGAGGCGCGCCGGCTCTTCGGTGGCATGCCGCGCGGGCCGGCGGCGCCCCCGCCCGCGGTGGCCCAGCCGGAGCCCGCGGCGCGTCGCGTGCGCGTCGAGATGACGGCGCAGCAGGTGCAGATCCTCGTGGCGGGCCTGGCCCCCTCGCTCGACGACCCCGACCACGCGGCCGTGAAGGTGCTCTCCACGGTGCTGGGCGGCGGGATGGCGGGCCGGCTGTTCGCCGAGCTCAGGGACCGACGGGGCCTCGCGTACTCGGCGACCTCGTACTACGACCCGGTGCGGGGGCCCGGCGCCCTCGTGCTCTATCTCGGCACGACGCCGGAGAACGCGGCCCGCGCCGAGGCGGCGCTCGCCCAGGAGGTCGAGCGTGCCCGGCGGGAGGCCGTGGGCGCCGACGAGCTCCAGCGCGCCAAGGGGTACCTCCTCGGCCACTACGCGATGGACCGCCGGACGAACGAGCGGCAGGCCTGGTACCTGGCGTTCTACGAGATCCAGGGGACCGGCCAGGATTATCCGGAACGCTATCGCAGGGCTGTCCGGGCTGTCAGCGCGGACGACGTGCTGCGGGTGGCGCGGCGATACTTGGCCGCGCCGACCACGCTCGTCCTCGGGCCCCGGTGAGGGGCCGCAGGCACGCGCCTACTCGCTGCGTCGCGCGCGCGCCTCGTCCGCCGCGCGGATCTCGTCGGCGAACATGTCGACGGTGAGCGGACAGGGGGCCTTGTTCTCCTCCACGTACTGGCAATCGGTCTGGTCGCACTGGACGAAGTACCCCTGGGGGCCACCGAAGCCCCCGGGCCGACGGAGCCGGATATGGACGTTCTCCGACACGACTGGGCACCAGAACTCGCGCGCTCGACTACGGCTCACGTCATCCCCCTCTCGCCGCCCGAACCCGGACGGTCTGCGCCAACACGATACGCCCGGCGGCCCGTGGGGACAACCGTGCGCGGCCCCGGGAAATTCTTCCGAACGCGTGCCGGCGATCCGGGATATATTTGTTCGCGTGCGCCCGGCAGACACGACCGTGACTTCACGGCGACTTGACGGAGGGATGGAATTGCGTCGGTTCCGAATGCGTGACGTGCAGGGGAGCACCGCGATCCTGGGGTTCGCCATCCTGGCGCTGGCGCTCGGAGGGTGTGGCAGCCTGTCCGGTTCCCTCCGGAACGAGTCCGCGTTCCTCGCCGACGAGCCCGGCGCCACGCGCGCCGCGGCGACGCCACCTGCGCTCGTTTCCACCGGCGACGTGATCCCCGTCGCGGTCGTCGAGACGTCCGCGAGCGAGGGCGGCGACGCCACGGCCGGCTCGGGGAACGCCGCGACGCCGGCCGAGGGCGCCGGGTCCAGCCAGTTCGCGCAGACCCAGCTCGGGCCGAAGGAGCGCGTCGAGGTCACGAGGGCGCCCGAGGTCGACGAGGAGTACGACCCCTGGGAGCCCTTCAACGAGAGGATGTTCGAGTTCAACCGCAACCTCGACCGCTACGCGCTCAAACCGGTGGCGAAGGGCTACAACGTGGTCATGCCCGAGCCGTTCCAGGTCGTGATCGCGAACGGGTTCGACAACATCCGCTTCGTGCCCCGCTTCGTGAACAGTTTGCTCCAGGGCAAGTGGGGCGGTGCGGGACGAGAGGTCTCGCGGTTCGTCATCAACAGCACGCTGGGCATCGGGGGACTGTTCGATGCCGCGAAGTACTGGGGGATCGAGAAGAGCCGCGAGGACTTCGGCCAGACGCTCGCCGTCTGGGGCGCCGGGCCGGGACCGTATCTCATCCTGCCCTTCCTGGAGCCGCTGACGGTCCGTGACGGGATCGGCAAGGCCGTCGACGGCGCGATGGACCCGTTGAGCTACGTCCTGCCGTTCATCTGGGATCGCCTCGGAATGAAGGTCGGCGACACGATCAACGACCGCTCGCTCAACCTCGAACTCTTCCAGGGCTTCGAGGAGAGCGTGATCGACATGTACAGCGCTGTGCGCCACGGCTACCTGCGCCGCCGGGAGCAGCTCATCAAGGAGTAGCCGCCGAGCCCTTGAGGCCGAGGAGCTCGTAGACCACGACGGGGCGGGTCTTGCCCTTCACGGTGACCTCCCCCAGCCGCCGCACCTCGATCGTGTCACGCGCCGCCTCCCACGTTCGCTCGCTGATGATGATGGACTTGGCGGTCACGTATTCCTTGTTGAGGGACTCGAGTCGAGCCCCGAGGTTCACTTCGTCGCCGATCACCGTGTAGTCGAACAGCTGCTCGGAGCCGAGGTTCCCCACGACCATCTGGCCCGTGTTGACGCCGATACCGATGCGGAACGGCTCCTTGCCCTCGGCGACCCACTTGGCTCGCAGGCGCTCGACCTCGGCCGCCATGGCGAGCGCGGCACGGCACGCGCGCGCCGCGTGGTCGGGCAGGGCGACCGGCGCGCCGAAGATCGCCATGACCGCGTCGCCGATGTACTTGTCGAGGGTGCCGTGCTGCGCGAGCACCTGGTCGGTCATGCGCGTGAGGTACTCGCGCAGCATCTGGACCACCTCCTGCGGATCGTGCTTCTCCGTGAACGTCGTGAAGTCGCGGATGTCGGAGAACAGGACGGTCAGCTCGGTGAGCCGTCCCCCGAACTGGAGCGCCGACGGATCCTCGATGATCCGCTCGACGACCTCGGGGCTCACGTAGCGCTGGAACGCGCGCTTGGTGAACAGGCGCTGCCGTTCCTCGGTGAAGAACCGGTAGAGGGTGATCGCCACCCACGTCAGGGTGAGGGCGAGCGAGGGATAGACGAGGGGCAGCCAGAGCCCCTCGAGGAAGCCGGCGTGGGCGCCGGCGTAGAGCGCTGCCCACAGCGCGAGCGCGGCGCCGAGGCTCGTCAGGGGCCTGAGCCGCGGCAGGATCCCGGCGAGGAGCAGGGGCACCACGGCGATCCCCGCCGCCTCGACCAGCTCGACCCAGACGGGACGCGTGATGAAGCGCGCCTCGAGGATGTTCGACGCGACGTTCGCGTGCTTCTCGACGCCGGGGAACACGGGTGAGAACGGCGTGACGCGGAGGTCGTACGTGCCCTCGGCGGTGGCGCCGACGAAGACGATGCGTCGGCGTAGCGCTTCAGTGGGGGTCCGCCCTCGCAGCACGTCGACGGCCGACACGTGGGGGATTGTCCGCGCCGGGCCGGCGTAGTCGATGAAGACGCGTGCGCGCGCGTCGATCGGGATCGCGACGTCGCCCACCTCGACGGCGCGGCCGAAGTCCAGGCGCAGCGCGTGGACGTCGAGGCCGGCGCCGACGCGCACGGCCTCCAGGGCGAGGCTCGGATAGTAATGGCCCCGTGCCTCGACGACGAGGGCCTCGAGCCGCGTGCTGCCGTCGGGATCCGCCTGCATGTTCACGTGGCCCACGCCCTGCGCGGCCGCGAGCAGGGGAGGGATCGGATAGCCGGCGGCCCGCGCGTTCGGCGGCGGAAAGACGCCGCGCTCCGTGTAATGCTTGAAGGAGGCGAGCGCCGACTTGAGGGGGGCGCCCTCGCGTTCCGGCGCGCGGTCGGGCGGTCCGGTGTGGAGCGTGAAATGGCTCGCGAGGACGACGCGCCGACTGGCGCGGATCGCGTCGGCGAGCCGTCGGTCCGCGTCGCCCTCGCGGACCGCCGCGTCGAGCTCGCGCTCCACCGCGCGCCCGACGGGAAGGCGTCGGAGCCGCTCGGCCAGACGGGCTGCGGCCCGCTGCACGTCGCCCTGCTCCGGCTCGTTCAGGATGATATCGAGAGCGATCGCGGCCACGCCGGCCTCGTCCAGACGCCTCACGAGGTCGGCGAGCACCGTCCGTGACCAGGGCCAGCGCCCGAGCTCGCGCAGGCTGGCCTCGTCGATCGCCACGATCGTGACCTGCCGACCGGGCGCGCGGACGCCGCGGAGGCGGAAGTGCTGGTCGTAGAGCGCCAGCTCGACGCGTTGGAGGAGGGGCAGGGCGGCCAGGTAGAGCCCCCCGACGAGCACGACGATTCCCAGGGCGATCGAGAGGCTCCAGCGTTGTGTGGCGCGGGTTGGGGTCGCCACCTGGCGATTGTACGACGCTTGGGGGCCGACCCGGTGGTAAGAAATTGAGCGAATCGGCGGTCGGATCGGCTATTTTAGGAAGGCAATGGACAATATCCTGGTCGTCGACGACGAGAAGAACATCAGGACCCTTTGCGCCCGCGTCCTCGGTGAAGACCAGGCGATCGAGGTGCATGGAGCCGGCACCGGCAAGGAAGGCCTGCAGATGGCCGACGACGTGGCCCCGGACGTCGTCCTGCTCGACCTGCGGCTGCCGGACAGCGACGGAATGGACGTGCTCAGGGCGTTGAAGGGCCGCCACCCCGAGATCGCGGTCATCATCATCACCGGCTACGGCCAGATCCAGAGCGCCGTCGAGGCGATGAAGTCCGGCGCAGCGGACTATCTCGAGAAGCCGTTCGAGCACCTGGACAAGCTCAAGCTCTCGGTCGCGCGCGCCCTCGGAGAGGTGCGGGCGCGTCGCGAGATCCAGCGACTCCACCAGCTCCAGGAAAAGCAGAACCGTGTGGACCAGTTGGTCGGCGAGTCCGAGGCCACCCGCCAGCTCCGTGACATGATCGCGAAGCTCGCTCGCAGCGAAGCGCAGACGATCCTGATCCACGGTGAGAGCGGTACCGGCAAGGAGCTCGTCGCCCGCGGGCTGCACTACCAGAGCTCGCGACGCGACTTCCCGTTCATGGAGGTCAACTGCGCGGCGATCACCGAGACGCTCTTCGAAAGCGAGCTCTTCGGTCACGAGCGGGGCGCGTTCACCGACGCGAAGTCCGCCAAGAAGGGGCTCATGGAGCTGGCCGACCGGGGCACGCTCTTCCTCGACGAGGTGAGCGAGATGTCGCTGAACAGCCAGGCGAAGTTCCTGCGCTGCCTCCAGGAGAGAGTGTTCCGCCGGGTCGGCGGCACTCGCGACATCAGGGTGGACCTCCGGATCATCGCGGCCACGAACCGCCCCCTCGAGACGCGGGTGAAGGACGGCCTGTTCCGAGAGGATCTCTTCTACCGCCTCAACGTGATCCCGATCCTGATCCTGCCCATGCGCGATCGCAGGGAAGACATCCTGCCGCTCGCGCGTCACTTCCTGAACGAGTCGAATCTGCGCTCCCACAAGGCGCTCAAGGGCTTCACGCCCGACGCCGAGCGGCTGCTGCTGAGCTACTCGTGGCCGGGCAACGTGCGCGAGCTCCGCAACCTGATCGAGCGCCTGGTGATCCTCGGCACGTCGGACTACATCGAGCCCGCGCACCTCCCCGTGCAGTTCTCCGCCCAGGTGCCGCGGCCGGTCGAGCGGGGGCAGCTCGAGGAAACGCGCACGCTGGCCGAGGTCGAGCGCGCCTACATCAATCAGGTCATGCAGAAGGTCGAGATGAACAAGAGTCGAGCGGCGAAGATCCTGGGAATCTCCCGCCAGACCCTCAGGAAGAAGCTCGTGGAGGAGTGACAGGTTCGTCGGTCAGTTTGGCGCCAGCGGATACTTCGTTACCAGGTCGAGCCGGGACGTGAGCTGTTTCCTAAAATGCTTGAAATTCAAGATTTCCGGATTGCTTACCGCTGACGCGCATGAATTCGTTGGCCAGGAATAGGCCAACGGGACCAGGAGGGGGATCTCGAGCCAGACCCTGGAATTCATCCATTGCGATGGGCAGTTAGCTGCAATTCTGGTCCTTTGGCCCCGGGTTTGCTCAGTCGGAGGACGGAGCAAGAGTGGAAGACCCTCACGGGGCAGGGGGAGAGCGAATGAGACCCACGTTCAAGAAGCTCGAAGTCAAGGACATCAGCGACCTCGAGAGGCTGGTCGCCGAGAACGTCGAGGGCATCGAGGCCGGCCTGAAGGTCATCGACTCCCGGCTCCTGCTGGGGCAGGCAGCGATCGACCTCGTCGGGCTCGACGCCCGCGGGGCTCTGGTCCTGATCGCGCTCGACTTCACCGCGGACGAGTCCCTCCTTCTCCGCATGATGGACGCCTACTCGTGGTGCCTGGAATATCCCGACACGATCCGTCGGCTCTATCCGGTGGCTCGTGTATCGGCGCAGCGTCCTCCGCGCATCCTGTTCATCGTCGAGCGTCTGACCGAAGCGTTCCTCCGGCGGCTCAAGCAGCTCAGCGTCCTGGAGATCGACTGCCTGGAGTTCCGCCATCTCGAGGTCAACGGCACCTCGGCCCTGTACTTCGACTTGGTCCAGCGCCTGCGGAAGTCGACGGAGGCGGATTCGACCGAGGCCGGGCCGGCCGCGACGCGCGAGCCGACGGTCGCTGCGTCGCCGCAGGTCCCGCCCGTTCCCGCGGCCGCGGCTCCGTCGACCGCGGTGCCGCCCGCGCCGGGGACCGTCGCATCCCCAGCGTCCGTCACGGCCGCGCCGGCCGCGATCGAGCCGCAGGCCACCACGCCCGCGGTCGGTGCGCCGCCCGCGCCGGCGCCGGAGCTTGTCAATGGCGCGGCGTCGCTCCAGCAGCACCTGGCCGAGCTCGTCGCCGCCGCGACGGCGACGGCGTCCGAGGCGACCGCGGTCGCGACCGCGCCGGAGCAGACGACCGCGGATCCCGAGTGGCAGGCGCTCCTGGGCTCGCTCGGCGTCGAGACGCCCGCACCCGGGGCGCCGGCGGTCGAGGCCGCGGCCGCGCCGGGCCCCGTCGAGAAGCCGGAGCCCGTCGCACCCGTCGAGGCCACCGCTGCTCCGGCCCCGGTCGTCGAGACCCAGCCGACGCTGCCGGTCTGGGCGAAGCCCGCCGACAAGGCCGCGACGTCGCCCGTCGCAGGGCGCACGTACTTCTTCGCGCAAGCCGCCAAGACCGGCGGGCCGGTCGAGGCGGCGTCCCAGGCCGTCGCCGACGGCGCGCCCGAGGAGTCGTCGCGGCCCGCCCCGGAGGCGCCCGCGGCGGCGCGCCCGGCCGAGCCACCGCCCGAGCTCGACGCGCTGAACTTCCCGAAGGACGGGCTCTCCCGTCAGTGGCTCGAGTTCCTGAACCAGCTCGGTGCGGCCAAGTAGCGCGCAGGGACCAGCCAGGTGACCACTGACACGCAGACGCAACCGACCGGCCTGGCCATCGAGGAGCCGGAGCGCCTCCGAGTGCTCCTCGTCGACGACAACGCCGCCGTCCTGCGATTCCTCGTGACGGCGTTCTCGTCGAACCATTGCGACGTCACGACCGCCTCGACCGCGGAAGAGGCCATCGCGCTGCTCGGCGGCACTCCGTTCGAGCTCGTCGTGTCGGACATCAAGATGCCGGGGCTGTCCGGGCTCGACCTGCTGCGCGCGATCAAGGGCCAGCAGCCGGGGACGCCCGTCGTGCTGATCACGGGCGTGCCGTCGGTGAATTCGGCCGTGTTCGGCCTGCGCCACGGTGCCTACGACTACCTGGCGAAGCCTTTCTCCGTGGCGGAGGTGAAGGATCTCCTCCAGCGCGTCCGCCGCGATCGCGCGCAGGGCGACGGCAGCATCACCTATCCGGCGGGGCTCGCGGAGGAACTGGCCCGGCGCCAGGGTGGCGTCGAGGCGCTGTCGCGGATCGGCGAGCTGGCGCTGGAGCGGCTCGACACGGGCGTGTTCGTCCAGCGGGTGCTCGAGAACACGATGCGGAGCCTCCGGTGCGATGGCGCCCTGATCCTCATGTGCGACCAGGAACGACGCTTCAATGCGAGCCGGATCGGTGACGAATCGCTCGTCACCCGGCTCCTCGGTCTGCTCCACGCGTCGTTCGGCGACGTCGTGAGGACCGGCGGCCGGGAGACGGTCGCGCTGACACGGCGGGAGGGCGACTTCGAGGGGCTCGCCGCGCTCATCCCGGGCGTCGGTGACGCCATGGGCGTGCTCTGCATCGGTCGCGCCGCTCGGAACGGCGCGTTCCTTCCGGACGAGCGGGAGCTGCTCCTCGCGTATGCCCGGACGACGGCGGGGGCGTTCCAGAGGATCCTGCTGCGCGAGAATCTCGAGCAGAACCTGATCGACACGATCTCGTCCTTCGTGAACGCGCTCGAGTCCAAGGACCCGTACCTCAAGGGCCATTCCGCGCGCGTCTCGCTCTACTCGGGTGAGATCGCAACCGTCATGGGCGTGCCGTCGGCCGACGCCGTGATGTTCAGTCGCGCGGGGATGCTGCACGATCTGGGCAAGCTGGTCATGCTCGACAACATCCTGCGAAAGCCACGACAGCTGACGGAGGAGGAGTTCGAGCTGATCCGGAGCCACCCCGTGGTCGGCGACAAGATCCTCAAGCCGCTCCGCTTCCTGACGTGCGAGGCCAAAGGGGTGCGGCATCACCACGAGCGGTACGACGGCACAGGCTACCCCGACGCGCTGAAGGGGGAGGACATCCCGCTCATCGCGCGCGTCGTGACCGTGGCGGACGCGTTCGACGCGATGACCTCCGATCGGCCGTACCGGACCCGTCGGCCGCTCGAGACGGCACTCGCGGAAATCGCGCGCGGCATCCGGACCCAATTCGACCCGGTCGTCGCCGAGGCGTTCCTGGCGATCCCCGTGGCGCGGCTCGAGCGCATCAGCATTCACTTCGACACCCGGCAGGTGCCGGCCGACGCCGTCGGCGTCCAGCCCGGCGCGGACGCGCGCTGATGGAGACCCGGAAGCCGAAGATCCTGGTTGTCGACGATGCGGGCCCGGTGGTGATCCTCTGCGTGAACGTGCTGCAGGCGCTGGGCTACTCGATCCGCGCGGCGAACCGCGGAGACACCGCGATCGAGCTCGTCCGGAAGGAGCCGTTCGATCTCCTCGTGGTGGACTACAAGATGCCCGGCATGAACGGCTTCGAGGTCCTGGAGCAGGCGCGTCAGATCCGCCCGGACATGGCGTGCATGCTGATGACCGCGCATGGCACCCCTGACATCATCAACGAGGCGACGCGGTTGGGATTCGACTACATCCTGCTGAAGCCCTTCACGCCGACCGAGCTGCGCGGGGCGGTCGACAAGGTGCTCTCGGGCAAGGGATAGCGGGCGCGATCATGCTGACCAGCGTTCCGGCGAGCGACGTGCCGGGTGCCGGGGGCACGGCACTGCGATCCGTGTTCGACGGATTCCGGTGGGGGCTCGATCGGATGCTGTCCGTCGCGTACGGCGTCGTGTACGACTACATCTACGAGCGCTTCAGCCCCTACGGGGTCCTCCAGGGGGAAGTGCTCGAGCTGGTGGAGGCCGCGCGTCCGCACGGGGTCGACCGGCGCGAGGTCCGGGTGCTCGATGTCGGATGCGGGCCTGGGGCCCTCACGTGCGCGCTCGCCGAGGCCGGCTTCACCGTGACCGGGCTCGACGCCTACGGGGCCCTGGTCGAGGTCGCCAAGGAAAAGCGTCGGACGAAGCGCCTGGCCAACCTCACCTTCCGGCAGGCGGATCTCGCCCGCGGCAACACGTTCCGCAACGACCTGTTCGACCAGGTCGTGAACATCCACTCGCTCTACGTGCACGCGGCGCCGGATCGACTGGTGTCCGAGGCGTACCGTGTCCTCAAGCCCGGGGGCCACGCCGTGTTCGTCAACCACACCCGGCGGGTGGGGCAGTGGTCCACGCTGCGGGAGATCTGGCAGCTCAACGGCTTCGCCGCTGCGCTCCGTGCCGTTCTCTGGGTGCTCCCGAACGCCGTCTTCGAGGCGGCGCGGAGCCGCACGGGGCCGCACTACTGGGACGAGGCCGCCTTCGCGGCCCACCTGCGCGAGAGCGGCTTCACCATCCTCGAGCTGCGGCGCACGTTCCTCCGCGGCTCGAGCCTGCTCGTCTGGGCGCGAAAGGGCGGCGCCGCCTAGCCGGGGGCGCGCACCGCGACGATGCGGCGCACTTCGCGATCCTCTGCCGCCTCGGCGACGCCGGAATTCGTGGACGTGAGCGGAGATCGCATGCCGATTCGCGGAGCGCTGGAGCACATGATCGCCGTGACGTACGGCTTCGCCTACGACGCCGTCATCAAGGGGTTCCATCCCTATGAGACGCTGCTGGAAGAGATCTCATCTTTCGTGAGGCGCTCGGTCCCCGGCGAGTCGAACCGGCGCGCGGTGCGGGTGCTCGACATCGCGTGCGGGATCGGGAACGTCGGGCTGCGCCTCGCACGGGAAGGCTACACGGTCGTCGGCGTCGACGCGGTCCGCCACTTGATCGCGATCGCCCGCGAGAAGCATCGCGCCGAGGCCCTGCCGAACCTGACGTTCCACCACCTCGACGTCGCGCGTGACGGGATGCCCGGGGCCGGCACCTTCGACGTGCTCGTGAGCATGCACACCCTGTACTGGTATCCGGAGCCGCAGGCGCTCTTGGAGGGATGTCGCCGAGCCCTTCGCCCCGGCGGCCACGCCATCTTCCTGACCTACGGCCGGCCCGCGCTCGTCGGGAAGACGTTCAGGGAGGTGCTGGCGCGCGACGGGTGCCCCGCCGCGCTCCGGGCGCTCCGGTGGCTCGTCCCGACGGCCGCCTTCGAGGTCTTACGCGACTGCGATCACCGCTACTACAGTGAATCGGAGTTCCACGCGTCACTCGAGGCGGCGGGTTTCGAGGTGCTCGAGGGGCACCCGACGTTCCTCGCCGGGCTCAGTCACCTCGCCTGGGTGCGGATGCGCGACGAGGCCTCGGCGCGTCCGGAGGGGACCTGACCACGTACGACCTGACGCACGCCGACGGGATCGAGCCGTGACCATCGTGGACAGCGAGCCGCTCGCTCCGTCAGGGCACGGCCGGGAGGCCAGGCGCCGCGCCGGCATCGTCTCGCGCGGCACGCGGGTGTACCTGCGTACGCTCCAGCCCGAGGACCTCGACGACCTCGCGGAATGGGCCGAAGATCCCTTCATCGAGCGCATGGTGGGAAGCGAGTTCCTGGGGGCGTACAAGCACGTGTACGACAAGGATGCCTCGTTCTACGAGGCATGCCTCACGGACACGACGCAGGTGGTCCTCGTGGTGGAGGCCAATCAGGGGTGGAACAAGCCCGTGGGGCTCGCGCGGCTCTTCAACATCCACCTCCTGGAAGGATACGCGTTCCTCGAGGTGATGCTGACCGATCAGCGCGCGATCCGGCGAGGATTCGGCGTCGAGGCCGGGAAGCTGATCTCGTACTACGGCGTCGACGTGCTCGGACTCCGGCGGATCGAGGCCAAGGTGTACGAGTACAACCGGCTGAGCGCGAACTCCCTGCGGCGGAACGGATTCCAGCAGGAGGGTGTTCTGCGGAAGGCCGGGTATCAGGACGGTCGCTACTGGGACATGTTCGTGTTCGGCATCCTGAGGGACGAGATCGACGCTCAGCGCAAGCGGGACAAGGTCTACCTCCCGCTCGAGGCCTCCGAGCAGGGCGCCCGTGAGCCTTCATAGCGCTCTTCCGCTGCTCGCGTTCATCCTGAACGTCTCGCTCGCCGGGATCACGGTCATCCGCAATCCCGGGAGCCGGCTGAACAGGCTCTTCACGTATTTCGTCTCCGGCATGGCCGTCTGGAACTTCGGCGTCTTCATGTTGCGTCGATCGGCCGACGCACCGACGGCGACGTTCTGGGAGATCGTCATCCACGCGGGCGTCATCGTGCTGCCCGCCTTCTACTATCACTTCGTCCTGATCTTCCTCGAGAGCACGACACGGCACCGGCCCTCGTTGACGGCGGCCTATCTGCTGGCGCTCGCGTTCAGCGTGATCAACGTGAGCGCGTCGCCGCTCTTCATGCGGGGCGTGACCTGGACCTACTGGGGCTGGGCGCCGGCGACCGGCGTGCTCTACACGCCGTTCTTCCTCTACTTCAATTGTTTCCTCATCTACGGCCTCACGCACCTGGTGCGGGCCTACAAGGACGTCGATTCGAGCTTCAGGCGGAACCGCGCGACGCTGATCCTCCTGGGCACGCTGGTGAGCCTCGCCGGAGGCGTGATCGACTTCGCGCGCTTCATCCTCGCTCGATTCGTGCCCGCGGCGGACCTCGTGTATCCGATGGGCATCCCGGCGAACATGGTGTTCGCCCTGATGCTGGGCACGTCGATCGTGCGCTACCGGCTGTTCGACGTGAACGTCGCGGTCAAGAAGAGCGCGATCTACCTCCTCGTGTGGGGCGTGCTGACCTCGATCCTCGCGGCGGCCGAGCGGTACGCCAACTGGGAGAACGTCAATCCGCTCTGGGTCATCCTCCCGCTGGGGTTCCTCGTCACGCTGTTGATGAGCCCGCTGGGGCATCGATTCGAGGACCAGCTCGAGCGGCTGATGTTCAGCCGTCGCCGCGGCTGTTACGAGACGTTGCTGGACCTGTCGAAGCGGATGAGCACGATTCTCGACTTCGGACGTCTGATGGAGACCCTCGTGCACGGCCTCGTCCGTGGCGTCCCGCTGACGCACTGTGTGCTCATGATCTACGACAAGGAGCAGAGTGCTTTCGTCGTCTACCGCGAGGAGACCAACCTCGGCGAGGGCGCGGGTGTCACCGCGATCCCGGTGGACAGCGCCGTCGTCCGGTGGCTCAACCACACGGGTCGCCTGCTGGTCAAGGAAGAGGCGAGGCTGAATCCGGCGATCGCCGAGTACTTCGAGACCGCCGAGGCCGAGCTGGAGGAGATCAGGGCCGCGCTGATCGTGCCGCTCAAGATCGAGAACAAGCTCACCGGCATCCTCCTCGTGGGTGAGAAGCTCTCCGGCGACATCTTCGACGACCCGGAGCTCGAGGTGCTCGCGGTGCTCGCGAACCAGGTTGCGATCTCCCTCGAGAACGCGCGGCTGTACGAGGAGCTCGCCAGTTCCAACGCCCAGCTCATGCAGGCGAGCCGCCTGAAGTCGCAGTTCCTCGCCAGCATGTCGCACGAGCTCCGCACACCGCTCAACTCCATCATCGGCTTTTCGAAGGTCCTGCTCAACCGGCTCGACGGCGACTTGACCGAGCGGCAGGAAACGTACATCCGCTCCGTGCACAACAGTGGCGCGCACCTGTTGCAGCTCATCAACGGGATCCTGGACTTCTCCCGCATCGAGGCCGGCAAGCTCGAAATGATGCCCGAGGAGCTCGATCTGCACGATGTGATCGACGAGTGCATCGAATCGTCGGTCCCGCTCGCTCGCGGAAAGCCGCTGAAGATCGAGAAGAGCGTTCCTTTGGAGCTGCCGGGCGTGGTCGCCGACCGGACGAAGGTGAAGCAGATCCTGCTCAATCTGCTGTCGAACGCGATCAAGTTCACGACCGAGGGGAGAATCCTCGTCTCGGTGGGCGCCGAGCCGGACGTCGTGCACCTGAGCGTGGCGGACACGGGCATCGGCATCCGGAACGAGGATCTGGCGCGCCTGTTCGAGCCGTTCCAGCAGCTGGACCACCCGGTCGCGCGCGGCGCGGGCGGCACGGGACTGGGACTGGCCATCAGCAAGAAGTTCGTGGAGCTCCACGGCGGGCGGATCTGGGCGGAGAGCCGCGAGAACCAGGGGTCCACCTTCCATTTCACACTGCCGCTGAACTGAGAGGACAGGAGTCGTATGCCGGCTCGTGCGACGGACCAGAAACCGAAGATCCTCTACGTCGAGGACAATCGGGAGAACCGGATGCTCGTCCGCGCGGTCCTGGAGGCCGCGGGGTATACGATCGTCGAGGCCGAGGACGGCCTGGCGGGCATCGAGGCGGCGGTCCGTGAGCAGCCGGCCCTGATCCTGCTCGACATCAACCTCCCCGGCGTCGACGGCTACGAGATCGTCGCGATCCTCAAGTCGTTCCCGAACCTCGCGTCCACCCCCGTCATCGCGGTCACCGCCTATGCGATGCAGGGGGACCGACAGCGGACCCTCGTGGCCGGCTGCGACGGCTACATCCAGAAGCCGATCGACGTCGACACGTTCCCACGGCAAGTCGCCGAATTTCTGGCGGGCAAGCGCGAGCGCATCGAGGGCCGGGAAGAGGGCGTCTACCTTCGCGAGCTCAACCAGCGTCTGGTCTACCGGCTGCTCAACCAAGTCGAGGAACTGAAGCGCCTCAACCAGCACTTCGTGCGACGCGCCGGGCAGCTCGCCGACTTGCACCACGCCGTGCAGGACATCACCTCGGAGCTCGGCGTGGAGGAGATGCTCGTGCGGCTGTTGCGTGGCGTCTCGCGGGCCATCGGGACGACGAGCCTGGTGGTCGAGCTCGACGGGCCGGCGAGGGTGCGCGTCGCGGTGGAGGGCGAGGCGGCGGGCCAGCCGCGCAGCGTGCTCGCCGGCACGGGGATCGAGCCGACGGACGACATGGCCGAGGTCGAATGGAGCCTTCCCCTCACGGTGCGCGACCGCCGCCTCGGCACCATGGTTGCCCGGCACGTCCTGCCGCCGGGCGCGAAGACGGACGAGGAGCAGCTCCTGAAGATCGTCGCCGATCAGGTGGCCATCGCCGTCGAGAACGCGCGGCTCTACGATCGCGTCGCGCATCGCGCGGCGGAACAGGAGAGCCTGGTGGAGTCCGGCCGGCTGCTCACGGGCACCCTCCAGGTCTCCGAGATCCTCCAGCACCTGTCCGAGCTGGTGCGCGCTCGGCTCGGTGCCGACGTGGCCCGGATCCTGATCCAGGAGCCGGATCGTCCGGGGGAGTTCCACCTGCACGCGCAGGCGGGCGTCACCGAGCATGGCAAGGAGGTCTCGCTCCACGTCG
>MGCE01000069.1 GCA_001790315.1 Candidatus Rokubacteria bacterium RIFCSPLOWO2_02_FULL_72_37 | reverse complement strand
GCGCTGGTCGGCGTGAACGGCGGGCACGCGCGCGGCCGCAGGTCCGTCCCGAGGTGCACGAACGTGAGGAACGCCGAACAGGCGTGACGCACCTGGCCCGTCCACGGTACCTCGGCGAGCACTTTCACGCCAACCTCGAGGGACGAGGTGCCGACGTGGTTGAGTCCCGCCTTGAACGTCACGACTTCGTGCGTGGAGATCGGCGAGTAGAAGTCCATCGCGTCCACACACGCGGTCATGACGAACCCCTTGCAGTAGCGCATCGACAGGATGCCGCCCGCCTCGTCGAGCGCCATCAGCATCTTGCCGACGAACATCGTGCTGCCGAAGAGCGCGTCCTCCGGCAGCGCGCTCCGCGTGGACTCGAAGCGCCAGGCCGGATCGACGTCGGTCACCTCGTCGCGCTCCACCTCTCGTCGCGCGGCCTTGTCCGCGAGCCGCGCGAGCCGCTGCTCCCGTCGCTCGCACGCGGCGTCGACGAGTGCCGCCTCCGCCGCGTCGCGGGGCGCGATCCGCGCCGCGATCGGTCGCGGGCGCAGGTCGTCGCCCACGCAGACGAAGACGAGGTGCGAGTTCAGCGTGACAGTGCGCGCGCCGGTCACGATGTTCTCGGTCGAGACCCGCACCCCCACCTCGAGGGAGCTCGTCCCCACGTATTCGACCTGGGCCCGGAGACTGGCGATCTCGCCCACCCTCACCGGGTGGAGGAAGTCGATGTCGTCCGTGGCGCCGACGACGACGTTGCCGCGCGCGACGCGCGCCGCCGCCATCGTGCCCGCCTTCGTGATCCACTCCATCATGCGCCCGCCGTGGATCTGGCCGGGGGCGCCCGCGTGCTCGGGGAACACCCACTCGATCATCTCGACGGCGGTCTCGGCGATGGACAGCATGGACGCCCCCGATGGTACCACCCCGGGGAGAACCTCTACTCACGGAAGCGTGGATCCAGCAGGTCTCGGAGCCCGTCACCGAGCAGGTTGATCCCGAGCACCGCCAGCAGCAGCGCGACACCGGGGAACACGGCCACCCACGGGGCGCTCGCGAGGAACGACTGCCCGTCGGCGAGGAGCGCCCCCCACGAGATCGTCGGCGATTGGGCGCCGAGCCCGAGGAACGAGAGCCCCGCCTCCGCCACCATGTTGCCGCCGACGCCGATCGTTGCCGCGACGAGGAGCGACCCGAGCGCGTTCGGCAGGAGGTGGCGCGTCATGATCGCGAGGTTGCTCACGCCGAGCGCCCGCGCCGCCAGGACGTGCTCGCGCGTCTTGAGGGCGAGCACGGCGCCGCGGACGACGCGCGCGATCGTCGTCCAGCCGAGCGCCACGAGCACGAAAATCACCTTGTCCAGCCCGGGGCGCTCGAAGACGGCGATGAGCCCGATCGCGAGCACCAGGGACGGGAACGCCATCACGACGTCGGTGATGCGCATGAGCGCGGCGTCGACGATGCCGCCGTAGTAACCGGCCACGAGGCCGACCGCGCAGCCGAGGAGCGCCGCCAGGGCCTCGACGCCGATGCCGACGGCGAGCGACACGCGCCCGCCCCAGAGCACGCGCGAGAAGAGATCGCGCCCCAGGACGTCGGTGCCGAACGGATGCGCGGCGCTCGGCCGCTCCAGCGTCGCGCCGGCCCCCGCGGCGACGTCGAGCGGGTCGTGGGCCGCGAGCCATGGCGCGCCGAGCGACGCTGCCGCGAAGACCGCGAAGAGCGCGGCGCCCGCCAGAAAGCCCCTGTGGCGGAGCGCGTCAGGTCGCGGCACGGCGTGTCCGCGGGTCGATGACGAGGTACGCGAGGTCGACGAGCAGGTTGCCGAGGACGTACACGAGCGCGAACACGAGGACCGCGCCCATGACGACCGGCAGATCGCGCTGGCCGACCGCGGCGACGAGCAGGCGGCCGACGCCCGGCCACGCGAACACGGTCTCGGTCAGCGGCGCGCCGACCAGCAGGTCCGCGAGGCCGATGCCGATCACGGTGACGACGGGGATCAGCGCGTTGCGGAGCGCGTGCTTGCCGAGCACGATCCGCTCGGGCAGGCCCTTGCCCCGCGCGGTCTGGACGTAGTCCTGGCGCACGACCTCGAGCAGGCTCGAGCGCGTCATGCGGGCGACCGTCCCCGTGTGGAGGGCGCCGAGTGTCAGCGCGGGCAGGACGAGGTGCCGGAGCGAACCGCCGCCGTAGCCGGAGACCGGCAACCAGCCGAGCGTGACCGCGAAGACGAGCGCGAGCATCATCCCGAGCCAGAACACCGGCGTCGAGATCCCGAGGACCGCGGCGCCCATCAGCACGTGGTCGAGCGCCGAGCCCGGGCGCACCGCCGCCAGCGCGCCGGCGGCGACGCCGAGGACCACCGCCACCAGGGTGGCGGCGAAGGCGAGACGGACCGTCGCCGGCAGGCGCTCCGCGATGACCTCCGCGACCGCGCGCTGCTCGCGGAACGAGGTGCCGAGGTCGCCCCGGGCGAGACGGCCGATCCACGTGACGTACTGCACCGCCAGCGGCCGGTCGAGCGCGTAGTCGCGCCGCAGGCGCTCGAGCGCCTCGGGATCGGCCCGCTGGCCCATCGCGGCGCGCGCCGGGTCGCCGAGGGCGATCGCGTTCAGCAGGAAGACGAGCAGGGTGATGCCGAAGAGCACGGGCCCGAGGGCCAGCAGACGCCCGAGCAGCGCGCGCCCGATGTCAGCGATCGAGCCAGACCCTTCGGAGCGGCGCAAGGAACTCGGGCGCGGACGAGAGCGCGGAGCGCTCGAGCCCCTTCACGGAACGCTTGACGAGCGCGCGGCTCGAGTAGTGGTAGAGCGAGATCCACACCGCGTCGTCGACGATCGCCTGCTCGGCCTGGTGGTAGCGCGCGGAGCGTGTGGGCCCGGGCGCCATGGCGTCGGCCTCGTCGAGCAGACGGTCCACCGCGGCGTTGCGGTAGCGCGAGGTGTTGCCGGCCGCGCCGATGTTGCGCGAGTGGAACAGCACCGTGAGGAAGTTCTCCGGGTCCGGGTAGTCCGCGATCCACCCCTGCCGGAAGAAGACCGCGCTGCCGTCGTCGACCACCTTGATGTGCGCCGCCCAGTCGAGCCGCCGGAGCTCGAGCGCGATGCCGATCTCGCGCAGCTGCGCCTGCAGCACTTCGGCGATGCGCTGGTTGAGGTCGCCGGTGTTGAAGTTGAACGGGATCGGCCCGAGGCCCCGTCCGCCGGGGTGGCCGGCCTCCACGAGCAGCTGCTTCGCGCGCCCGCGGTCGAAGGCCAAGCGCCGGATCCCGGACGAGTAGCCGGGCAGGGCCGGCGGGAGAATCCCTCGCGCCGGATACACGCAGCCCTCGAGCAGGCGCTCCACGATGAGCGTGGGGTCGATCGCGTGGGCGACGGCGCGGCGCAGGCGCGCGTCGTCGAACGGCGGCTTCGCCACGTTGAAACGGAGCCCGTGGGTGCCGAGCGTCGGCCAGACCGCGGCTTCGCCGCGGAGCTGCGGATCGTTCTGGACCGAGCGGCACTGGCCCGTCGGAACGTCCGTCAGGTCGAGCTGGCCGGCGCGGTACTCGTTGAAGCGCGTGATCTCGGCAGGAATGATCCGAAACACGACCCGGTCGAGGGGGGCGGACCCGCGGAAGTGGTCGGGGAACCGCTCCAGCACGACCTGGTCGTCGCGCCGCCAGGACGCGAAGCGGAACGCGCCGGTGCCGACCGGGTGACTGGCGAAGCCCGGACCGCGCTTCTCGACCTCCTCCCGGGGGACGATCGAGGCGGCATCGTACGCCATCAGGTGGAGGAAGGGAGCGAAGGGGCGGTCGAGCCGCAGCTCGATGGTCAGGTCGTCCACCAGCCGGACGCCGCCGATGCCGTCCGCCGTGCCCTTGATGAACTCGCGCGCCCCGGAGATCTTCTCGAACACCCAGGGCCGCTTGCCCTTCGCCGCGCGCTCGAACGAGTACTTGACGTCGGCGGCGCGGACCTCACGGCCGTTGTGGAACCGGACGCCCGGTCGGAGCGCGAACGTGTACACGCGGCCGTCTGCCGAGGCGTCGACGCGCCGGGCGAGCGCCGGCACCGGGGTGAGCGTCTCGTCGAGCTCGAGGAGCCCGTCGAAGACCTGCCGGATCACCGCGGACGACGTGGTGTCCGTCGCGTGCGCCGGATCGAGCGTCGGCGGATCCGCGCTGAAGACGGCGCGTAGCGTGCCGCCCGCGCGGGGGGCCTGCGCCGAGGCGCCGGCGCCGGCGAGCGCGAGCGCGACGACGACCGCGAGCCCGGCGAGCTTCCTCATCGCGTACCTCCTGTGCCCTCGAGGGTGAGGGCGTCGAGCCGGTGGAACCCGGTCGGATGCAGGCGCAGGCCGCGGACCTCGGGCCGGGTGAGCGCCCAGTGCAGCCGGACGTACACCGGGATCCACGGCAGGTCCTCGGCGAGAATCGCCTGCGCCCGCTGGTAGAGTCGTCTGCGCTCGGGGCGGTAGGAGAGCTGGCTCGCGCGGATCAGCACGTCGTCGAGGCGCGGATTCCGGTAGAAGGAGTAGTTGAGCGCTCGCGGCCCCTTCACCGCCGCCTCGCTCGTCGAAAGCGGGAACAGGAACAGGTGCGGGTCGCCGCCGACGACCACCGCCTCCACCAGCGCGAGATCGAACGCCCCGCCGCCGAGCAGGGTCCGGACCGTCGGCTCGGGCTCGACCTGCAGACGCAGCGCCATCTCGTCCGAGCCGAGGAGGATCTGGATCGCCTCCGCGAGCCTCGGCAGGTTGAGCGGCTTCTCGTCGGCCGGCACGAGCAGCGTCGGCACCTGCTCCTTCGGCCAGTTACCTCCGCGCAGGAGCGCCCGCACGGTCTCGCGGCTGCCGCCGAGCACCGGCGAGCCCTCGCGGCGCGCCCACACGCCGGGCGGCAGGAACGACTGCAGCGGCACGGCCGCGCGCTCCAGCGCGACACCGAGCACCGCCGGATCGAGCGCCGCCGCCACGGCGCGGCGGATCTGCCGCCGGGAGAAGAGCTCCCGCTCGGTCTGGAACGCGATGTACCCGACCCGGAGACCGGGGACCGACAGGGCGCCCTCGGTGCGACGCGGGGGGCCCGCCGGGAACCACACGTCGAGCGAGCGCGCGTCCAGCTCCGCCTCGGCCTGCTCATCCGTCCCGACGTCGAGGAACACGAGGCGCTCGGCGCGGGGCGGCCCGCCCCACGCGCCGGGCGCCGCCTCGAGCGCCAACCGGCCGACCGACGCGTCGACGACCCGGTAGGGGCCGGAGCCCACGAAGCGCACGCCCTCGGCGCCTGCGACGGCACGTGCGACCGCGAGGCCCGGGTGCGCGAGCACCGTGAGCAATGGCGCGTAGGGCTGCACGAGGACGACCTGGAGCGTCCGGGGATCGAGCGCCCGCACCTCCTTGACGACGCCCGGCGCGCCGCGGAGGAGCGGGGGCCACGCCCCGGCCGCGGCCTGGGCCTCGGGCCGGAGGGAGCGCTCGAACGACGCCGCGACCTCGGCCGCGGTGAGCGGCGCGCCATCGTGGAAGCGAACGCCCTCGCGGAGGCTGAACGTCCAGACGAGCCCGTCGCGCGAGACGGTCCACCGCGTCGCGAGAGCCGGCTCGACGTCCGTCGTTCCCTCACGATACGCGACGAGCGTGTCGAAGACCTGGCGCGCGATCAGCGGGACGGCGCCCTCGAGGGCGAGCGCGGGGTCCAGCACCGCCGGGACTCCGGGCACGCCGACGCGGACCTCGCGCCGCGCCACGGGTCCCTGGGGCGCGGTCAGCCCCTGGGCCAGGAGCGCCGCGGGGAGTCCGAGGAGTAGCACGCCGAGCAGCAGGGCACGCGGCACCGACGGGGCGCGCATCGACACTCTTATACGTGGAACCCGCGATGTGCGCCAGCCGTTTCGAGAACGAGCGCGCCGGCCCGCGCGGTGGCCGCAGCAGACGCGAAAACGATGCGTAAGTGACCGCGCAATCTTGACTTTCCTTTTGCGCGCCGCCTATACTCGATCACAGGCGGCGCGGCTGTGCACGAGCGGCGCACGAGGAGTCGAGTGAGAAGGGATGGCTTATGAAGGAGTTCGAAAAGAAGAGTAGCCCCAGCCGCGAGGGGTTCTCCAAGTTCCTCCCCTCTTCCATGTCCGATGCGAGCGCCCGCCGCCGCCTCACCGAGTACGAGATCCAGGTGCAGGATCTCCAGGCCTACGTCCGTTCGCTCGAGGCGGAGACCGTCCACCTCCGGAAGAAGCTCGAGGACGCGCCGAAGGATTTCATGATCCTCGAGAACAAACTGCGCGAGGCCAATCGCCAGTTGGTGCAGGCCTTCAACCAGAACGAGAAGCTGGTCAACACCCTCTACGAGGCGCGGGAACAGATCACCGCCCTCAAGGAAGAAGTGGACAAGCTCTGCGCGCCGCCATCGACGTACGGCGTGTACCTCTCGGTGAACGAGGACACGACCGTCAACATCCTCTCGCAGGGTCGCAAGGTGAAGGTGAATCTCCACCCGTCCATCAAGCCCGAGGCGCTCAAGCCCGGACAGGAGCTCGTCCTGAACGAGGGGCTCAACGTCATCGAGGCGGCGAGCTACGAGATCCAGGGCGACGTGGTCATCTTGAAGGAGCAACTCGACGACGAGCGCGCCGTCGTCACGCTGCGGGCCGACGAGGAGAAGGTCGGGATCATCGCGGATCCGCTCCGCGCGCTGCGCCTGAAGACCGGCGATCACATCCTGATGGACGCGAAGTCGGGCTACCTGCTCGAGAAGCTGCCGAAGAGCGAGGTCGAGGACCTCACGCTCGAGGAGGTGCCGGACATCGGCTACGACGATATCGGCGGCCTCGGCGAGCAGATCGAGGCGATCAAGGACG